>SVHB01000007.1 GCA_015056005.1 Clostridiales bacterium
CTTATAGGCAAAGGATACGTTTTCGAATTCCACGTCGCCGCGGATCGGTTCCCAGTTTTCCTTTTTGGGGTTGATCTGATCGCCGTATTTTTCAATAACGTCATCCCTGTCCTTGATATCGGGCTCAGTCTCGATGAGGGACACGATACGCTCGGCAGCAGCCTGCGCGCTCTGAAGCTCGGTGAACATTCTGGCGATATTCTGGATGGGTTCAAACATCTGCATGGAATAGTTGATGAAGATGGTGAAGGTACCCAGAGTCATTGCGCCGGTGAACACATCATAGCCGCCCTTCCAAAGCGCTATACCGGTAGCCAGAGTGCCGATTGCGGTAACAATGGGCATATAGATCGCGGAAAGCACGGAAGCATGGACGGAGGATTTCTTCATCCTTGCGGTGATATCCTTAAACTCCGAAAAGTTCCTGTCCTCGCGCACAAGGGTCTTGGTGGTCTTTGCGCCCACGATGCCCTCGTTGAAGGAGCCGGTAATCTGGGAATTGGTCTTCCTGACCTCACGCCAAACTGCGAGTATCTTTTTCTGGAAATACAAAGATACGACAGCCAGCAGGGGAACAACGCTGACAACAAGCAGCGCAAGTCTCCAATCCCTCAAAAACATAATTGTGCAGGAGAAGATTATCATCGCGATAGCCCATACGATATCGACCATACCCCAGCCGATGATATCGGCAAGGCGCTGAACGTCGCTGGTCATACGAGCCATGAGATAACCGGTGGGAGTTCTGTCATAGAAAGTGAAGGAAAGCTCCTGCAGGCGCTTAAAGCCCTTCATTCGTACATCGTAGCAGATGCCTGTCTCTATCCTTGCACTCTGCTTGATGAAGATATAAGTCGAAAGCGTGGAGCCGCATGCCATTAGCGCATAGGTCACTATGAACATTGGCATTTTGTTAAGGCTCGATGTTTCAATGATGTTGTCTATCGCGTAGCTGGTCATGAGCGGATAGAGCGCATCCAGCACGGCGGTAAGACCCATGCAGATCATGAGTGTTATGAGGTTCTTTTTATACGGGCGGGCATATATAAGGATCTGCTTCCACAGCCCGAAATCAAACCGTTTGGTATATTCCTGTTCCTGTGTAAACTGCATACTGCCTCCTGTTTATGACGCAACTTCGCCCTGGAGCTCTTCCTCCAGCGAAGTCTGGATATTGAATATCCTTCTGTACAGACCGTCCTGCTCGATAAGCTCTTTATGAGTACCGTTCTGAGCGACCTTGCCGTTTTCAAGCACGAGGATCTTATCGGCCTGCATAAGGGTGGTGATCCTGTGCGCGATAATGAAGGTGGTGGTCTGCTTGGTACGCTGAGAAAGTGCCTTTCTTATCTGAGCATCGGTCTCGGTATCAACAGCGGAGAGAGAATCGTCAAAGATAAGTATATCGTTATCCTTGAGAAGCGTTCTTGCTATGGAAACACGCTGTTTCTGACCGCCCGACAGGGTAACGCCTTTTTCGCCAACCATGGTCTCATAGCCGTTTTCGAATTCGTTGATAACATCATGCACAGCGGCGGTCCTTGCGGCTTCGAATATCTCCTCGTCCTTCATATCGGGGTTGGTGATGGCGATGTTTTCCCTGATGGTCTTGGAATAGAGGAAGGGCTCCTGAAGCACTATACCGACATGAGTTCTAAGATGCTTCTTGTCGATATCACGCAGCTCCACACCGCCGATCTTGATAGAACCGGAATCGTAATCATAAAGCCTTTGCAAAAGGTACATCAGCGTGCTCTTGCCCGAGCCCGTTGCGCCGAGTATAGCGACAGTCTCGCCCGGCTTTGCGGTAAAGGAAATGCCGTCAAGCACGGGCTTATCCTTCTCGTAAGCAAACTTTACGTTTTCAAATACGATCTCTTTATCGAGTTCGGGTGTGACCTTGTTTTCCTCGCCGTGGCTTTCGGGCTTCTGGCGAAGTACCTCGTCGATACGCTCAAGAGCAACCGTTGCCTTACCCATATCTGCAAGGGTACGCCCAAGCTGCCTTACGGGCCACATGAGCTGGTTTTCGTAGGAATAGAATATGGTCAGGGTACCGACCGTGATATTGCCGCGCACGACCTCAAAAATACCGAAGCACAGCAAAAGAGCACGCTGCACGACCGCCATACCGTCGGAAATCGACCAGAACTTTGCGCTCTCGTGGTTGACCTTGAATATCTTATCCCTGAAATCCTTGCATCGCTCTTCAAACTTATCGATCTCATGGTGCTGAGTACCGAACGCACGCACAACGCGCATGCCGGAGAGGTTCTCCTGAAGCGTTGCGGACAGCGCACCTTCGGAATAGTCGGCGTCGCGGAAGGTCGCGATGACCTTTTTGAAATAGAAGGCGGAGAAAAGGAAGATTGGGGGCATGGAAACGATAGCAATAAAGGTCATCTTGCCCGACAGCGGCAGAAGTATCGCAAGCGCGGTGGATACCAGCGCTACAGCGCGCACGATCTGCATGAGCTGTGCGGAAAGAAATCTTCTTACCGTTTCAACGTCGGAGGAGCATCTCTGAAGCAGATCGCCCGTTTCGACCTTTACATGATAGTTGTAGGAAAGGCTCTGAATGTGGTCGTACATTCTGTCTCTCAGGCTCTTTGCGATGTTTTCGCTTGCGGTGGAAGACCATTTTGCCTGACAGAAGGAGATGACGCCATTTAAGCAGCTGATGGTAAGCAGCGCAAGAGCACATATCCAAAGGTTGCGCGCAACATAGCCCGTGCCGCCGATCTTTTCAACAAAATTAACGATTATGGCAGGTGCGTCAAGCGGCTTTTGCCCGATGAACGAGTCGATCGTCCAGCCCAGCACCAGCGGGCTTGCAAAACCAAGCGCAACATTGCACAGCATCGCCGCGATCGAACCGAAGTACGGCAAGAAATTGCCCTTCAGCAGATCAAGGCAGAGTTTTAGGTGACGTCTGTTCATAAGATCCTTCTTTCTGTCTGTATTTTAACCGATGTTGATACGAAGTTCATTGCTATGCCCGCAGCTTTACCTGCACAAATACGTAAAAAAACCGCGGTCATATTGCCCGCGGCCGCTATTTAACGCTATCTTATGTCAAATACAGCGACGCACAGGCAGACTTATCCCTTTGACAGCTCTGAGAGATACCTGAAAAACGGACTCATACGCATCGATCTCAAAATTGATGAAATTCTTCTTCATGCCTGCCGGCGCCTCCTTTCTTTATCAGTTATTGAAATTATATCAATCCGATATTGCTTTGTCAATAGTCACGAACAAATATTTGCCAATCAGGCTTCAAGCATTGCTTCAACCGCCTTGGAAACATAGGCAAACGATCTTTTGGTACCAAGATTCTTAGGCTCGATGCCCTTGCCGTAAACAAGCAGCGGCACATATTCCCTGCTGTGATCCGTGGATTCGGTCAGGGGGTCGCAGCCGTGATCTGCGGTTATCATCATGCAGTCGCCATCTTTTAAGTGCGACATGAAATCCTCAAATCTCTTATCGAGCCTTTCCATCTCGTCGGCAAAGCCCTCCACATCGTTTCTGTGCCCGTAATGCATATCAAAATCGATGAGATTCACAAAAACAAGACCGGAAAAAGCCTCATCTGCAAGCTGTGCTGCTTTTTCCATAGAGGATGCGGTGCTCGTGGTATGATATGACTGCGTAAGCCCTCTGAAATTGAAAATATCCTCGATCTTTCCCACACCGACTGTTTCAAAGCCCTTTGCGCTTAACCTGTCAAGCGCATTTTCGGGCGGATCGAGCGAAAAATCACGCCTGTCTGAGGTACGCTTAAAATTGCCCGGCTCACCCACAAACGGTCTTGCGATCACCCTGCCAACGCTGCTCATCTTACGTGCTATGGTGCACAGCTCATAAAGCCTTTCAAGGGGCACGATATCCGTATGAGCTGCAAGCTGCAGAACCGAATCTGCGGAGGTATAGATGATCGGCTTGCCGGTACTGATGTGTTCTTTGCCCAGCCTTTCGATTATCTCGGTGCCGGAAGCCGCCTCATTTCCCAAAAAGCCCACGCCGCATCTTCTTTCAAGCTCATCCATAAAGTCCTTGGGGAATCCGTCCGGATAGGTCGGGAAGGGCTCTTTCAGCTCTATTCCCATAAGCTCCCAATGCCCGGTGGTGGTGTCCTTGCCCTTTGAGACCTCCATGAGCCGCATATGTGCCGCTATGGGTTCCGGATTCCCGACTCCCATATTCGCGCCGTCTATGTTATAAAGCCCAAGCTTATAAAAGGTGGGTAAAACCTTCCTGCCTGCCATAGCATGTTTTAATGTATGAGAGCCTTGGTCGCCGTAATCAGCTGCATCGGGTGCTTCGCCAATGCCGACTCCGTCCATAACAAAAACAAATACGCGCTCAAACTTTCCAAATTCGCTCAACAAAAACACCTCCCAAATTATCCTTACATATTCATTATACCAAATATTCCCGCTGTTTACACTAAAAAAGCAAAATAAAAAAGGGACGGTAAACCGTCCCTGAAAAAACCGAATTAGTCGGTCCAACCGTACTTCATGAGGAAGTCGCGGCTTTCCTTGAGGCACTCGAAGGGATCCTTGGGGCAAACATCCTGCTCGATGAAAGCGTATTTTACGCCGCAAGCGTCGCAGGCTGCGAGGATGCCGTTATCACCATCATAGTGCATGTTGCCCTGACCGAGGGAGAGCATGATGTTCTCGCGCTCGGGGCCCATACCCATATCCTTGAAGTGGATGATATCGCCGCGGCCCTTGTTCTTGTAGATCCATTCGATGGGATCTGCGCCGGCCTTCTGTACCCAGTAGGTGTCCTGCTCGAACTGAACTGCGTCAGAGGTGTTTTCCATGAGGATCTCCAGAGCGCGCTTGTCGCCGTACTTCACGAACTCGAAGTTGTGGTTATGATATACGAACTGCAGGCCGTTGTCGCGCAGCTTCTTTGCCCATTCGTCAGCGAGCTTTGCAAATGCCCAGAAGCCTTCTTCGCTGCGATACTCCTGGGGCAGGCCGCCGATGCCGATATAGGGGCTTTCCCAAGCCTTATGCTTCTTTACGGTAGCCTCGAAGTTATCGGTGATGTCGGAGAACTGAATGTGAGTTACGATGCACTTAAGATCGTTCTTCTTAAGCTGCTCTGCAACGAACTCTACGGGGATGTCCTTGCCGATACCGGAGATCTGGACATTCTTGAAGCCGATATCCGCAACTTTCTTAAAGGAAGCAGCGAGATCTTCGGGGGTCTGGCAGTGCATTCTGACAGTATACAGCTGTGCACCAATTTTAGTCATCGTGTGGTTCCTCCTTTTATTTTTAAGGCTATCTTATTATAAGCCTTATATTACTTAAAGTAGTTTACACCGGACTCAAAGAGCTTCTGATCGGTATTGCCGGGAGCGTTGATGCCGACATGGTCGCCCATACGCTCGGAGTGACCCATCTTGCCAAGGACTCTGCCGTCGGGAGAGGTGATGCCCTCGATGGCGTACATGGAGCCGTTGGGGTTGAATGGCATTTCCTTGACGGGCTCGCCTTCGAAGTTTACGTACTGGGTCGCTACCTGACCGTTTGCAAACAGAGCGCGGATCTCCTCATCGGTGCCGACGAAGCGGCCTTCGCCGTGGGAGATGGCGATGGTGTGGATATCGCCCTCTTCTACGCCTGCAAACCAGGGAGACTTAACGGAAGTGATCTTGGTGGAGACCACTCTTGCGGCATGGCGGCCAACGGTGTTGAAGGTAAGAGTGGGAGCGGTGGGAGCGGTTTCCCTGATCTCGCCGTAAGGCACAAGACCGGTCTTGATAAGAGCCTGGAAGCCGTTGCAGATACCAAGGGCCAGACCGTCACGCTTATAAAGCAGGTTCATAACAGCCTCTGCGACCTGAGGATTCTTCAAGGTTGCAGCAATGAACTTGCCGGAGCCGTCGGGCTCGTCGCCGCCGGAGAAGCCGCCGGGCAGCATGAGGATCTGAGAATTGTTGATGCGCCTTACCATCTCCTCGATGGATTCTGCGATCTGAGCGGCGGTACGGTTGCGGATAACGAATACATCCGCCTCGCCGCCTGCAAGATTGAACGCCCTTGCGGTATCATATTCGCAGTTGGTGCCGGGATATACGGGGATGAATACTCTGGGCTTTGCGGTCTTGATAACGGGACGCGCGGTGTTGCGGGTGCTGCCGTTATTGGTAACTTCGGGGTACTTGCCCTCTTCGCCGACCTTGGAGGGGAACACCTTGGTGAGGGTGTTTTCCCAAGCGGAGTATGCTTCCTCGATGGAAACGGTGTTGCCGCCGGCAATGATCATTTCCTCAGAAATGGTATCGCCGATAGCAGTGAAGCCGAAAGGTACATTCCTGCACTCAACGATGATATCGCCGATATAGGGAGTAAACAGGTTTACGCCGTCAAATACGTTGACGCCGATGCGGTTGCCGAATGCCATCTTGGAAATGGCTGCTGCATAGCCGCCTTCGCCTACTACATATGCACTTATTACATTGCCCTTCTTTATTTCGCCGTTCAGGGTCTTAAATCCTGCCATTGCGGCCTTGAGATCAGGCAGCATATTTTCGTCGCGGGAGATCTTGAGCACTGCAAGCTTGTGACCTGCTGCCTTGAGTTCGGGAGTGATGATGTCGCCAATATCCTGCGCGCTTACAGCGAAGCTTACAAGAGTGGGGGGAACATCCAGATCGCCGAACGAACCGCTCATGGAGTCCTTGCCGCCGATAGCGGGAAGGCCGAGTTCGCGCTGAGCATGGAATGCACCGAGCAGAGCGGAAAGGGGCTTGCCCCAGCGCTTGGGATCGGTACCGAGCTTTTCAAAGAATTCCTGCAGGGTGAGCCTTGCTTTTTCTGCATTGCCGCCAGCTGCCGCAATCTTTGCCACGGATTCGAGAACCGCGTAAACCGCGCCGTGGAAGGGAGACTGATAGGAAAGATCGGGGCTGAAGCCGTGCGCCATGAGGGTGCAGGTGCGGGTCTCGCCGGGAACGGGGATCTTAGCGCACATCGCCTGAGTCTCGGTAGCGGAGAACTTGCCGCCGTAGGGATACAGAACGGAAGACGCGCCGATGGAGGAGTCAAACCTTTCGACCAGACCTCTCTGAGAACAGACATTGAGCTGAGAGAGGTTGTCCAGCCAGGAAATATTCCTCTCGCTGAAGTAATTGCCGGCGTCTGCCTTTTCGACATGAGCCTTTGCAAACTGAGCGGCGCCGTTGGTATCAAGGAAGCTTCTTTCAAGATCAACGATAGTGCCGCCGCGGAACTTCATGACCAGCCTGGGCTCTTCGGTGACTCTGGCTACGATAACGCCGTTCAGGTTCTCCTGATCGGCAAGGGCGAGGAACTTCTCTGCATCTTCAGCGCCGACAACAACAGCCATGCGCTCCTGAGATTCGGAAATAGCAAGCTCGGTGCCGGTAAGGCCATCGTACTTCTTGGGAACTGCGTCGAGGTTGATGAGCAGACCGTCTGCCAATTCGCCGATAGCTACGCAAACGCCGCCTGCGCCGAAGTCGTTGCATCTCTTGATGAGCTGAGCTGCTTCCTTATTTCTGAAAAGCCTCTGCAGAGCGCGCTCTGTGGGAGGATTGCCCTTTTGAACTTCCGCGCCGCAGGTCTCAAGGGACTTCAAGTCATGAGCCTTGGAGGAGCCGGTAGCACCGCCGCAGCCGTCACGACCGGTAGCGCCGCCGACCAAAATTACGAGGTCGCCGTCCTGGGGCTTTTCACGCCTTACGTTTTCCTTGGGAGCAGCGCCGATTACCGCGCCAAGCTCCATATGCTTTGCAACATAACCGTCGTGATAGATCTCTTTTACGATACCGGTAGCAAGGCCGATCTGGTTGCCGTAGCTGGAATAACCAGCTGCAGCGCCGGTAGAGATCTTCCTCTGGGAGAGCTTGCCCTCAAGAGTCTCGCTGTGGGGCTTTCTGACATCGGCGCAGCCGGTGATGCGCATCGCCTGATATACATAGCTTCTGCCGGAGAGGGGATCGCGGATAGCACCGCCGAGGCAGGTCGCCGCGCCGCCGAAGGGCTCGATCTCGGTGGGATGGTTATGAGTCTCGTTTTTGAACATGATGAGATAGGGAACTTCAACGCCGTCGATGTTTGCGGTAACATTGATGGAGCAGGCGTTGATCTCATCGGAAACATCAAGGTCGTCCGCCATGCCCCACTTGGTCAGAAGCTTGGGAGCGATGGTGGCGATATCCATGAGGGTAACGGGCTTTGTTCTGTTTATCTCTTTCCTTGCGGCAAGATAATCGGCAAACGCCTTTTCAACAGCTGCCGCTTCCTTGCCGAAGCTTACATCGGTGAGCTCGGAGAGGAAGGTGGTATGACGGCAGTGATCGGACCAATAGGTATCGATGACCTTGAGCTCGGTCTCGGTGGGATCGCGCTTGACGGATGCAAAATAATCCCTGACGCAAATGAGGTCGGCCTTGGTCATAGCCATTCCGCGTTCCTTTACCATAGCGTCGATCGCATCATCATCAAGGGAAATGAAGCCTTCGATCACGGGAACATCGGGAGCAACGGGCATTACCTCGTCCAGAGTTTCGGGCTTTTCAAGGGTTACTTCGCTGCTTTCAACGGGGTTGATGAGATAGCCCTTGATGGTATCAACATCTGCATCGGAAAGCTCGCCGCCGATAACATAAACATTGGCGCATTTGATCCTGGGACGCTCTTTGCAGGTGATGAGCTGAACGCACTGCGCTGCGCTGTCGGCGCGCTGGTCGTACTGACCGGGAAGGTAAGCGGTAGCAAATACTACGCCCGAGGTCTCAGGCATGTCCTCAAGATAAACATTGTCCGCATTGGGTTCGGAGAATACGATATTCTTGGACATATCGAACTGTTCCTGATCAAGGCCCTCGATATCGTATCTGCGCATGATGCGCACGGAATCGGCCGCGGTCACACCAAGGTTCTGGCGGATCTCGGACAACAGGCCCTGAGCTTCGATATCAAAGCCCGGTTTCTTTTCTGCATACAACCTGTAAACCATGTTAAAAACCCCTGCTCTTTATAATTATTTTTAGTGTAAACTAATTTATCTGCCCTGCCATTTCAGACAGTGCGTCTATAATGGAAGTACCGTTTGTCTCCGGGACCTCGTCATAGCGGATCCTGAGCATCGCCCTGCCCGGCGCAATATAATCATCCAGAACAGCCGCGACGCCGACATTCTTTCGGTACACTATATATCTTACATCATTTGAGGTCACCTTGACAACAAGGCAATCGGAAAGTTCGCGTTTTAAATCGCTCACCACAGCAGAAATTTCCACAATTTCCTTGCTGCCCGCAGCGTCTTTCCATTTCATGCCCACACAGGCATCCTTGGGAAGCACCAACTGCAAATCGCCCGTTTTCTCGTTTATCATATAAAGAGAACCGTCTCGCTCAAAATAATGCTCTATCGTGCCGTATCCAAGCGAATTGGAGTCGACTATGAACCTTGAAACAAGAATGTTGCCGCTGCTCGGCTTTGCGGCCTGATAGATATAATTGCCCACAGTTTCGCCGCTGTAATAGGTGATCTCCCTGTCAGGTCTGGGCGCGTAGGAAAGCACATCCGCGATCGTATCCCCAAACGCATTTACGGTATCCACGTCTATACCCGAGACATCCGGGAACGGCACAGGCTCGGGGGTCTGGGTAGGCTCGGGAGTTTCCTCCAAAGGAGTATCCGCAGGCTCCTGCGTCTTTGTTTCGGGCTGCGCGGTGGTCACAGGCGCGGCAGTGGGAGAAAACTCAGGCGCTTTTGTCTGCGTCTCACCCGGCACCTGGAACGAGCCGGTATTGCCCGGACCGCTTGAGGGAATAATATCCGATATCGAATCCTTGATAAAATCGATCACGAAATAGCCCGCCAAAAGCACAAGAGCCAAAATCACGATCACTATCGCAAGCTTTATCCATCCCGAGCCGCCTTCTTTATTATTCCCGACGCTCGTTTTGCGCTTGGGCGCTTCGCCGCCCTTTTTGGGCTGGGGTCTCACCTTCACCACGGGTATGCGGTTGGTCTCTTCGTCCACACGCATGTTCTCCCTTGTTCTGGGCTCGGGAGAAGCTTTGTACGCTATCGTAGTCAGGTTTTCGTCGTACTGCGCAGAAAGAAGCGCATTGTGGAACTCCCGCATCGACTGATAGCGGTCGTCCGCCTTTACGCTCATAGCCTTGAGCAGCACCTTTTCCTGCTGGGAAGGGATATCGCAGTATTTGCTCGGCGGCTCAATGGTATCTGTCTCAAGCCTATCAAGGCTCTCGGGCGGAACTTTCCCTGTTATAGTCCTGTATATCGTTGCCGCGACCGCATAAACATCGGTCCATGGGCCCTGCTTTCCGTGAGAGCGATACTGCTCCTCGGGAGCATAGCCGGGCTTCAGTATGATCGACATGCTGCCGACCGAAGGCCCTGCGACCTGCCTTGCCGCACCGAAATCGATTATTTTGACCTGACCCTGCTTTGTCAGGAAAATATTGTCGGGAGAAATATCCCTGTGCAGAAGCCCTGCGCCGTGGACAGCCGAAAGCGCGCCCGCCAGCACGGGGATGATCTCCTGTCTCACCTTTTCATATGGCATCGGGCCGTTCTTTGCTAGATACTGCCTGAGGTTCATACCCTCAAGATAGGTCATCACAAGGTACGCAGTTCCGTTTGCCTTAAAGAAATCGCGCACCGAAACTATACCGGGGTTGCCTTCAAATTTGGCAAGTATCCTTGCCTCTTCAAGGAATCTTCTTGTGCCTTCCTTGAATCTTTCGCCTTTTTCGCCCTCAAAGGGCACGACCTCGCCGCTTTCAAGCCTTGAGGAGTTCTCCTGAACGAAGTATTCCTTGACCGCAAGCTTGATCCCCAGAACGGTATCATAGGCAAGGTACGTTATGCCAAAGCCGCCGTGGCCTATTACCTTGCCTATAAGATATTTATTTGCAAGCACCGTCCCCGGCTTTAGGTACACCGGGGATGCGCCTTGGTACATATCATACCCGCATACCGGGCAAACGGCCGCCTCCTGCATGGTCATGCAGCCATAGCACATATGCGCTTTTGCCAATTCACGCCCCTCCTTTCCGCAAAGTCAACGCTATCTTTCTACTTGAGTTCTTCAAGGTCGAGCCTGAAGGACTCCTCTTTGCCGGAAAGCGAGAATTCTTCGCCGGCAGACAGCTTAGCGCTCTCGCCCCTCTTCAGTTTTTTGCCATCCGGCAGATAGGTGCCGTTGGTGGAATTATCGGAAAGAGTGAACAGCTGAGTTTTGGGATCATAGGTGATCTTTAAGTGAACTCTGCTGATATGAGTCATTTCCATGGGATATACGAGCTGGCAGCTCATTGTATCGCGGCCGATGGAAAGCTGATTGGATACAGGGATCACGCTGCCCGCAAAGAAACCGCCGGTAGAAGTGACCACCGGGCGCAGCTTCTTTTCGGCATCCAGCTGAACGGTCATCGCCTGAGTGGGCATATCCTTTTGAGCCTTTGAGGATATGATCTTGGTCTTTGCGTCGTCCTCTTCATTTTGGGGAATGGGGCGCAGAGGCTCGTTGTTATGGATAACGCTCTGCCCCTGCATTAGCTTCTGCTGATTATTGGGAGCGATATACTCGGGTTCGTCCCTCGGGGGAAGCTCGTATTCGTCGTCGTAATCGTCAAACTCTTCGTAATCATCCCTTTTGCTGTCCTTAAGCCTGAGCAAAAGCGCTATGACAAGAAGCACCACGGCGGCGCCCGCAAGGGCGATACCGACTATGAGCAGAATTTTTGAAGACATGTTTTCCTCCTGATCCTCTCCGGGGACAGCCGGAGCATCCTGATTTTCAATTACGGACGAAGTCAGAGTATATGGTATCGACTCAAGGTCCAGAGCCTCGATCAGCCTTTCGATATACACAGCGCCGTTTATATCGTCGCTTATCGCGCTTTTTATAGTGACTATCCCGATGATACCGCCGTCGGGATGCCAGAGCGGGCCGCCGGAGTTGCCCGGATTGATCGAAGCGTCTATCTGATAATAATCTATCTCGTTATACTTGGTTTTTTTGGATATTGTGCCGGTCGTGATGGTCACGTTTTCAGAATACGCCTGATCGACGTCCTTTATGTCGTAGTCCGGGAAACCGTATGCGTAAATGGTATCGCCGGCTTCAACATACTGCGTATTTCCAAGAGGCAGGGGCGGTTTGTTTATCGCCTTTTCAAGCCTCAATACCGCGATGTCGGTCTGAGGGAGCGATATCGCAACGCTGCAGCTGACAAAATGGTCGCGGTTCATCCACACAAGAAGGTTATCGCTGTAGTTTTCGATAACATGGTTGCTGGTTGCAACGAACGAAACGGGTGCGGTATCGCCAAGTGCAAAGCCCGTGCCGAGGGTGATCACGTTGCCCTCTTCATCCATGGTAACTATCCTGAATATACTGTCCAAAACGCTGCTGACCTCTATTCCCAGATCGGCCTTGGCGCAGGGCACAGCCGTAAACAGGAAAAGGAACACTACGACAAGACAGGCAAGCCGCCGCCATTGTCTTTTTTCAGCCATTTTAAACCTCCGATTATGAAAAGCGCTTTGCGCTCAACTTTCTTATAAAACCCTCACCTTTATAACGGTAAGGTTATCCTGACGCTGCTTTTTCCTTGCAAGCACGCCCGATACTATATCCTTTGCTTCCGCTCCGGATTCAATAAGTGATACTATCTCATCTTCATCGACGGTCTTGTATACCCCGTCTGTAAACATCAGGATGATATCGCCGCCAAAAAGAGAGATCGGCTCATCGTTTTTGTTGACCCGGCCTAATGTTTCCCTGCCAATAAAGCTCGTCAAATGCTCGCGCTCGGGATGCTCGTATGCCTCTTGTGCGCTTATCCCGATGCGATGAGCGTTTTCAAGCAGGTCGTACAGGAAAATATGATCCTGACCCAGCTGCTTGAGTACACCTTTTCTGTAGATGTATATCCTCGAATCGCCTACCGAGGCATAGGAAAGCCCGTTCTTGTCTATCACGGCAGCAACGCAGGTGCTCCCGCCCTTGCCCCTGCAAAGATCATAGACCTTTGAGTTCGCATTTTTTATAGCGTTAATCAGCGCATTGCCCGACTTATCGCGCATAAATACGCTCTTTACCTCGTTTACCGCGGTCATGGAAGATTCGGCGCCCATTGCCATTCCGCCCATGCCGTCGCAAACCGTAAGCAGCAGCCTGTTTTCATCCTGATACGCTCCAAAAGCATCCTGCTGTTCCTGACGCGCTCCTATATCCTTAGCAAAGCTTACCGCAACATCAAACCCCGAAACATTGGTCATTACCTCTCCTGTTTGAGTTTCTCCCCGGGAAATGTCTATAAGGTTTCCCAAAGCGCAGCTCTTCAGCCTTGCTTTATCGGCGCGCCTTTTTCGCGCGGGCTTTGGGTGCATGGTTATAAGCACGACCGCGCAGGCGCAGACGATAAGTCCGACTATTATGATTGTCAGCGATACAGCATCAAGATGAGGCAATTTTGCACCTTTACTTCCCGCTGTTAAAACAGCGTGTCCATATCCTTCTTTATTATATCAAATACCTCGCCTATAGAGCAAGTCGCATCTATGGAAACGACGCGGTTTTTTGCATTTTCAGCAACTATATCGAAACCTTTTGCCACATTATCGTGGAAATCGGTATTTTCGCGCTCGATACGATCCTTTTCTTCCTTGATACGCTCTATCGTGCGGCGGGCTTTGAGTATATAGGTCCTCATTGGCATAACGCCGTTTATCGCAGGAGCGTTTACAGACTCTATCATATCTGCGCCCAATCCCCTTGCTATTGCCTGATAGGCAAACGAGCTGTCGTAGAACCTGTCGCAAAGAACGACCTTGCCGCTTTCAAGCGCAGGCTTTATTACCTGGCTTACATGCTGAGCCCTTGCTGCTGCGTAGAGCAGAGCCTCGGTCACCGGGGTCATTTCGGAGTTATCCTTATCAAGCAGCAGCGCTCTTATCTTTTCGGATATCTTTGTTCCGCCGGGTTCTCTGGTCCTTACCACATCAAAACCCTTTTCTTCCCTGAGATATTTTTCAAGCAGATCCATCTGAGTGGTCTTGCCGGCGCCGTCGCCGCCTTCAAAGCTGATAAACGCGCCCGAAGCGCCCAGGATATCGGAAAGCTCTTTTGCACCCTGAGCGTAAAAGTCCGCGCCGCACTCGATCGCTTCTTCCCTGCTGCCAAAGCCGTAGCCGACATAAATGCAGGGTATCCCGGCTTTTCCCGCACCTTCAACGTCGTTTATCCTGTCTCCGACCATGACCGCGCCGCTTATGTCGTTATCAAGAGCCTTTAAGATGATCTCGGCCTTTTTATCGGTGCGGCTGACCATATCCGCGCCTTCGACTCTTTCAAAAAGCTCATATACTCCGGCGTTTTTAAGCATGGTGACTGCAAATTCATGCGGCTTGTTGGTGGCAACAAAAAGCCTTCTGCCCGAAAGCTTCAGCCTTTTGAGCAGCTGAGGGATGCCCTCGTAATTATCAAACATGTTCACGCCGTGGATGCGGTAAAAGCTGCGGTAGGTCTGAGTGACCTGAGCCGCATACTCGGGATCCATACCGAAGGTCCTGCAAAGCTGGGTGTGCATGGGCGGACCTACAAAATCGGCTATCTGCTCTTTGGTATACTCTATACCATGCTCATTGAGCGCCATCTCAAGACATCCGAAAACACCGCTGCCGGTATCAAGGAGCGTACCATCCATGTCAAAAACGATTTTTTCCCACTTCATGTTGCCTGACCTCACAAATATTTACAAAAATACGATATTTTTAAGCTTTGGGAGACATTATATCCCGGATAACGATTATATCACAAATCTTATCAATATGCTATCCAAACATTGCCATAATTTAAGCTTCCGCCGGCTCAAACTGCGCTTGACAAAAACATTAATAAACTGTAAAATATATTCGTTTGATGACGGCATTGCGTCTTGCGTCAATTTTATATATTGCGAATATCGCTTTGTATCCCCTGATTTTCAAGATTTTTTCTTTTAATATATATATCCGCCTATAAAAGTACAGCGGGCTTACTGTATCTGTACACCCGGGCGGCTGCTTATTAATTGGATAAATAACGATCTACGTGCCAACAAAGCGCGCAATTGCCGTAAACCGTATCCGGTATTTGTTCTGCTTTGCCGGGCACGTTTATTATATATTAAGAGGTGATAAAAACCCATGGATCTTGTTAAAATCATTATTTTCATCGTCAGCATCATCGCCGCAATACTCATCGGCGTGCTTATCGGCAACATGCTCAGTAAGCGTGTTTTCCAGAAGAAAAAAGGTCAGACCGAAGAAAACCTCAAAAAGATCATCGAAGACGGTATGGCAAAGGCCGAGGCTATCAAGAAGGAAGCCATGCTCGAAGCCAAGGAAGATGCTCTTCGCTTAAAGACCGAATGCGATAAGGAGCTTCGTGACCGCAGAGCAGAAATGAGCCGCTCCGAGCGCAGAGTCCTTCAGCGCGAAGACGCTCTTGACAAAAAGCTCGACAACCTCGAGATCCGCGAAAACGACCTGAACAGGAAGCACAAGGAAGCTCAGGAAGCCCTTGAAGAAGCCACTTCCCTTAAAGAGCAGCAGCAGGCCGAGCTTGAAAGGATCAGCGCCCTTACCCCCGATGAAGCAAAAGAGATCATCATAGAAAACGTCAAGCAGGAAGCCAACCGCGACGCGGCCATCCTCGTTCGCGATATCGAACAGAAGGCAAAGGATGAAGCCGAAAAGCGCGCAAGGAACATCATCTGCGGCGCTATCCAGCGCTGCGCTGCCGATCATAGCGCAGAGACCACCGTCTCCGTTGTCAACCTCCCCTCCGACGAAATGAAGGGCCGTATCATCGGCAGAGAGGGCCGCAATATCCGCGCCCTTGAAACCGCCACCGGCATCGACCTTATCATAGACGACACCCCCGAGGCGGTCATTCTCTCCGGCTTTGATCCCGTGAGAAGAGAAGTTGCAAGGATCGCCCTTGAGCGCCTCATCACCGACGGTCGTATACATCCCGCCCGCATAGAAGAAATGGTCGAAAAGGCCCGCAAGGACGTTGAGACTCAGATCAGAGAAGCAGGCGAACAGGCTGTTTTCGAGACCAATGTGCATAATCTGCATCATGAGCTCGTGCGTCTGCTCGGCCGCATGAAGTACCGCACCAGCTACGGTCAGAACGTGCTCAAGCACTCCATCGAGGTCAGCCATCTGGCAGGTCTGATGGCAAGCGAGCTGGGCGCAGACGTTGCCCTTTGCAAGAGAGCCGGTCTTCTGCACGATATCGGCAAGAGCGTTGACCACGAGGTCGAAGGCACCCATATCACCATCGGCGCCGATCTTGCCAAGAAATACCGCGAATCCCCCGCAGTTATCCACTGCATCATGGCTCACCACGGCGATGTTGAAGCGCAGACCGTTGAAGCAGTTCTTGTTCAGGCTGCCGACGCCATCTCCGGCGCACGTCCCGGCGCAAGGCGCGAATCCATCGAAAACTACATCAAGCGCCTGCAGAAGCTTGAGGAGATCGCCGAATCCTTCGAAGGCGTCGACAAGTCCTATGCCATCCAGGCAGGCCGCGAAGTCAGAATCATGGTCAAGCCCGAGGATGTCAACGACGCAGGCATGCTGCTCATCAGCAAAGAGATCGTCAAGCGCATCGAGACCGAAATGGAATATCCCGGTCAGATCAAGGTCAACGTCATCAGAGAGACCAGAGTCGTCGATTTCGCAAAATAACTCCTACAAAAGAAGCCCGTTTGGGGCTTCTTTTTTTTATTCTGTTTAGGTTAAGTTTTTATTAAATGATATCCTCCGCTATGGTCAAATTCCGTAAATCATGGTATAATGAACTCAAGAGAATGATCAAAGGATATGTAAGGAGACGCCATGCTGTATACTCAGGCCGATTTTGATAAAAACAACGCCGAAGTGAGCAAAAAACTCAGGATTTTCGGTATACTTTTTGCCGCATACATCATAATCTTAGGCGTTCTTTTCTATTTCAGGCTCGAAGTGCTGACAAGTATAGCGACCTTTGTTCTGGGCTGTCCGTTCATCTTCTTTGCATATGTGTATCTCATCCCCCCGATGAAATACAAGAAGTTTTTGAAAGAGATGCAAAAGGGCCGCGAGCATGTGAACGAAGGCTGCTTTCAGGGCTTTGAAAGCGCCTACCTGAGAGACGGCATCATGGTAAGACCCATGGTCATTATCGATGACGAAGGTTTTGAGCACCGCAGCTACTGGGACGAAGAAAAGCCCCTTCCCAACATTGAAGAAGGCGTAAAAATCAAAGTCACCACCTACGGACAGAACATTAAGAGCCTTGAGATCGTTTGACATTCAGGGCGGCAGGAAATAAAAGGAAATTGCCGCCACGGAAACGGAGTAAAACAAATGAGCGACCACATTCTTGTCTGCGTCACCGGACAGCGCACCTGCGACAGGCTCATCCGTCACAGCGCGCAGTTTTCACAGACTCTGGAATGCCCGGTGAGCGTCATACATGTATCAAGTACAAGGAACAATTTCTTAGGCATACGAAACGAAAGCGAAGCACTGGAATATCTTTACCAGAAATCGCGTGAGATCGAAGCTGATATGACGGTCATCAGAGCAGATGATGTTATCGGTACAATAGCCGATTTTGCACGCAAAAAGCATATCACGCACATAATCCTCGGCGGACCCGTTGCCACCAGCACATGGGACGTTCCCAAGCTTCTCAAGGAAAAGCTGCCGCAGGTCGAGTTTTATGTTATCCCCTCAGACGTAACGGTCCCCATAAAGACCGCGCTTATAACCAATATGTAACTGAAAATGAGGGCGGTATCATCCGCCCTTAAAATATAAAGAACAAAGGATGCATTTGAGATGAAAGCGATACTTACCGTGATTGGACACGACAAGGTCGGCATTTTGGCAGCAGTAACGGCTCTTCTTGCCAAGAACAACGTAAACATTCTTGACGTCAGCCAGACGATCATGCAGAATCTTTTCACTATGATAATGATGGTCGATCTTCAGGATGCTTCTTTTGAAACGGTTCAGGACGATCTGAGCGATCTTGCAGACAAGCTCGGCATGTCTATCCGCCTCCAGAGGGAGGAAGTATTCGAAGCAATGCACAGGATATAGGAGTTTATCATGCTGACAAGTAATGAAATTCTTCAGACCATACAGATGGTCGATAAATACAAGCTCGATATCCGTACCATAACCATGGGCATCTCTCTTTTAAGATGCGCAGACGACGATGCCCAAAAAGCAGCCGATAAGGTATACGATCATATAGCCTATACCGCGAAGGATCTTGTAAAGACCGGCGAAGCCATCGAGCGTGAGATGGGCATTCCCATCGTAAATAAGCGCATTTCCGTTACTCCCGTAGCGCTGCTTACAGAAAAAGACCATATCAAGATCGCCAGAGCGCTTGACAGAGCGGCAAAGGAAACGGGCGTAAACTTTGTGGGCGGCTACAGCGCGCTTGTCCATGCAGGCATGACTCAGGCTGATAAAAACCTTATCCTCTCCATACCTAAGGCTCTGACCGAGACCGATTTTGTGTGCTCAAGCGTAAACGTCGCCACCACCAGAAACGGCATAAACATGGACGCAGTCGCTCTCATGGGCAATATTATCCGTCAGGCCGCAGAAATGACCGCAGACAGGGATTCAATCGCCTGCGCAAAGCTGGTCGTTTTCGCAAACGCGGTCGAGGATAACCCCTTCATGGCGGGCGCTTTCCACGGCGTGGGTCTTGGCGACAGCGCCATCCATGTTGGCGTAAGCGGTCCCGGCGTTGTTGAAAAGACGCTCAAGACCATCCCCGGCGCTTCCTTCGAAATAGTTGCCGAGGAGATCAAAAAGACCGCGTTCCAGATAACCAGAGCAGGTCAGCTGGTGGCAAGAGAAGCCTCCAAAAGGCTCGGCATCCCCTTTGGAATCGTCGATCTTTCCCTCGCCCCCACCCCCGCGCTGGGCGACAGCGTTGCACATATAATTGAAGAAATGGGCATCGAGCGCACCGGCGCTCCCGGCACCACCGCCGCTCTTGCGCTTTTGAACGACGCGGTCAAAAAAGGCGGCGTTATGGCTTCCTCCAATGTCGGCGGGCTTTCGGGCGCGTTCATTCCCGTATCCGAGGATATCGGTATGATCAGAGCCACTCAGGAAGGCGCGCTCTGCCTTGAAAAGCTTGAAGCAATGACCTGTGTTTGTTCAGTCGGGCTTGATATGATCGCCATCCCCGGTGATACACCCGCCTCTACCATATCCGCTATAATCGCGGATGAATCCGCAATAGGCATGGTCAACAACAAGACCACCGCAGTCAGAGTTATTCCCGCTATCGGCAAAACCGTTGGCGACGAGGTCAGCTTCGGAGGTCTCCTTGGCTTTGCGCCCATTATGCGCGTAAGTTCCTTCGGCTCGGAGAAATTCATCGAGCGCGGCGGCAGAATACCCGCTCCCCTGCACAGCCTCAGGAACTAAGATGCAAGCCTACGAAAAATTCATGCTTCTTGCCTTAGAGGAAGCAAAAAAAGCATTGGTGCACGGCGATGTTCCCGTTGGCGCGGTTATCGTTAAGGACGGCCGGGTTATTGCCTGCGCAAAAAACGAGCGCGAGCTTAACTGCGATCCTACCGCGCATGCAGAAATACTTGCCATCAGAAAAGCGGCGGAAAATACGGGCTCATGGAAGCTTGACGGCTGCACGCTTTATGTAACCCTTGAGCCCTGCCCCATGTGCGCCGGCGCGATAGCTATGTCCAGAATGGACGCGGTCGTATACGGTGCGTTTGATAAAACCATGGGCTGCGCAGGGAGCCTGTATGAGCTCTGCGGCGATCGTCATTTCGGGCCCGGGGTAAAGATCATAGGCGGTATACTCAAAAACGATTGCGCCGCGCTATTGAGCGATTTTTTCAAGAATAAACGAAAATAGAAAGAGTTTGGGAAAGCTTCCCAAACTCCTTTTTATTTTTCACTCTTTTTCCATCTGAGCCAGCTTTTGTCAAGCACCGTGCATCGCTCATTTTCAAGGATATGCTCACACGGAAAACTGCTGCACTTTCCGCAATAATCAATACCTTTTTCGATCACGCAGTCTCTTGTATAGCAGTCGCCTTTTTCATGCGCATCAATACATCCCAAGCAATCACCTTTATTAAACGTCGGACAGCTTCCGCAATAAAAGCCGCATTTACCCATATGTTTTTCGTTCATTTCAAACCTCGTCCTTATCCGCAAGAATTCTGAAATAATCGTTTCTTGAATAGAGCTCGTCATAGGTTCCCGAATCGATCACTCCGCCGTCTTTGAAAACAAATATCCTGTCGCAGTTTTTTACCGAGGATATCAGATGCGAGACTACGATCAAAGTACGCTCACCGATCTGCTCGTACAAGCTTTGAATAACTTTTTCCTGCGTTAAGCGGTCCAAAGCGCTCAGCGATTCATCGAGCACGGCGATGGAGAAATCCGATAAAAGCAGCCTTGCTATTGCAAGCCTCTGGCGCTCGCCGCCCGAAAGCAGCGACCCCTTTTCGCCGATCCGCGTGTTCAGCCCTTCGGGCAGGCTTTGGATAAGCCTCAAAAGCCCTGCCTTTTCTGCCGCATCCAAGACCGCTTCTTTGGATACATCACGATCAAATGTGATATTTTCCAGCACAGTACCGTCAAAAACGGGCGTTTCCTGAGATAAATAAGCCACATTTTCAAAATAGGTGCTGAGAAACACCTCGCTCATATCCTGCCCGTCTACAAATACCTCGCCTTTATCGGGCATAAGAAGCCCCGCTATCAGCTTTGCCGCTGTGGATTTGCCGCTGCCGCTTTCGCCCACAAACGCGCAGTGCATGTGGGGTTTTATCTCGATCGACACGTTTTCAAGCGCGATCTTTTCACCGTATGCATAGGATGCACTATCAAAAACCACGCTGCCCTCGCCTTTTACGAAGCTTTTTCCTCCAAGCAGCCTTTCATCGTCCTTTTCGTCCAATATATCCGTCAGCCTTTTGAGCGCGACCTTTTCAAGCCTGAAGCTGACAAATATCACGTTGAATACAGCGATTGGCTGATAGGCTCTGTCTATCAGAAGCACCAGCGCCACTATCGCGCCGACGCTTATATTGCCGGTCCTCCATGCATAGATGATCATCAGTATCCTGATCACACCCACAAATACGGCAAAAATGGTAAAAAACGCCTCGTGGATCATGTTCATCTTTGCCTTTGAATCCACGATATCATCCGCGGCGCGCTCAGCTTGAGCTATCTCACGTCCAAAACGTCTGTTGATCCTGAACACGGAAAGCTCCATGAACGAGCGGACAAGCAGACGGTTCAGCTTTTCTTCTCCCGAAAGTATGCGCTCCTTTATCCTATAAAGAAATTTGAGCAGCACATATGATACCGCCGCAACGAGAACATAACCAAAAGCGATATACAGCACGACAGTCTTATCGATGCTTGCAATATAGAAAAGGCTGAACGCTATGGCAGGCACCGTTGAGCGGATGACAACAAAGAAAAAGTTGAACAGCACATATCGCCCTGCCTGCGCTCCGTTCTCGATCTTTTGTATAAGATCGCCTGAGCCCAGACTCTGCCATGCAACGAAATCCATCCTTGAAAGCTTCTCCATAGCCATGAGCTTGAAATCAAGGTAGATGCCGTGCATAAGCTTTTTATCGGGCCATTCATCAAGATAGTTTATGAGAAAACTTCCGATAGTCAAAAAGGCAAACAGCGCGATCATCTGCCATGTAAGGCTGCCCGACTGGAATCCGTCCAGCACGTTTTGATAATACTTTGCCTGCCATGTATGCAAAAAGGACGAAAACACACCAAGTGCAAGGTAAACCAAGACCATCGCACGGCGTTTTTTGATTATTTTCAGACAATATTTCATGAAGCCATACCTCTTTTATTTTTCTTCCGGTACGGCGCAGCGTCGGATATTTTCAATCTCCCGATACGGTCATCCGACACCGCACCGGGAAGATATCTCGTTTGAACAGAGTATGAACAAGCATTTGTTATCCTTTCTTTATCAGCAGCAGCCAATCTTTGTTGTCATAATCTCCTTTGGGATGGCAAAGCTTTATGGGCTCGTTCTTTGCGTCGTATCTTCCGCAATAGCTCTTTATGCCGCTCTGGGGATTTACCCAGTAAATATCCGCGCAGCCGCTAAGTACCCCTGCCTTGAGACAAATATCCTGCCCCTTGAACATATAGGCAAGCACATAGTTTTCTCCCTTTGATATCGATATCCTGTCATGCTTTTCACCCTGAGGGCAGTCAAGCAGCTCGGGCGCGGGCTTTGCTGTGGTGAAAGGAAGCGAGGTCATAAGCTCCTTCATGTGCTTCATTGAATCTGCGCCCGGGTGATTCATGGCGTCTTTCCAATCCTCAAGGCAGCCGAACGCGCCCGGCTCGCCCTCAAAACCAAACTGCATAATGGCGTTGTGTCCGTATGTAAAGCCGCAGGCGCCCTCAAGCAGGCTCCAGTAAGCATATCTGCGCACTTCCCATGCAGTCCATCTGGGCTGAGTGAAATCATGCAGACCATGGGGAATGTTCTCATAGGAAGGCTCTGCATCCAGCACAGGACGCTTATGCTCCTTTGCGTGTGCGCGCAGAACATAGCGCCAGTTATCCTCGCCGTACCAGAAATCCTCCTGCGCATTGTTGTCAAAGGCGCGGTTCAGGGTGATCTGATCATATCTTCTGTGACCGGACTGGAACATATCGACGTCCAGCCATTTTGAATCATAGAAGGTATCGGAAGCAAGGGTACGACCGAAGGTATGATAGCAAACAAGTCTGTCGGGGGTGAGCGCCTTTAAGGCAGCGCCCATAGTATCCCAGAACTCATATCCGTCCGCGCCCCTGCAGTCGCCGCCGTTTATCCAGATCAAGTTATCGCGCTTGCCGTATCTTTGGGCAAGAAAGCTTGCGTACGCCTTGGCAACAGAACCATCCATGCCGTTTTTGGTCACGACTCCGCCCCAAGTGGGAAGAAGACCGATGTACATGCCAAGCTCATGCGCCACATCAAAGGCGTAGTCAATATTATCCCAATAGCCCGAATCAAGATCGGGAGTGAGTGTCTTTTCATCCAAATAAGGCTTCTGTCCGGTTTTGATATTAGTTCCGGGAAGGTTCATGACCGCAACCGCCTGAATGACGTTGAAGCCGCGCTCGTATCTGTTATAAAGATAGGTGCGCATCTCTTCCCTTGTAAGCCTCTGGAAGAGCAGCCAAGCTGTATCGCCCAGCCAGAAAAAGGGAGTTTCTCCGTTTTTGAGCCATACGCCGTCTGCTTTAAGTATTCCGTTATCCCAAGGCTTTTTGATATTATTCATATAAATATTTCCTTTCACTGTCAAAGCTATATATACAGTTTAGCAAAAAAACAGTTTCATTGCAATGTTATTTGCCCAAATGGCAAAGCATAAGCTATCTCAGGAGGTGTATGGATATGAATATCAAGCTTAACAAAAAAACGCTTTTGGGCGCTATGAAAGCCTGCCTTTTTGCCCTTACCGCAGCAATATGCACGCTCACCCTCATCCCAAAGGGCGATACGGAAGCCCAAATGACCATTGCAAGCGGAAACATCCCGGTATACAGCGTAGATACAAGCGAAAAGAAAATAGCAATAAGCTTTGACGCTGCATGGGGCGCGGAAAAGACAAGCCGGATCATGGATATACTCGAGGAAAGGGATATAAAGACCACGTTTTTCCTTGTCGGTTTCTGGATAGACGCTTACCCCGATAAAGTCGAAGAGATCGCGCAGAGGGGACATGAGATCGGCAATCATTCTTCCACCCATCCAAAGATGAGCACGCTTTCAAAGGAGCAGATGCTGATGGAGGTAAACGACTGCTCAGATAAGATCGAAGCGCTGACAGGCTCCCGTCCCACCCTTTTCAGACCGCCCTACGGCGATTACAACGACAGCGTGGTAAGCACTCTCAGATCAAACGGCTACGAGGTCATACAATGGAGCGTAGACAGCCTTGACTGGAAAAACCTTGGAGTGCAGCCAATGATAGACAAGGTGGTAAAAAACGTCAAGCCCGGCTCCATCGTTCTTTTTCACAACAATTCCGACTATATCATAGAAGCGCTCCCCACCATACTCGATGCGCTTATAAAGGACGGTTATGAGATAGTGCCGGTAAGTGCTC
Source organism: Clostridiales bacterium (assembly GCA_015056005.1). Classification (GTDB taxonomy): domain Bacteria; phylum Bacillota; class Clostridia; order Christensenellales; family UBA1750; genus SIG373. The sequence goes on from SVHB01000007.1 coordinate 24,243, forward strand.
TTTTGCCGGAAGGAAATACTCATGTCAACAACGCAGGAGTCCTCATGCAGTAAAAAATTAGCTTATCTTGCTAAAATCCGCCGCCGATGATATAATTTATCCAAAGTATCCTATCTTTTGGGAGGAAAAACGATGGCTATAAAAAAAGGCGGCTTTACCCTTCCCGGCGAATCCGGCTATGAAAAGCTCACTTTGGAGCTTGCTGAGCGTTGGGGCGCCGATGTTATAAGAGACAGCGACGGCACGAAGCTTTCCGATGAAATATTAAACGCGGGCTATGATATTTACTCCACCATCTGCATCATCCGCGATCATAACGAATTTGCAAAAGCTCATCCCGATCAGCTTCAGCAGAGCTTCCTTATGACCGATCCCGTGGTCGCAAAGGGCAGTGAGCTCAAGATAAACGTGATGGAAGGCTTCTTTGCAGAGCAGTTCAAGGTAAATTCTTCCCCTGAAGCAATGAAATACTGGCAGGTATACGATCGCACGGAAAATGCGCCCATAGATAACGCCGATTGGCAGTGGTGCGAAAGCTGCGGCTGCGTTACCATCAAAAACGCAAAGCCCTGGCACAGGTACACCGTATCCTTCATGGCATACCGCATCTGGGAAGAGATATCGATGTATAACTACACCACCAACTCATGGACGGGCGAGCATCTTTATCAGATAGACCCAAGGCATAAGGAAACTCAGGACTATCTGCTTGACTGGATGGAAAAATGGTGCATAGAGCATCCTTCAACCAATGTTGTGCGCTTTACCTCTATGTTCTATAATTTTGTCTGGATCTGGGGCAGCGATATCAGAAACCGCAACAGGTTCACCGACTGGGCTTCCTATGATTTTACCGTAAGCCCTCTCGCGCTTGATCTTTTCAAAGAGAAATACGGATATGCGCTCTGCGCCGAGGATTTCATAAACGGCGGCAAGCTCCATGCCACCCATATGCCTCCCACAAAGGAAAAGCTTGATTACATGGAATTCATCAACGATTTCGTTATTGAATTCGGCAAAAAGCTGATCGATATAGTTCACAAATATGGCAAAAAAGCCTATGTGTTCTACGATGACAGTTGGGTCGGCATTGAGCCTTACAACGGCAGGTTCCACGAATTCGGCTTTGACGGGCTTATCAAATGCGTGTTCTCGGGCTATGAAGCAAGGCTCTGCGCCGGAGTTGACGTGCCCACCCACGAGCTCAGGCTTCATCCCTATCTCTTCCCCGTGGGTCTTGGCGGAGCGCCCACCTTCAAGGATGACGGCGATCCTTCCCGCGATGCAAACATGTATTGGGCAAGGGTCAGGCGCGCGCTCATGAGGCAGAGCGTTGACCGCATAGGTCTTGGCGGCTATCTGCATCTGGTGCTTGAAAAGCCCGATTTTATCGATACCATCGAAGACATCGCAGACGAATTCAGAGCGATAAGGGATCTTCACAAGGAAGGCAAGCCCTACACGATGCCCATAACCGTGGCTGTCCTTCACTGCTGGGGCAAGCTGCGCTCATGGACTCTCTCCGGTCATTTCCATGAGACCTACATGCATGACCTTATCCATATCAACGAAGCGCTTGCAGGTCTGCCCTTAAACGTAAAATATATAAGCTTTGACGATATCAAAAACGGCGCACTTGATGGCGTTGACGCAGTTATAAACGCGGGCTATATGGGCGACGCATGGAGCGGCGGCGACAGCTGGAACGATCCTCAGATCGTTGAAAAGCTGACCTGCTGGACCGCAAACGGCGGTGTGTTCATCGGCGTGAACGAGCCCTCGGCATCCTATGGCGGCGATGTTAAGCTTAAAATGGCGCATGTGCTTGGCGTGGATATTGACGACAGGTCAAGGGTATGCCACGGCAAATGGGCTTTTGAAATTCAAAACGAATGCGGCATAAACGCAGACGCCGAAGACTTCAAGTTCAAGGAAGGCGTATACCTGACCGATGGCAAAGCCAAGGTTCTGTCAGCCAAAAACGATCTGCCCACCTTCACCGTGAACGGCTTTGAAAACGGTTTTGGCATATATATGACCTCTTTTGAGCTTTCCGATACTTCCACAAGGCTGCTGCTTGATCTCCTTATGAAGTACACCAAAAAGGAATGCCGATACTATACCGATACTCCCTATGCCGAATGTGCATATTATCCCGACAGCGGCCTTATTGCCATAGCCAACACCACCGACAAAGACCAAAGCGCAAGCGTGACCATCGATGGCTCAAAGCTCACCTTTGAGCTTGCGCCCTATCAGCTTATATGCAAAAAGCTTTAAGGATAATATATACTCTGCTTGAATGCACATGGGGACTTCCGCAGACCGTTTTGGGCTTTATCCTGTTTATAAAAAACAGGAACTGCGCTCACGATGTATACAGGGGCAGCATCAGGACTCACTGGAACCATAAAGGCGGGATATCGCTGGGGCTGTTCATATTCGTGAACAAGGAAAGCCGCGATATCGAGGAGATATCATCGCACGAATTCGGGCATACCGTTCAGTCGCTCTTTCTTGGGCCTTTTTATCTGATCGCAGTAGGACTTCCTTCTTTCATCTGGTGCAATTTAAGCTTTTTCAAAAAGCGCCGCAAGGAAAAAAGCATCCCATATTCTGCGCTCTATTGTGAAAAATGGGCAGATGCGCTCGGCGGATATTATAGGCGAGCTTAGACAACAATATATGTATGCAAAAAGGGGAAGGAACGCTTCCCCCCTTTTATTTACCGCCAAAGATTAGAATTGCATAATATTTTGTATTTTTCTCTTGCTATACAGCGCTTTTTTGTGTAATATGGTAAGCAAGGTAATATTTGAACAAATTATTAACATCATATTGTGTTAATAATCAGGTGGTATCATCCCTCATAGTTTCCAAAAGAAACAAATTTCCGATTGGATTGATATTTGCATGAAGTTCAAAAAGCACCGTTTTTCGTCGTTTTTGCGCCTTGTATTGGTTGCGCTGATGGTCGTTTTGCAGGTCATTCTGGTTGCTCTGCTTGTGGATACATTAAGAAAGAACGCTCTGTACATCTACATCATCATCGAGATCGCAGCTCTTATTGAAATACTCGTCCTTATAAGCCAAAACCGCAACAGCGAGTACACGATCGGCTGGATAGTGGTCATCGCGCTTTTGCCGGTATTCGGGCAGATCCTGTATTTTCTCTGGGGCAGACCCGTGAGCAGGCGATCAAAGGGCAGCATGCAGCTTGCCGATTCCATAGAATACGGTAAAAAAGCGCTTTTGGACGACAGCAAGGCCTTTTCCGCACTTTCCGCTGCCTATCCCATGAGGAAGCGCATAGGCGGATACTTGAAAAGCAAAGGCTATCCTGTATACGAAAATACCGACGTTCGTTATTTCAAAATAGGCGAAGACCAGTTCGAGCAGATGCTTTTTGACATCGAAAATGCCCAAAGATTCGTTTTCCTTGAATACTTTATTGTGTCCGAAGGTAAGCTTTGGGACAGGTTTGAAGAGCTGCTCAAAAAGAAAGCGGCGCAGGGCGTTGAAGTCAGGCTTATGTACGACGATTTCGGCAGCATACTCACCCTTGGCGATGGGTTCATAAGGCGGCTGGAAGCAAGCGGGATAAAGGTGGTAAGGTTCAACCCCATCCATAAATACATCTCCCGCCTTTATATCAATTACCGCAACCATCAGAAGATATGCGTGATAGACGGTCAGATCGGCTATACGGGCGGGACAAACCTTGCCGACGAATACGCAAACTATTACCCCAAACACGGTCATTGGAAGGACGCTGCTATCCGACTTGAAGGCGATGCGGTTTTGAGCCTTACCGTCAATTTCCTTGAGATGTGGGACGGAAGCCTGAACACCCGCTCAAACTACGACGATTACAAAGCTGCGGATAAGTATAAAGGTGAAACTCAGGGATTTATTCAGCCCTTTGCAGACGGTCCTCTGAGCGGCGACGATAACCCCGCCGAGCTCGTTTACCGAACGATCATATCAAACGCGCAAAGGTATGTTTACATCACCACGCCCTATCTTGTCATAAGCACATCAATGATGGATACGCTGATCGCTGCAGCTGAAAGCGGTGTGGATGTGCGCATAATCACTCCCAAGATCTGGGATCACTGGTATGTGCATGCAGTCACGCGCTCAAACTACGCTCCGCTTTTAAAAGCGGGAGTCAGGATCTACGAATACACTCCCGGCTACATCCACGCAAAGACGATTATAAGCGACGACGAGCATGCGGTCACCGGCAGCATCAACATGGATTACCGAAGCTTCAATCTTCACTACGAAAACGGTGTGTGGATCTGCGGTTCGCCGGTTCTCAGCAATATATTGAGCGATATCACGGAAACATTCAAAAAAAGCGAAGAAATAAAGCTTTTTGAGCATATGAAAAGACCGTTCTATATTCGCTTTATCGAAAACACCCTAAGGATATTTGCAATTTTCATGTAAAATACCCACATATATACGAAAGGAATGAACCCTTTGCGAGTAATGATACTCAGCTTTAACGCCGGTGAAGGTCATAATTCTGCCGCCAAAGCTCTGAAGGAAGATTTTATTCTGCACGGCGTCCACTGCGATATAGAGGACACCATGTCACTTATCTCCCCAAGGCTTTCGCGCTTTATATCAGACGGTTTTGTATTCATGTACAGGTATATTCCCGCTCTGTTCAACTATGGATACAAATACGCAGAAGATCACCCTTCACTTTTTGGTCAAGGCACATGGGTATATAAGATCTTTATTCTCGCGGTCAAAAAAATGCTTGATGATATAGAGACCGGCGGCTATGATACCGTGATCTGCACTCATCCTTTCTCTGCAGTTATGCTCACCGCCGCGCTTGAGGCAAGACCGCTTAATATAAAAACCGCTTTTGTGGATACCGATTACACCTGCCATCCTTCCACAGATCAAAGCAAGGTGGACAGATATTACATCCCCGATGATACTCTGACTGAGGAATTCACAAAAAAGGGACTTCCCAAGGATCATCTCGTTCCAAGCGGCATCCCCATCAGGCAGATGTTCGTTTCCATAAAGGACAAGCAGACCGCAAAAGCGGAGCTTGATATCCCTGGCAAGCATCATATGGTCATGATGTGCGGCTCGATGGGCTGCGGTCCCATAAAAAAGCTGGCGCATCATATAAGCGAAGGGCTTTCACAAGACGATATGCTCTCAATCGTATGCGGAAACAACAAAAAGCTCAAGAATAGCCTTGAAAAGCGATATTCAGGAAATAAAAACATCCGCGTGCTCGGATTTGTAACCGATATTTCCACTCTCATGGACAGCTGCGATCTTTACATCACAAAGCCGGGCGGGATCAGCACCAGCGAGGCGACCTCAAAGCGCCTGCCCATGGCGTTCATCGCCGCAGTTGCGGGCTGCGAAATGTATAACAAGGATTTCTTTGTGAAAAAAGGTGCGGCTATCGCCGAAAAGGACACTAAAAAGCTTGCAGAAAGATGCCTTTGCCTGCTTCACGACGATGAAACTCTCAAAGCAATGTCAGCTGCTTTTAAAGATATGCCCAATAGGAATGCCGCAGACATAATAATAAACGATATAAGCAGCATGTAACAGCAAAAGAGCCAAGGAACATTTCCTTGGCTCAAACTTCATTTACAGCTTGAAGTTATGCGTATAAAGCTTTGCTCGCTTGCGGAGGTGAGCTTCAGCACGCCGCCCGGGATCTTATACTCTGCCCAAAGCACCGCGCCGCCGTTTGACTGAACATACGGCTCTTCGCCGCTGCTGCTTGCCGGCCCGTAAATCTCCGTCAGCATTTCGTCCATCCGTTCAAAATCGGTATCGTCTATATAGAAATAGACGCTTTCTACTATATCTTCCTCGTTCTTATCCTGCCATACCGATATTTTCACATCCACAGCCTCGCCGTTTATCTTCCCTTCGCCTTTGATCGATCCCGAAGAAAGAGCAGATAAAAGCTGATCGTCATCCAAACCGATATCGGAAAGCTTTTTGCCGGTCCAGTCTATGAATTCAAGAGCGTTTTCTTTATAAACCGCTTCAGCAGAATAAACATCGATCTGAATATCGATATCATCTTGAGGCTCCGTTATTGTATCGCTGCAGCCTGCAAGACCCATTGACGATATCAGAAGTATCGCTGCAAGCATGATCTTCACTCCCATAGCTTTCACTTTTATCACCTTCTGTTTCATGTACAATAATTATACATCAATACATTTATTTAAGCAAGCGGACAAAAAAGAGCGATGCAAAAAGCATCGCTCTTAGAGTATTCAGTTATATTACTTGGATACGAGAGCAACGGTGTCGCGGGCGATAGCCAGCTCTTCGTTGGTGTTGACGACCCAAACTCTGGTCTTGGAGCCTTCGCCGGTGATCTCGACCTGAGTGTGGTTTTCCTTCTCGTTCTTTTCCTTGTCGATTACTACGCCCATGAAGCCGAGCTGGTTGGTGACGTTTTCACGAACAACAGCATCGTTCTCGCCGATACCGCCGGTGAAAGCGATAACATCAACGCCGTTCATTGCAGCAGCGTAAGCGCCGACATACTTGGCTATGCGGTAGCAAACCATATCCAGTGCGAGCTTTGCGCGCTCGTTGCCTTCGTTTGCGGCAGCGTGGAGGTCACGCATATCGCTGGTAACGCCGGAAACGCCCAGCATACCGGACTTCTTATTGTAAACATTGGTGAGCTCTTCGATGCTCATGCCGGTGTTGTGCATAAGATATTCGGTGATGGCGGGGTCCATATCGCCGGAACGGGTACCCATCATGAGACCTTCAAGGGGAGTGATGCCCATGGAGGTATCGTAGCACTTGCCGTTCATAACAGCGGAGATGGAAGAACCGTTGCCCAGATGGCAAACGATGATCTTAACGTCTTCCTTGTTGACGCCGCACAGATCGGCGACCTTCTGGGAAACGAACCTATGGCTGGTGCCGTGGAAGCCGTAGCGGCGTACATGGTACTTCTCATAGAACTCGTAGGGCAGAGCGTACATGAAGCTCTTGGGGGGCATGGTCTGATGGAAAGCGGTATCGAATACTGCTACCTGAGGAACGCCGGGCATGAGCTCCTGGCAGGCAAGAATGCCCTGCAGGTTTGCGGGGTTGTGCAGAGGACCAAGGGGAATGTTCTCCTTGATGGCTTCGATAACAGCGTCGTTGACGATAACGGACTCGGTGAACTTTTCGCCGCCGTGCAGAACGCGATGACCGACTGCTACGATGCTGGACATATCAGCGATAACGCCGTGCTCAGAATCGGTGAGAGCCTCAACGGTAGCTGCCATAGCCTCGGTGTGATTCTTGATCTCGCGCTCGATGACATACTGACCCTTGGGGGATTTCTGAGTGAGCTTGGAGCCTTCGATGCCGATACGCTCAACGGTACCCTTGGCAAGAGTCTCTTCGGTGTTGGTATCGATAAGCAGGTACTTGAGGGAAGAAGAACCTGCATTGATGACAAGAACGATCATTTTAATTTTCCTCCAAAATTATTTGCTTGCGGCCTGGCATGCGGTGATAGCTACAACGCAGACGATGTCGTTGGAAGAGCAGCCGCGGGAGAGGTCGTTAACGGGCTTTGCAAGACCCTGGATGATGGGGCCGATAGCTTCGGCGCCGGCAAGACGCTGAACGAGCTTATAGCCGATGTTGCCTGCCTGCAGGTCGGGGAAGATGAGGACGTTTGCCTTGCCTGCAACTGCGCTGCCGGGGCTCTTGAGAGCGCCGACGGACTCGACCAGAGCGGCGTCAGCCTGCAGCTCGCCATCGATGTTGAGCTCGGGTGCTGCTTCCTTGGCAAGTTTGGTAGCCTCGACGACCTTGTCCACGTTCTCGTGCTTTGCGCTGCCCTTGGTGGAGAAGGAAAGCATAGCGACCTTGGGATCTTCGATCTCTGCGATAGCCTTTGCGGAATTTGCGGAAGCTACAGCGATAGCGGCAAGTTCCTGAGCGGTGGGATTGGGGATAACAGCGCAGTCACCAAATACCATAACGCCGTCCTGACCGTATTGACGAGCGGGGCAATCCATGATAAAACAAGAAGAGACGACAGAGATGCCGGGGGCAGTCTTGATGAGCTGCAGAGCGGGACGAAGAACATCGCCGGTGGAGTTGATAGCGCCTGCTACCATACCGTCGGCATCGCCGCTCTTGAGCATCATAGCGCCGAAATACAGGGTGGAGGCTTCAAGAGTAGCCTTTGCCTTTTCAACGGTCATGCCCTTGTTCTTTCTCAGCTCGTAGAAGAGGTTTGCATATTCGTCGAGCTTATCGCTGGTCTTGTTGTCGATGATGGCAACGCCGGTGAGGTCGCAGCCTTCTTTTTCGATAACTTCCTTGTCGCCGATGAGGGTCAGGCGGGCGATGCCCTGCTTTGCGATCATTTCGGCAGCACGGATGGTACGGGGCTCGTTGCCCTCGGCCAGAACGATGTGCTTGTTGTACGATTTAGCCCTTTCGATGATCTTATCAAGGATAGACATTAGGATACCTCCCAAAAATTTACGGGCAATGCCCGAATTTCACTGACTATATTATACACTTAATCAACACAAAATGGAAGGACAAAAAGCATGAAAATTCTCGGTATTGTTTGCGAATATAATCCGTTCCATACAGGTCACGCCTATCAGATACAAAAAGCAAGGGAAGAAAGCGGCGCGGACATCATTGTTTGCGCAATGAGCGGTCCGCTCGTTCAGCGAGGCGACCTTGCGATCATAGATAAATGGGAGCGAGCCAAATGCGCGGTGCTTTGGGGTGCGGACGTTGTTTTTGAGCTGCCAGCTCTCTTTGCGCTCAGAGCAGCGCCCGATTTTGCATACGGCGCGGTATCGCTGCTTAAAAGCGCAGGGGCAAGCTGTCTTTCCTTCGGCTGCGAGACCGACAGCAAAGATAAAATAATGGAGTTTGCCGCCCTTTCTCCCGATATGAAGGATGCGCTCAAAAAAGGTCAGAGTTATCCCAGAGCATTTGCTGAATCTTCTGTCTTTGATATGGATACTGCAAACACTCCGAATCTGGTACTCGCCTCCGAATACTTGAAGGCATCTCAAGCGCTGAGCGGCATGGAGCTTTATCCGATAAAGAGAACCAACGCCCATCTGGAAGGCGCGGGTGCGATAAGAAAAAGACTGCTTTCAGGTGAAGCTTTGGATGATTCCTTTGATATCCCCGCCTGCACATATGACGCACTAAGCGGCGGTATTTACAATTCTTCCGAAAATATCTCGCAGGCCGCGCTTTTTAAGCTGCGCAATATGCCGCCATCGGATATGGCGCTCTGTCTCGGCGTTTCGGAAGGGCTTGAAAACAGAATATATGAATGCGCTCAAAAAGCAACATCCTTAAGCGAGCTTTTTTCTATGATAAAGACCAAAAGGTATACTATGGCGCGCATCAGAAGAGCGGTGCTTTCCTGCGTGCTCGATATGACCTATGAGCTTGCAGGAAACTACCCCGCACCGCCGTATCTCAGACTTCTTGCCTTCAACGCCAAAACCGCGGGCAGATATTTAAGACAGCTTTCGGATGATTCTCCCCTGCCCGTTATCAGTAAGCTCGCTGATGCCCAAATCAATGACTGCCTGTCACTGGATATTAGCGCGCAGTCGCTTTTCGATCTTGGAATCAACAAAAATGCGCAGCGGGATTACCTGACCTCGCCCGTTATAATCAAATGATCGGCTGCTAAGTTTCTGCTAATTTGTAAATTTTCTGTTATCATGAGCACAAACAAACAATATCATTTACACATTGTTTGTTTTTAGGTGTATAATATTGTTGAATTTTTTTGCATATCATGTCAAACAGTTTTTTTGTATCCGGCGAGGTTTTTATGTCAGACATAAGGAAAAGATATTTTGTACGCCTTTTCGGGCGCATATTGGTATTTATCATTTGTTTATGGGTTTGTTTTGTTCGCCCCGAATGGTTCGCAGTGCTTGACGGAACGAATTTCTTTAAGCAGTTCACTCCCTTCCATCTTTTGTGGCTTATTTGGGCAGCGGATATGTTCCTGCAGCTCGTTCCCATAAAGAACAAGGTTGCTTTAGGTTCTCAAAAGCTTTTTAAGAATAGATTTCGCCCGATAGTGGAAAAGATCAACTATAAAGCTCTGCGCGATTATCTGGTTTTCACCACCAAAGCCGCCTACAAGGTGTTTTTAATCTGGGGCGCGCTGATCGCGCTTCTGGGCATCCTGTATTTCACAGGCATTATCAATAAAATATGGCTTTTCATGATATCGGTCCTTTTCTATGTATGCGACCTCATCTGTGTGCTCATATGGTGTCCCTTCAGGCTCATTATGAAAAACAAATGCTGCACCACCTGCAGGATATTCAACTGGGATCATTTGATGATGTTCTCTCCCCTCATCTTCATCGGCGGTTTCTACAGTGTTTCCCTCGTCCTGCTTGCCATCGCCGCATGGCTCGTATGGGAAGTCTGCATAATGATCTATCCCGAACGCTTCTGGGAAATGACCAACGCCGCCCTCAAATGCTCCGAATGCACCGACAAGCTCTGCACGCAGTATTGTCAGAAGCTGAGGAAATAAATAAGCAGCAGAAAGCTTTCTGCTGCTTTTGAATTTTACTTTTACCTATTTGCCTTTTGACCGTCATTGATGATAAAAGAACAGCATTTTTTATGCTGTTCTTTTCTTTATTCTTTATTCTTTATTCCTTTATCGCTACCGCGATATCCCTTGTGACGGCCTGTTCGACCCAGTGTTCGAAGGTGTCGTAGACGCCGCCTTCCAGGGGTTTCAGACCGTTTTTGTAGAGGAGGTTCCTTGCGGTATGCAAAGGGAGGGTGTTTACATTGAAGGAGATGGCGATCGCGCCGCCGGGCTTTAGCACATGCGCCCATGCGGGGGCGCATTTTTCAAGCAGGGAGGCGGGGGCGATGGGCTTTCTGCCGTCCTGACCTGCGTGCTGGACTCCGTAAGGAAGGTCAGCGGCGATGGCATGGAAGAAGTCCTTCTTAAAATAGCTTGGGCAATTTGTGGTGCTTCCATGGATGTTTATGAGCTCCAGCGGGCTTTCCTTGAGCTGTTTTGAATCAAGGGCGAGCTTATATGAAGTTCTGGCTCCACCGCTTTTTCCGTTCACAGTCATGGAGTTTTTGGAAACCGAATGCTTGAGCTTATGGAACTCGAGGTATTTTTTGAAATACTTATTGAGCTCATCGATATCGGCTTTGTCTATCTCAACACCGTAGGCATTGTAATCCTTTTTGAGCGCTTCAAAAAGCGTTGTTCCTCTGCCGCATATGGGATCAAGTATATTAAGCTTTTCGTCGAACCTGCCCGCATAATCGCTTGAAAACACGGCTGCGTTTATGAGCAGCGAGGTAAACACCTCGTTGGTCTTGCCCTTATACTTGAGCACGCCGGAGATATCGTCCTCAACCACCCTGGAATATTCAAGCTGTACAGGATAAAGCGCATCGTTCTGAAGCTTAAACAGCACATAGAGCGAGGACAGCCTTGATAAGAGCATTTGAGTGCGCCTGCTTTCCTCCGCTTCAAACGAAATAAGGTCAAGCCCGTTCAGGTTGATGAATTCGGGCGTGATGCCGTAGGGCGAGAGCATTAAGGTGAGTTCGGACAAAGTCAGAGTCTGCACACCTGCGTTGTATCTTTGGTTCTGATGCGGTGCAACAAGCACGGCGTATCTCATATTCATTCAGCCTTTCTTTGCGCCTTTTTTTCGCGCGCTTTTTCTATCGCAGCCTTTATTTCTTCGATCTGAGCCTGAGCTGCCTTCCTGCCCCTGTCAAGGCAGTCGGCGCTTTGGTTCAGCGACATCATGCTTATATCTCTGACATTTGGCATAACGACAACATCGGCGTCCCTGCCAAGGGAGATCGTGTTTGTTTCCATTATCTCAAGAGTGCGCAGCATGATCTCCATTATACCGTTTACCGGGAATACGCCTTCCCTTACGCCCACATCGCAGCCGATGACAAAATCCGCGCCCATTTCATAGGCGGTGGTAACGGGCACTCTTTCCTTCAGCCCGCCGTCCACCAAAAGCCTTTCGCCTATCCTGTAGGGTTCAAAAACGCCGGGAACGGAAATGCTGGCCCTGACCGCGTCGCAGAGGTGCAGTTGTTTATCAAGCACAACTCTTTCTCCCGTTTCTATATCGCAGGCAACGCAGGCAAAGGGGATGTTTGTCTGTTCAAAGGTTTTGTTGCCCGTGAGCGTCCTTACAAAAGTGAGTATCTTTTCACCCTTCATAAAACCCTGTCTGGGTACGGTCATATCAAAGAGCATGCGCTCTGTGAGGGTAGAAACAAACTGCTCCATGCGGTACAGATCCATGCCCGTAGCATAAATCGATCCGACCACCGAGCCTATGGAAGTACCGGTCACTATGTCTATGGGGATATCGTTCTCCTTCATGACCTGCAGAAAGCCGATATGAGCGATGCCGCGGAAAAAGCCTCCGCCAAGCGCAGCCGCGATTTTTATATCATCTTTGGGTCTCATATTCGTGCTCATACCGTTTCTTCCCTCCTCATATGCTTTTACGGTGATATTATGGTTGTACTATTCGGTATAATATATCTTTTGCTGCTTTTGGTCTTCCCCGAAAAAGCAAGCGACGCTTCAGCCGATGCGCTCACGCTTTGGGCGGGCTCGGTCGTGCCTTCCCTTTTGCCAAACTACTGTGCATCGATGCTGATGATACAAAGCGGCGCGATATTCACGCTTGGCAAAGCGCTTAACAGGCCCGCAAAAAAACTCCTGGGCCTCCCCGGCTGCGGTCTTTGCGCTATCCTTATCTCGTACACCTGCGGCTTTCCTACGGGAGCCGCTGTTATAGGAGAGCTGAATAAAAGCAAAGCGCTTACGAACGCTCAGTCAAGGAACGTATGCTCCTTTGCGTCCTGCTGTTCCCCGGGCTTTATCCTCGGAGCCTGCGCTTCATTTGCAAAGACGAGCGGATATATAATGCTTTTTTGTCATCTTCTGGGCGCTGTTATCTGCGGATATTTGTTCAAAACCCGTCTTACAGACAGCGTCACGGAAACACCTTCCGACATCAAACCCCTGCCCTTTACGCAGGCGATATCAATATCGCTTTCAAAAGGCGGCTCCGCCATGGTCTCAATCGGCGCATCTATGGTATTCTTTACCGTGCTTTTGTCCACGGCGTTTTCAAATTCACCCGTCGCGTCTTTTTTTATTGAAATGACCGTAGGCTGCAGAGCGGTAAGCCTTATGTTTTCATCAAAAAAGCTTACCTGCGCCCTTATCTGCGCCTGTGTATCCTTTGGCGGGCTTTGCATCTACATGCAGAGCGAACCCAGCCTTTCAAGCTTTATAAGCCCTGTGCGCTATCTTTTTCAAAAGATCGTACATGGGCTTATCAGCGGAATATTATGCTTTTTGTTTACAGCTGGTTGATGTTTATGCGGTTATGATTTACATCTTCGATAACGCGCTGAGCGTTGTCCTGCAGCATGTTCAGAACATTATTGGCATAGTTCATTACATCGTTTCTGATATCCTGAGCCTCTGCCCTTGCCTGAGCTATGATCTGATCGGCCTGCTCGTTTGCGGCGTTAACAATATTGTGCTGGCTCAAAATAGCGTTGAAGCGCTGCTCGGCTTGCGCGATGATCGCCTCGGCGTTTGCCTGAGCGTCTCTGATTATCCTGTCGCTTTCCTGAGTAATAGCCTCTGCTTCGATAATGCTCTCGGGCAGATTTACTCGAAGATCTGAGAGCATGGCAAGGCATTTATCCACATCAACAAGCTTTTTGCCGCTCAAAAGGAAATTGCTCGCGCCGGAAAGCTCGTCATCCAGAAGCTCGATTATTGCCATTATATTCATTATTTCTGCCTCCTTACAGCATTTTTGATATCGGGTATGATCACTTTGGGTACATAGGGCGATAAGTCGTAATCAAACATCGCAATTTCCTTTACTGCGCTTGAAGAAGCCACGGAAAGCGCGGGATCGCTCATCAGAAACACATATTCGATATCTTCTGCTTCCCGCCTGTTGATCTGCGCCCACGGAGCTTCGTATTCAAAATCCGATACGGTCCTTATACCTCTGATAACGACTTTTGCTCCTATCTGCCTTGCTCCCTCCAGCTGACCGCAGGAAAATGCCATAACGCTTGCATTTGGTATATCATGTATCGCCTTTTTGATCATTTGAACGCGCTCGTCGGCTGTAAATGTGTTCTTTTTGGACGGGTTATAGAACACCGCGACTACAACTTCATCAAATATTGCCGCCGCTCTTTTTACAACGTCAAGATGACCCAGCGTCATCGGATCAAAGGATCCGGGGAACATTGCCTTCATGATACCAACTCCTCGATAATAAAGCTGAGCGTGGTTTTTCCGTAGGTACGCCTGTCGTATATCCTGTAATCAAAGGGGATATCGAAGGTGGAGCCCTTCCTGTGCTCACAGATGATAATACCGTTGGTCTCAAGTATCCCTCTTGCCCTGATATGCTCTATAACGGGTGCATAAAGCCCGCTGTCATAGGGAGGATCAAGGAAGATGAGAGAAAACTTCATTCCCGAGTCTGCAAGCATATCTATCGCGTTATGCGCATCCTGACACATAACGCCCGTTTGCTCCTGCGCTTTTAGTGTATCTACGTTCTTTTCGATTATTTTGAACGCTTTGGGGGATTTATCGTTCAGCACAGCATATTCCGCGCCTCTTGATACAGCTTCCAGCGCAAGCGCGCCCGAACCCGAGAACAGGTCGAGCACATATGCGCCCTCCACCCGTGAAGCAAGGATATTGAAAAGGCTTTCCCTCACCCTGTCGGCGGTAGGTCTTGTTGCTTCGCCCTCAAGGGACTCGAGCTTCCTTGAGCGGTATTTTCCCGCAACTATCCTCATACTTGCTCACCTGCCAGTTCATCGATTATCGCAAGCGATCTTTCGGCATAAGCGTTGTATTTGTCCTTCTTATTTCTGAACCTCTGCGCCGGCTGCTCGATAATGGAGAAATTGGCGTTCATGGGGTCAAACTTATGATGGGGAGAGCTGATATACTTTGCCAGCGCGCCCAGCATGGTTTTTGCCGTCAGTTCACTCTGCTTTTTGCCAAGCAGCCTGTTTGCAAGATCCATACCCGCAACGAGCCCTGAGCCTGCGGATTCCACATAGCCCTCAACGCCCGTGATCTGCCCCGCGAAACAGAGATTCTCCCTTCCTATAACCGCATAATGCTCGTCAAGGAAACCGGGGGACTGGATATAGGTATTCCTGTGCATGACTCCGTAGCGCTCAAACACCGCGTTTTCAAGCCCGGGGATCATTGAGAACACTCTTTTTTGCTCGCCGAACTTGAGCCTTGTCTGGAAGCCGACCATGTTGTATACGCTCGCTGCGGAATCGTCCTGCCTTAGCTGGACGACCGCATAGGGCATTTTGCCGGTTCTTGGGTCTTCAAGGCCTATGGGCTTTAAGGGACCGAAGGCAAGGGTCATAAAGCCCCTTCTTGCCATCGACTCAACGGGCATGCAGCCTTCAAAGAGGAGATTTTCCTCAAAACCGTGCACGGGGGCTGTCTCGGCTTCAAGCAGCGCGTTTACAAAAGCGTCGTACTGCTCTTTGTCCATGGGGCAGTTGATATAATCCGCCTCGCCCCTGTCGTACCTTGATTTCAAAAACGCTTTTTCCATATTGATACTGTCGCGCCTGACTATCGGAGCGGCTGCATCGTAGAAACCAAGAGCGTCCTTGCCAACCAAGCCTGCGATGCTCTCATAAAGCTTTCCGTCTGTCAAAGGACCGGTTGCGATGATCACGTTGCCCTCTGGGATATCGTCGATCCTTTGGGCTTTGATCGTGATGTTCTCATGCTCGGTGAGCTTTTTTGTGATATATTCGCTGAATTTATCCCTGTCGACCGCCAGCGCGCCGCCTGCTGGAACGCTGCTATTGTCTGCGGCTTCGATTATAAGGGACCCCAGCCTGCGCATTTCTTCCTTCAGAAGCCCGGAAGCGCTGTCGATGCGCATGGCTTTAAGAGAATTTGAGCAAACAAGCTCTCCAAAGCCGTTCTGAGAATGAGCGGGGCTCTTCTCGTTGGGCTTCATATCGATAAGAGTGACTTTTATCCCTCTTTTTGCCAGCTGCCAGGCCGCTTCGCTGCCCGCAAGACCCGCGCCAACGACAGTGACCATGTTATTTTCAGTCATTTTCCACATGATCGCCCGTGACCTTGTGCTTGCATTCCTCGTTGGTGCAAACGCTGTACGCGGCGCCCTTTCTGTCAAATTTCTGCACCATTATACTGCCGCAGATTGGGCAGGGATCCTTTACAGGCATATCCCAGAGCACGAAATCGCATTCGGGATAGCCTTCGCAGCCGTAGAACTTTTTACCCCTTCGGCTGGTACGCTCAAGCACCTGCTTGCCGCACTTGGGGCATTTAGCCTGAGTGGGCACGATTATTGCCATGGTGTTTTTACACTGAGGATAATTGGGGCAGGCAAGGAATCTGCCGAATCTGCCCATCTTGTATACCATTCTTGCGCCGCATTTATCGCAGATGATATCGGATTCTTCATCGGCTATCTCGATCTTCTCGATAGCTTCCTCGGCGTTTTCCACATCATGCTTGAAATCGTCGTAAAACTCATCGATAACGCTCTGCCATTTTACCGAGCCTTCTTCGATATCGTCAAGCTTTTCTTCAAGGTTCGCGGTAAACTCGATATCGACAACCTGATCAAAATACTCGCCCATGATATCGGTGACTATAACGCCAAGCTCGGTCGGGAAAAGAGTCCTGCTCTGGCGCTTGATATATCCCCTTGTGATGATGGTGGAGATAGTCGGCGCATAGGTGGAAGGTCTGCCGATGCCGTCGTCTTCAAGGGCGCGCACAAGGCTTGCCTCGGTGTAACGCTGGGGAGGCTGGGTAAAGTGCTGCTCGGGGTTGACATCGACGAGTTTGAGCACCTGGCCTTCCTTGAGATCGGGCAGGCTGGTCTCCTTTTCCTCGGGAGTATCAAGGCTTTCTTCATAAACCACGGTGAAGCCCTGGAACTTCTTTTTCATGCCCGTGAAGGAGAATTCCGCATCGCCGTTTGAGGTCTTTGCAGATACGACATCATACAAAGCGTTGGTCATCTGGCTTGCGATAAAACGGCTGTAAATGAGCTTATACAGCTTATACTGGTCCCTTGTTACCGAATCCTTTATGCTGTCGGGGGTACGGACAAGCGAAGTGGGACGGATGGCTTCGTGCGCATCCTGAGCACCGCGCTTGCTCTTGAAGGTATTGGGGATCTCGGGCAGATACGCGGGATCGTAGTTTTCTGAAATATAGTTTCTCACATCCGCAAGCGCTTCCTGGGAAACTCTTGTGGAGTCGGTACGGATATAGCTTACAAGACCTACTGAGCCTTCACCTTCGATCTCAACGCCTTCATAGAGCTGCTGAGCGATGAGCATGGTCTTTGAGGTGGTAAAGTTCAGCTTCCTTGCGGCTTCCTGCTGAAGGTTTGAAGTGGTAAAGGGCGGCGGGGGGCTCTTCCTGCGTTCGGAAAGCTTTATGGAATTTACCGTATACTCGCCCTTCTCTATTCTTTCAACAGCTTCTTTTGCACTTTCCTCGCTTGCTATTTGAGCTTTTTCGCCGCCAAGAAAAGAGAGCTTGAACGTCACATTCTTTTTGCCGTGTTCAAACTTTGCGTCGATCGTCCAATATTCCTCGGGAACGAATTTTTCGATCTCCCTTTCCCTGTCAACGATCATCTTGGTTGCTACGGACTGAACTCTGCCTGCGGAAAGGCCTTTCCTTACCTTTGCCCAAAGCAGGGGGCTGATCTTATAGCCAACGAGCCTGTCGAGCACACGCCTTGCCTGCTGTGCGTCTACCTTGGAAACATCAAGGGGACGGCAATTATCTATTGCGCTTGTGACTGCGCCCTTGGTTATCTCGTGGAACTCGATCCTGCAGGGGCTGTCGGGATCAAGGCCAAGTATATGGGCAAGATGCCAGGAAATGGCCTCGCCCTCTCTGTCAGGGTCGGTTGCGAGATAAACGCGGGAAGCGTTCTTTGCCTCGCGTTTGATCTTTTCGATTATGGGACCGCGCCCTCTTATGGTTATATACCTTGGCTCAAAGTTATTTTCTACATCAACGCCAAGCTGGCTCTTTGGTAGGTCTCTTACATGACCGTTTGATGCTTCGATCTTATATTTACTGCCCAAAAACTTGCCTATGGTCTTCGCCTTTGCGGGAGACTCTACTATGACCAGAGCCTGTTTCTGGCTCTTTTTAGGCGTTTTGGCTTTTGTGGTTTTGTTGGTCGCTTGTTTAGTTGCCATCAAATTCCTCCGAAATCGGTAAAGGTGATATTATATAGAATAAATCCTTCCCGAATGCTGTTTTATTATTCCTCTTAATTGCAGCATTGTCAAGAGCGAATTTAGTTTATCGGGCGAGTAGCCCGTTTTCTCGCTCAGTTCCTCAAAGGAAAGCTCTTCGTTCATAAGAGGTCTTACAATTTCCGCTTCTTCATCGGAAAGCGTTACCGAAAGGTTCTTGAACGACACATCAGCCGTTCTCTTTACCGCCCAGTTCATCTCATAGAGCAGATCGCCGGGTTCTAAAACCATGTGCGCGCCGTCGCGTATTAAGTGGTTCGGCGTATAGCTGAGCTGCGAATTTATGGGACCGGGCACCGCGAAGATCTCCCTTGAATAATCAAGCGCGTAATCGACGGTTATCTTTGAACCCGAGCCTTTATCCGCTTCTGCCACAAGCACCGCCTGACTGAGCCCTGCAATTATCCTGTTCCTGCTCCTGAAATGATTGGCGATAGGGCTTGCGCCGGGCCTGTATTCGCTTATCACAAGCCCGCTGCTCATTATCCTGTCATAAAGCTCGATGTTTTCGGGCGGATAACAAATATCCACGCCGCTGCCAAGAACCGCAATGGTCGTGCCGCCTCCGTCAAGCGCTCCCGTATGCGAACAGGTATCTATGCCGCGGGCCATACCCGAAACCACGGTTACGCCCTGCCTTGCAGCTTCCTTGCAGATGCTGTACGCCGTTTGCTGCCCGTATCTCGTGGGCGCTCTTGATCCCACGCTTCCAAGCAATTTATCCGTTGGTATGCTTTCGAGTGAGCCCTTGATATAAAGCACATAGGGCGGATCGAAGATCTCCTCCAGCTGAGAAGGATATGCATCGGTAAATCTGCATATCATGCGGATCCCCATTTTCTCAACGTTTGCGATATGATCCTCGACCATGCTTGAGCGCACGACATTTCCGTAATTCTTATATGCTTTCTCGCCGATGATCTTTTTTATCAGCGAATCGTCCGCCTGCATTATCTCGTGGGGCTCATCAACCATCGACAAAAGCTTTGACATGCGCTTTGGGCCTATTCCGTCTACCAGCGACAGAGCTATGAGCGCTTTCTCCTGTTTACCATACATTATTGACGCCCCCAATACTTGGTATCCATGCCCCTGTAGGCAACCGCCTCGGCGACATGCTGCTGGTCGATGACTTCACTTCCGGCAAGATCTGCAATAGTCCTTGCCACCTTGAGCATCCTAGTGTAGCCTCTGGTCGAAAGCTTCATCTTATCGGCTGCAAGCTCGATGATCTTCCTTGCATCGTCGGTCACAACGCAGTATTTTTCTATCTGCCGTGCGTTCAGGTGAGAATTGGCAAACACATTCTGACCTTTATAGCGCTCCTGCTGTATCAGCCTTGCCTTGCTGACCCTCTGTCTTACCTGAGCGCTGGTCTCCTCGCCCTTTGCGGGGGAAGATATCTCGTTTACATCTATCGATTCGACCTCTATATGCATGTCGATCCTGTCGAGCAAAGGCCCCGATATCCTGCCAAGATATCTCTGTATGGCTGCGGGAGTGCATCTGCAGGGGTTGTTCCTCGAACCGAGGTTTCCGCAGGGACAGGGGTTCATCGAGCAGACCATCATGAACCTTGCGGGGTACTGTATCTGCGCGTTTATCCTTGTGACGTTCACAAAGCCGTCTTCCATTGGCTGGCGCAGGGATTCCAGCACACTGCGGGGGAATTCCGGCAGCTCATCCAAAAACAGAACTCCGTTATGCGCCTTGGATATTTCCCCGGGAAGCGCCGAATTTCCGCCGCCTATCATGGAGACAGCAGACGCGGTATGATGGGGCGATCTGAACGGACGCTGCACCATCAGCCCGCCTTCGACAGAGCTTGTGACCGAATGTATTTTGGTGACCTCCAGCGCTTCTTCAAAGGTCATAGCCGGCAGTATTGAGGGCAGACATCTTGCCAGCATCGTTTTGCCCGAGCCGGGCGAGCCCACCATAAGCAGGTTATGCGCGCCCGCCGCCGCGATCTCAAGCGCTCTTTTGGCGGCCTTCTGACCTCTCACATAGCAAAGGTCGCTTGTGAATATCTCACCGCCCCCCTCGGGGTCATAGGGGAGATGCTCAAGCGGCTTTATGAGCTCTTCGCCCTTTATATGGTTTATTAGCTCGTTTAATGTATGCACGGGATAGAATTCTATATCCTCTATGGCGCGCATCTGCTCCGCATTTTCGTACGGGAAAAAGAATTTCTTTATCCCATTTCCCCTTGCGGTGATTATCATAGGCAAAGCGCCGTTTACGGGCCGCACGCTTCCGTCCAGCGATAATTCGCCCGCGATCATGCAATCGTCGCTCACCTGCGGTATCGTACCTGCGGCGGATAAGAGCGCTACCGCGAGGGGAAGATCAAACGAGGGACCTTCCTTCTTTTTGTCTGCGGGGGCAAGGTTTATGATATTTCGGCCGTAAGGGAATTTAAGCCCGCTTGAATTGATGGCGCTTCTAACCCTTTCACGCGATTCCTTGACCGCGGCATCGGGCAGACCGACCATCTCAAACAGGGACGGACCTTCCCTGTGATCGACCTCCACCTGCACGGTGAAGCCTTCAATGCCTATAAGGCCGCTTGAATATACCCTTGAAAGCATCCTTTCCCCCGCCTTTCTTTTTATATATCTCTGAAAACTATCAGCTTGTTCAAAACAAAGTTTACCCCCAGCGACGCTATTACCGCTATGAGCTTGCCCATCATATACGCCATACCGATGCTGTCACAGCAGATCTTGAGCACCAGAGTGGATACGCCCAGCGACAGCACGTTTATCATAAAGAACGCAATAACGCGAATGGCGCCCATCCTGCCCTTTTCCTTAAAGGTGAACGCCTTGTTCATGAAAAGGGAGTTTACTACGCCGCAGGTATAGGAGATCACGTTTGCTAAAAGATAGTATTTTGCAAAAAACGCGATCAAGGTCAAGAGGTAAAACACACCCATATCGATAAGGGTGTTAAAAACGCCCACGATAGAGAACTTAATGCCCTGCTCTATCAGTTTTTTCAGTTTATCCATCGCTTCTCCTTACGGGGCCCACATGGTCCATGTCGGCAGCCACTGGGTCAGCTTTGCATAGCCTTCAGTCATATCGATACCCGATATCGCCGGGAAGAAGAACGCGAAAAGCAGCGCGGACAGACCGATAAGGCTGAACAGACCGATATCGACCCATCTTTTTCTTTCACTATACTTTTCATAGAGCATCGCAAATATATGACAGGTGATGAAGATTATGAAGGGCACGCTTGCAAAATAGTGATAGATAAAGGTCGATCTTGGAACTATGACCCAAGGGAGGAACTGCGCGCCAAGACCTATGAGCAAAAGCATCGATGCGCGGCTTTGATCCTCGCGCCTTATCTTGAGCACCAAAAGCGCTATAACAGCTATAAAGCCCGTCCACCACACCGCAGGGTTGCCCATGGTGTTTATGGTTCCGATATATCCGCCGTAATTGCCCTTGTAGAACCACATCGGACGGATGATGAGCGGCCATTCGTACCACGGGGATGCAAAATAATGATCGTCGACAAGCCCCGAGTGATAGGTGAACATATAAACCTGAGCGTCCCACCAGTCGGCAAGAGTCTTGCCGCCCTCGATCATGAAATACTGCACATACGACAGCATATAGATCGCGATTGGAATGATAATGAACGAAAGCACACAGAAAGCGCCGGTCAGGCAAAGCTTTTTGAACCATGTTTTTCTTACAAGCTCGTCTTCGCTCCTTCTTGCCGCCAGGCATCTTCTGACCGTTTCAACAGCAAACACCACCGCAAGACCCGCGCCCGCGTATGCGCCAATCCATTTGGACGCAATACCCAGACCCATCATGATGCCTGAAAGCAGAAGCGGCGGGAAGGTCTTTTTGAGCGGCATTTTATTGAAATCATAAAGCAGGACATATCTGAACATGAAGTAGAACATCCAGATTATGAACAGCACCGCAAATGAATCTATGGTGGCTATCCTTGTCTGTGTATAGTGCATGCAGTCAAGCGCCATTAGAAGCGTTGAAAAAGCCGCGAGCTTTGTTTTCTTAAACAAAAGCTTTCCTGTCATGTACATGCCCGGAAGCATAAGAACGCCCGCCAGAGTGCCCGCAAAGCGCCATGCGAAGGGAGTCATGCCCATAAGCATTATGCAAAGGGACATAAGCGCCTTTCCAAGCGGCGGATGGGTGGTCTCGTACCACTGCATGTTATACACGTGCTCGTAAGCCGTACGCGCATGATAAATCTCATCAAAATACATTGAGTTGAGGTACGACCTGTGCTCCGGGAGCTCCTCCTGTTCGTCGCAGATAAGCTTGGGATCATATCCCCGCTCCTCGTCTGCGCCCGAAGTGCCGACTGCGGCTATCTCTATCGGGGTATTGCCAACGCCGTAGAAGCCGACTTCGAACATTGAAATACCGGGAGAGCCGAACACCACGCGCATAAACCTGTAATTGGCGTCCACGGGCATGAACTCGTGCCATTCAAACATGGTATTTGTTTCATAAAGCACGGTCATTTCGGTTATCTCATCGTCCTTGAGGTATTCCAGTCTTGTCCAGTTTTCCAGATCGTTGCTGCCTTCAACCGCAAAAGTGCCGTTTCCGATGCCGCCGTAGAATGAGAATTTTTCGATAAACTGCGTTTCACCAAGGTCAAATGCCACGTATTCACCGTCTTTGGTGGAAACGAACTCGGTCTGAGGCGCATGAGTTATGCCAAGGTTCACAAACGCAAGCACGGCATACGCAAGGGTTATAAAAAGCATTATAATAATGTCTTTTCTGCTCATCCTTGCAGACTCAAAAGAAATTTCCCCGCCCGTATATGCGCTCGCATTTTCCTTTCGCTCAAATTCCCGCGTCTCTTTATTCAAAGCGCAGATATCATATGAAACCAGCATAAGGTACATTGCGCCCGCTATCTGCACCGCCGAGAATATGAAGGTATAGAGCTTTTCGGCTTCCATCAGATAGTCGTTTATGAGCACTATGGAAACGTTCATAAAATGCGGCACGCTAAGCAGCGCAAAAGCAATCAGCAGCCTTCTGTCGCCGTAATACAAAAACGCCAGAAGCAGAAGGACGAACGCAGGGAACATATAGCGCTCGTGCATCCTCACGCCGAAGGTGAAGACCATGGTGAAAAACAGCGCGCCTACAAGCGGAAGCGACCTTGTTTCTCTCCTTTTAAGCTGCAGAAATGCGCAGTAGCCAAAGGATATCACGATGAACAAGGTGCCCCATATCCTGTAGCTCAACCCCATGAAAGCCTGATCCTGCTCCACCCAGTTCGCACCGAAAAGCCCGAAAAGGTTCATGGCGTTCACGGCTGCGTATTCATAACTGGAAACAGTGCCAAGGTATCTTTCAATGAGCCAATACCAAGGCTGATCGTTCATATAAACCAAACTGAAAAGCGCGCACACTGCGGCGCAGGAAAAGAACGATTTTATGAGCATGAACCAGCCGGCCCCGCCGTTTTTCCTGATATAATGGATAAACGCGAGCAAAAGCAGCGGGCCTGCCATAAGCGTCTGCGGCTTTATAAGCAAAGTCAGCGCAAATGCGATGGAGGCTTTGAACATCTTCTGTTCTATCATCCAGTAAACGCTCAGAAGTATACCAAGCGCCATGATGCCGTCGATCTGCCCCCATGCCGCGGAATTTATTATTGTTACGGGGTTGAATATATAAAGACAGGCGATCCAGAGGGAAGCCTTTGGGCTCATCTTCTTTACCGCTATCTTATAAAGCACAACACCCGCAAGTATATCGGCAAAAATCGAAGGGAGCTTGAGCATTATCGTATATGCCCATGAGCTCATATCGATATTAAAGAGCCTTGCTATACCGGCAATGCCCCAAAGCACTGTGATATATCCGGGAGGATAGTCGCAAAAATAATCCTGAGAGTAAAATCCCCACGGCTTAAACTCCAGCACCTGCTGAGACCAGCCGTTGAAGCAGCCCATATCGACCTCATAGCCGTATACAAAAACAGCTGTGATGCACCTTATCAGAAACGCTGAAAGCGCAAGGATCAAAAGCGCGGTTCTCGTCTTTTCGCTGCCGGCGCTTTCGATATCACCGTTTCCCGGCTCGATATAATACGCGCTCATCATAACCGCAATAAAGGCCGCAAGTGCGATAACGACCATGATGGGATATTTCTTTTGGGCGTCAGCAGGGGTCTGCTCATCTGCGGAAGCATCGTCTATACTCTCATAGTCATAAACCACAGCGTCTGCCGGAACAGACTCAACAGCACAAAAGCTCACATCCTTGAACCAGACCTCGCCCATCGCTTCGTTCGAGAAAAAGCCCAGCCTGAACTCAACATCAAGCTGCTTTTGGTCGCCGCTGTTCACATAAAGGGTAAGCTCCTGCCAATCACCGGTGCCTAAGAGCTGCTGAGATGCAATAAAGGTATCAGCAATGCTCAGCCCGGCGCCGTAATCGCCGTTGCCAAGAACATCAGCGCATTTGACCAAAGCGCTCAGCCTGTACACGGTGTTTTTGTGTACATCCACGCTCTGCACGAATCTTGCATCGTTCATGCCGTAGCTTACGATATGAAGCGCACCGTCATCTATCGAAGATTCTGTCACATTGTTATCGTAAATATAGTTTACAACGCGAAAATCCTCGGGAAGACCGTAGGCGTTCGTTTCTGATATATCGGCATTTTTTAACAGGTTGCTCTCATAGGTTATCTCCTTTTTTCCGCAAGCGGAAAGGAGTATGAGAAGCAGTGCCATAAGCACAAGCAAAACTTTACGTTTCATGCTTCCTCCGTGTTTATATGAAATATCTGCCCCTTACAAGTTCAAAGGCATTTATGAAATGATCAATTTTTGCTTTCTCGTCCGCACCCGTTATAAAGACGCAGTCGAAACGGCAGGGCATATCGTACAGATTGTTTTTGCCTATATACTGCATAGCTGCGCTTGACAAAAACCTTTGCTTTCTTTTGTCGACGGCTTCGTATGCGCTTTCATCGCTTGAATATTTTCTCGTCTTTACCTCGACAAAAACATAGGTCTGCCCATCCATCATTATCAGGTCTATCTCGCCGCCGCTCACCCTGTAATTTGCGCAAACGAACTTATAGCCCTTGTTCAAAAGATAGGCTTTAGCCAGTTCTTCACCTATTTTGCCCGTACGATTGCTCTGCATATTATCACCCTATTTATCGACAAAATGCGATGTAAAGCTCCTTCTGTGCGCAGGGCAAAGACCGTATTTCTTTATCGCCTCGATATGCTCTTTGGTACCGTAGCCCTTGTTGCGCTCAAAGCCGTATTCGGGATAGAGCTTTGAAAGCTTTACCATCATATCGTCCCTGTATACCTTGGCGATTATTGAAGCTGCGCCTATAAGATAGCTCATGGCGTCGCCATGGACTATGCTTGTCTGGGGGATGTCGGTAGGCACCTTCTCGCAGTCGATGAGCACATGCTCGGGCTTTACCTGCTCTATTGCGCTTGCCATGGCTTTAAGCGTTGCCTGACGGATGTTTATCCTGTCTATCTCTTCCTCGCCTGCAAAGCCGTAGGCAAACTTTACCGCTTTTTGCAAAATAAGCTCGTTTAGTTTTTCCCTTTTCTTTTCCGAAAGCTTTTTGGAATCGTTTATGCCCTCTATCAGCTCATCGGGCGGCAGTATGACACAGGCGGTGATGACGGGACCCGCAAGCGGACCTCTTCCAACTTCATCCACGCCGCCCACCGTAACGCCCTTTTCCCAAAAGGGACGCTCAAAGGAGGTTATCTCAAAAAGCCTTTGCTTTTCGTCGATCTTTTTCATTTACGGTCTCTCCAGAGAAACTGTTCCGAGCTTGCCCGCTCTGAACTCGTCCATGATCACCTTTGCGCCGCGCTCGGTATCGAGCCTGCCGCCGGAAAGTATCCATCCTCTGCCCTTGCAGGCCTTCTGCAAAAGCTCCCAGCCGTCGGGTATAAGCTCGTCGATATGAAAGCGCTCCTTTATTGCCTCGGGCTTCATCTCGTACATATCCATGAGGAAATTGCAGGCAAGTTCCTCCATATTGATAATATTGTCATTTATGGAACCGATATACGCAAGGCGCATCGCGGCTTTTTTATCGTTCTGCTTGGGCCAGAGCATACCCGGGGTATCCAAAAATTCAAGATAATCGTTTATCGCTATCCACTGCTTGCCCCTGGTAACACCGGGGCGGTCGCCCGCCTTGGCGCTCGCTTTACCTTTGAGCTTGTTTATGAAGGTGGACTTGCCGACATTGGGGATACCCAGAACCATTGCGCGCACGGTTTTTCTCACGCCCTTTTTCGCCATGGCTTCGACCTTGTCCTTCGCAGCCTCTGTTACAGCGTCTATTACCTCTTTTATGCCCTTGCTCTTTATTGAAGTTACGGCTATCGCAGTCTGACCCATTTCCCGGTAATACTTCACCCACGCTGCGGTGGTCTCGGGGTCGGCAAGGTCAGCCTTATTGAGCACAAGTATTTTGGGCTTGTTGCTGTAAAGCTTTTTAAGGTCGTTGTTGGCTGTGGCGATGGGCGCTCTTGCGTCCACGATTTCCACCACCGCGTCCATTATTTTCAAGTTTTCTATGAGCATCTTACGGGTTTTCGCCATATGCCCGGGGTACCATTGAATATCCATACTTACTCCATTTTATAGCATATTTACTTACTTTATAATATAACATCATTTTTTCCCGTCTGCAACATTATAATGTAAGAACACAATAAAAAACAGCCTGCAACGATGCAGGCTGTTGATTTTAGGAAATTATTCCTGAGTCTCGGTCTCTTCCTCGCCCATGACCTGAGAATAGTCATAAGCTTCACGGATGGAGAGGCTGATCCTCTTGAGTTCGGGATTGACATCCAGAACCTTGACCAGAACGAGATCGCCGATGGTCAGAACGTCTTCGACCTTGGTGATGCGCTGGGGAGCTACCTGGCTGATGTGTACCAGACCGTCGAGGCCGGGTTCCATCTCGATGAATGCGCCGAAGGGCACGATGCGGACGACCTTGCCTTCAACGATGGTGCCTACAGGATACTTCTCAACAGCATTGTCCCAGGGCTTCTTGGTGAGCTGCTTGAGGCCCAGAGAGATGCGTTCCTTCTCCTTATCAACGGAAAGAACGAGAACTTCAACTTCCTGGTTGGGCTTAACTACATCAGAGGGATGCTTAACGCGTGCCCAGGAAAGATCGGTAACATGGATGAGGCCGTCAACGCCGCCCAGATCTACGAATGCACCGAAATCGGTGAGCCTGCGAACGATACCCTTGATGGTCTTGCCTTCTTCGATGTTCTCCCAAGCTGCTGCCTTCTTGGCTGCGCTCTCTTCAACGATGACTGCCTTGCGGGAAGCAACCAGGCGCTTCTTATGACGGTCAACTTCGATGATCTTCAGGCGGACTTCCTGGCCCACGAACTGATCGATCTTCTCAACAAAGCGCTCGGAGAGCTGGGATGCGGGAACGAAGGTGCGGATGCCGTCTACGTTGACGATGAGGCCGCCCTTGACGACTTCTTTACCGGTACCGGTTACGATTTCGCCATTGTCATAAGCTTCAACGAGCTTATCCCAATTTTTGCGGGCGAGGAGGCTGCGCTGGGAGAGCTGAACATTGCCTTCACCATCGTTGACCTTGATGACCTCGGCCTCGACCTGGTCGCCGATCTGGAACTGGGATTTAATATCCTCTGCAGAGGACAGCTCGCCCTTGGTGATGATGCCGTCGGACTTGTAGCCGATATTCAGGCATACTTCGTCATCAGTAACGAGTACAACAGTACCGGTTACGAGCTGACCGGGCCTGATGGAGACCATCGTCTTTTCAAACGCAGTCTGGAAGCTTTCCTCGTGCTGGTCCATAGTGATGTTGTCTTGTTCGCTCATTGGTTCGTTTCCTCCTTGAATATAACGATCGCGCATTGCACGCGAAAGTATCTCTTTTTGAGATAAATATATAAATACTCCGCCTTTACGGAATAGATATATCCACGTTGTCTTTTATCAGCATGACAACTTCTGCAATATCACTTGGCGGGGTGGAAGCACCCGCGGTGATGCACACATCATCGGTTTCGTAAACGTCGATGTCCTGTGCTTCCTTTGCTCCGGACACAAGATAGGTCCTTTCACAGTATCTCTTTGCCGCTTCAAAAAGCTTGTTGGTGTTGGCGCTTTTTTTATCGCCCACGATTATCATAAGGCTCGCGTTTTTCGCCATTTCCTCAGCCTCATGCTGCCTTTGAGCGGTGGTGGGACAGATAAAATCGAATACATCCATAGTGCTTATCTTATTTTTCAGCACCGAAAGTATCTCGTCGCGCTTTTTAACCGAATAGGTCGTCTGCCCGATCACGCAGGCCGAGTCCATTTGGGGAATGCGCTGCGCTTCCTCAACGGAATCTACAAGCAAGGCTTTTTCCCCTGCCCAGCCCATGGTCGCAACGATCTCGGGATGATCCTTTGAGCCGATGACGATTATGTTCTGCTTTTCTTTTGCTGCCTTTTCGGCTCTGACATGTATCCTTTTGACAAAAGGACAGGTCGCGTCTATAACGCGGACGCCTTTTTGCCTAAGAGCATCAAAAACTTTAGGAGAAGCGCCGTGCGCGCGGGTGATGACGGTATCGGCATCGATATCTTTTACATCATTTGCCACCGATACACCCAAACGGCGAAGCCCTTCGACTACGCCTGAATTGTGGATGAGCTCGCCCAAAGAGCAAACACGACCAAAGTCGCGCGAAGCATCTTCCGCCGACCTGACCGCATTCTTTACTCCAAAGCAGAAACCTGCACTCTGAGCTACGTTGATCTTCAAACTAACCTCATCCCGATATGCATTTGAGCATACTTACACAAATATATATCTGCTTAATTCGTCACCGAATTACAAAATCCTTTATGCTCCAAAAAAAATGTATATTTTTGTTTGTATTGCACAATTTGATTTATAGTTTTTAAAGCATACTGATGATAGACCACACTATATATGCGCCCAGTGTGGAAAAATATATGCTGTCAAACCTGTCGGTCACACC
>SVHB01000089.1 GCA_015056005.1 Clostridiales bacterium
AAAAATGTATATTTTTGTTTGTATTGCACAATTTGATTTATAGTTTTTAAAGCATACTGATGATAGACCACACTATATATGCGCCCAGTGTGGAAAAATATATGCTGTCAAACCTGTCGGTCACACCCCCGTGCCCGGGAAGCAGCGAAGAAAAATCCTTGATCCCGCAAAGGCGTTTGATGCCCGATGCAAAAAGATCGCCCAGAACGGAGAAAGCCGCGCCCACAAGGCCTATCAGACAGGCCAGAAGCAAAGGCAGCGAAATACCCATAGCAAATTCTATGATGTATTTTATTATCACGGAAAAAATGACGCCTCCGAAAAGACCCGCTACAGCGCCTTCCACGCTCTTTTTGGGGCTGAGGCTCGGACAAAGCCGCTTTTTACCGAACTTGGAGCCTATAAAAAGGCCGAAGGTATCGCTGCCTGCTGCAGAAAAAGCGCCGCAGGCAAGAACACCCAGAGAAGTCTCGGATTCGGCTGCCAGTATCAGCATAAAAGCCATCGGCAAAGCGGGATAAAACACCGAGAGCGAACCCGCGACGATGCGCTCGGGCGAAGGATCGTCTCCGAGCATGATGAGCGACATCTGGTACATGAACGCGATAATGAATACTATCGCAGTGCCCTTTATGCCGCCAAAGTATACGGCAGGCGATATGATCAGGCTGATAAGATATACGGGCCAGATCGATATCTTTCTTCCCGCCTTCTGAAACGCGCTCAAAACCTCATGCTGGCTCATTGCAAGCAAAATCGGCAAAAGAATAAGAAAGGCGGTTTTGCCGAAATAAAATGCAGCCAGAGCCAAAGCAACTATAACAAGCGCCGTCAAAGTTCTTGTTTTCACTGTTGTTTCCCATCCGCGCCAAGGCCGCCGAAGCGTCTTTCCCTGCTGCCAAAAGCAGCCAGCGCTTTATTGAAATCTTCTATCGTAAAATCGGGCCACAGAACATCCGTAGCATAAAACTCCGCATACGCGCATTGATAAAGCATAAAGCCCGAGAGCCTGAACTCGCCCGCGGTACGTATGACAAGATCGACATCGGGAATACCTTTGGTATAAAGATGCTCCTCAATGTCCTTTTGGCTTATCGATCCGGGATCGATCTCGCCTTTTGCCGCCTTTTGAGCTATAAGCCTTGCCGCTCTTGCGATCTCGTCCCTGCCGCCGTAGTTTATGGCGATATTGAGGTTGAGCCGCTCAAGCTCCTTTGTCTTTTCCTGAGTGAGCAGGCATGCGCTCTTTGCGCCTTCGGGCAGCTTTTCAAGATCGCCCAGGAAGCGCACTCTGACCCCGTTTTCTATAAGCTCGTCAATATAACTCGAAAAGAACTCGCCTATCATGCCCATCAGCGCATCTACCTCTGCCTGTGGGCGCGACCAGTTCTCTGTCGAAAAAGCATATACAGTGATATAGGGAACGCCGGCACCGACAAGATCGATTACAAGACGTCTGAGCGCCATCGACCCTTCCCTGTGCCCGAATGACCTTGGCATAAGGCGTTTTTTCGCCCATCTGCCGTTGCCGTCCATTATAAGAGCCACATGCGTCGGCTTTATCGGGGCCATCTTTATTCCTCCCCGTTTTCCTTCAGGTGTTTGAAGAGGGTCGAGATGAGGACATGAGTATCCCCCTCGACCTTATGGCTGATTATACGCCAGGAACCCTCTTCTTCCCTTGCCCAAAGGTTATCAAGCCGCTCTACGCGCACTTTTTCATCCTTGAGGCGTTCAATTGCCGTGTTTTCGTTAAGACCCAAAAGCGACATATTAAACGCTCATGATCTCCTTTTCCTTATCGGCGCAGATACCGTCTACGCTCTTGACGAGCTTATCGGTAATCTTCTGCATCTTATCCTCGGCGGTCTTGATCTCGTCTTCGGATACATTTTCCTTCTTGAGCTTCTTGAGCTGTTCAAGAGCATCGCGCCTGATGGAGCGCAGAGCGACCTTGGTCTCCTCGCCCATCTTCTTGACCAGCTTTACCAGCTCCTTGCGGCGCTCGGTGGTAAGCTCGGGGATGATGAGGCGGATAGCCTTACCGTCGTTGGTGGGGTTGATGCCCAGATCGGAGGTCAGGATCGCCTTTTCAACAGCTTTGATAGCGGTGGTATCCCAAAGGCTGATGAGCAGGATACGGGGTTCGGGAGAGGAGATATTTGCCATGGACTTCAGAGGAGTCTGAGTTCCGTAATAATCTACCATGATGCGGTCAAGGATCTGAGGATTGGCGCGTCCGGCTTTGAGAGTGGAAAGATCGCGCTTTAATACCTCGATTGATTTATTCATTTTGACTTCCGCAGCGTCGATAACGGCCTTAGTCATATTATTTCCTCCTTAATTTTCATATATTTACAGATAATATGATAGTATTACATTTGCCCCGACTTGTCAAGCAGTACATATGTATATTAGCATTTGACTTCTCATTCAAAGACAAACGCACTTGTTGCAGCCTCTCCGTCAAACTTTGCACCATCGGACCGATAATACCTTATCTCACTCGACCCGTCTGATTTGTGATAAACGATCATAAACACCTGTTTTATTTCTATCAACATCGGATAATTTGAATATGGAAGCACTTCACCTGTGGGTGCGCAATCCTTAAAATCTTCCCATGCGCCTTCCAAACGCCAAAATTCACGTGTCGCATAGCCTTCAAATTGACTTATATCCGTTTCACCAAAATACAATGCTTCATATTCTTTTTCTTCAACAGTTATCATATCAACTCGCAAAGGCGGAATGTTTTTCGCATACTCGATAAGGCTTTCACTTATAATCTGCCCGGGATATATATCAACCAGCTGTTTTGCCATGCAGGCGACCTTGCCGGTGTAATCCATGGCATCAGTATCGGTATGAGCGTTTCCATATATACCCATAACATTTTCATCGGAAAGCGCATCAAACTCGCGGACAAAGTTTTTCGTCATCATATTTTCGCGATATACCGCATCCCTGTTTTCATAGAAAGCTATTCCCTGCTGTATGGCTTCTAATGTAAGCGCGTATTCATCCGTTCCGTCAAGTCCGTTTTCTTCAAGGTATTCTTTATACCTTTTGCCTGTTGAGATGTACTGATGACCCACATCTGTTCCATGAAATATCGTTTGCGGACAGGTTTCCTTTATAGACTTATAAAATTCAATGACAATAAGGCTTTGGGTTGCAGTTCCTACCCAATCATCATACAGTTGGTATAAGATGACATCGTTATCCTTCTTCATCCACAAATTAAGATATTGTGCTGTATAATATGGCAATTCAACAAAAAGATGTCTCATTCCCTTTTCGGTATAAAACGCCTGCCATAGCTCAAGCTCCTTATCAAGTATAACTTGAACACTGTGCTGTTCACCAAAAAGATACACAATACCCGAAGAGCCCAAACTTTTTTGGGGTGCCGGTGTCTGCTTTTGAGTTTCTTTTGGCATTGAAGTTGCTGTTTCTTGTATGTGAGTATTACTCAGGCAGCCTGTTAGCAGCAATAATAGTGCAAGCAAGAATAGAATTATCTTTTTCATATGTTCCTCCTTTTTCAACCTTGATTATATAGCCGGAGGCTTCCCATTTCAACATCAGCTGCAGTATTCTAATCCTATTAAAATAAAAATGCTTCCGCATTGACACGGAAGCATATATGTTTCAGTTTTACATGCTTACATAAGTACCGATGTTTTCACCCTCGATGGCGCGGATGATGTTTTCCGGAGGCTCAAGGCCGAACACGAGGATGGGCATGTTGTTGTTCATGCAGTGGGTGACTGCGGTATTGTCCATGACCTTAAGGCCCTGATCGAATACTTCCTGGAAGGTGATGGAATCGTACTTGACAGCGGAAGGATCGACCTTGGGATCAGCGGAATATACGCCGTCGACGTTCTTTGCAAGAAGGATGATATCTGCGCCGATCTCGGTTGCTCTGAGCGCAGCGGCTGTATCGGTGGTGAAGAAGGGGTTGCCGGTACCGCAGCCGAAGATAACGATCTTGTTGCCGTCGGTGAGGTGGTTTACGGCCTTGCGCCTGATATAGGGCTCGGCAAACGCGCGCATCTCGATGGCGGTCTGCACTCTGACCTCAACATCCGCGCCGTCCTTGCCCTTACCGATGCCTTCGCGCTCGATGGCGTCCTGCAGAGCCAGAGCGTTCATGACGGTTGCGAGCATGCCCATATGGTCTGCGGTAGTCTGATCCATATTTGCGGAAACGCCGGTCTTGCCGCGCCAGATATTGCCGCCGCCCACAACGATGGCGATCTCTGCACCGCGTGCAGTAAGCCCAACCAATACCTTGGAAAGCTCTTCAAGCATCTTGCTGCTGTAGGTTTTGCCGGTGCCGCCCGAAAGAGCCTCGCCGCTGATCTTCAAAAGGACGCGCTTATACTTAAGGTCTGCCATGAGATATCGCTCCTAAATATTTATGTTGGTGGAATTGCTCCATCCAAATAATTATATCCCCTTTTTTCTCTCATGACAAGGAAAACTTGTTCCTTCAGCCGACAAAATTCCTGACCGAGCTGACCAGTAAGTCGATATCGGAAACGGTATTGAAGCTGCCTACGCTTATCCTGACCATCCCCTGCTCCATCGTGCCGAAAAAGTCATGCACACCCGGAGCGCAGTGAAGTCCTGCCCTTACCGCGATCCCGGCTTCATTTAAGTGATCTGCCACTTGCCCCGACTGATAATTACCTGCATTGAACGACAACACTCCAACCTTTTTGGAGGTATCAAGGCTTCCGTAGAGCTTCACGCCCTCTATTTTTGAAAGAGAACTGATGGCATATTTTATAAGCTCCCGCTCGTGTTCCATGAGCCTTTTTTGGTTTTTCATCACATACCTTACCCCGCAGAAAAGCCCGGCTATCCCCGGGGTATTTAACGTCCCGCTCTCGTAGCGCTCCGGTATCTCCATTGGCTGATAAAGGCTCTGGCTGCTCGTTCCCGTTCCGCCTTCCTTCAGGGTATTGAGAGTAAGCCTTGGGCTGATATACAAAAAACCCGTTCCCTGAGGTCCGTAAAGCGCCTTATGCCCCGGCGCCGCCAGCATATCTATGCCGTATCTTTGAACATCTATGGGCAGTATCCCAATGCTCTGCGCTGCGTCCACCAAAAATGCGATATCCTTGTTTCTTGTGTACGCACCTACTTTTTCGATGGGCTGAACCGTGCCCAGAACATTTGACGCATGCGTCATCACGATCAGCTTTGTCCTTTTGTTGACTGCTGCCATTACAGCTTCCGGGTCGACCAAACCGTTTGGGTCGGGCGCAACGACCGTCAGCCTTATAAACCCGCGCTGTTCAAGGGTCTTGAGCACCCTTAAAACGGAGTTGTGCTCTATAAGCGTTGTGACCACATGCATGCCCGGTCTCAGGCTGCCTTTTATGGCAAGATTCAAGGCTTCTGTGCAGTTTTGCGTGAAAACGATGTTTTCGGGCGCAGGTGCGTTTATCAGTTTTGCTATCATGCCCCTTGTCGATGAAACGATGCTCCCGGATGCTATGGACATGTTATGTCCGCTTCTGCCCGGGTTTGCGCATATCTTTTCCATGACGGACGACATGGTTTGTATTACATTTTTGGGTTTTGGATAACTGGTTGCAGCATTATCAAGATAGATCAAGCTCAATTCCCGCTTTCACACTTATTTTTGTTGGCTCGTATATTATATTGCGGGAGAGCATCAATAAATTACCGCAAAAGTGAGGTTTAAGATATATGCTGAACGAAAAAGAAAGCTTTGCGATAGCGGCGTTCCGCTCAAGGTCATCGGTGCAGAGGCTGGAGATGCAGCTCAGAAGGCTCAGGATTCCCTGCTCCATCATATCCACTCCAAGGGACGTCTCTTTGGGCTGCGGGCTTTCGGTGCGCTTTGAAATAAACAGCCTGCCGATAGTCATGTCCGAGCTTCAAAAAAGCGGGATCCCAAACCTTATCGGCTTTTACACAGTGGAAAGACAGGGCTACTCCACCCGCGTTACGCCCGTGAGAACAAATCGCTTTATGTAAAAACGTGTAAACATAAGTCAACTCTTGCATTTTACTTTCATATATATTATAATTTCTATAATATTGTCATGCATACGGTATGCATTAAACCGATACTTTTGTCAACGAAAAAGGAACGGAAAGGAAGCCAAAAAGTGGATCACAGCGCATTGCTTCAAAAACTGAATGAAATGTATCCCAACGCAGGTCCCGAGCTTCATTTTTCCAATCCCTATGAGACTCTTGTTGCGACAATGCTCGCCGCTCAGTGCACCGACAGGCAGGTAAACAAAGTCACCCCTGCCCTTTTTGCAAAATATCCGGACATCCCCTCCATGGCAAAAGCCGATGCTGCGGATGTGTACGAGATGGTAAAGAGCTGCGGTTTCAAAAGCAAAGCGGGCAATATAGTAGCCTCATGCAAAAGGATGATGGAAGTATACGGCGGAAGCGTTCCGAATAATATCGAGGATATGCAGACTCTTCCCGGCGTAGGCAGAAAAACGGCAAATGTCGTTTATTCAAACGCCTTCGGCGGCGATGCCATCGCGGTCGATACCCATGTTTTCAGGGTATCCAACCGCCTGGGTCTGGCAAACGCTCCCGATGTGCTGAAGACCGAATATCAGCTGATGGAAAACATTCCAAAGGCCGATTGGTCAAAGGCGCATCACTGGCTCATCCTTCACGGCAGATATGTCTGCAGCGCAAAAAAGCCCAAATGCGAAAGCTGCGGGGTGAATATGTACTGCAAGACCTATCTTTCCCAAAACGGACAAGCAACCGATATGAAAGATATGAAACAGGAGAAATAAAAGTGGAAAAGAAACTTATGTTGGGCAACGAAGCGCTTGCAAGGGGCGCATGGGAGGCAGGTCTTAACCTCGTCGCCTCCTACCCCGGCACGCCTTCTACCGAGATCACCGAAAATCTGGCAAAGTACCCCGAGATCGCCTCTCAGTGGGCGACCAATGAAAAGGTCGCAGTCGAAGTCGCCTATGGCGCAAGCGTTGCAGGCGCAAGGGCAATGGCATGCATGAAGCATGTCGGCGTGAACGTAGCTGCCGACCCCATCTTCACCGCTGCCTATTCGGGCGTAAACGGCGGCCTTGTTATCGTAACCGCCGACGACCCCGGCATGCATTCCAGCCAGAACGAGCAGGATTCCCGCTTCTATGCCAGAAGCGCGCATATCCCCATGCTCGAACCCGCAGACAGCGACGAATGCCGCAGCTTTGTCGATATTGCATTTAAGGTATCCGAAAGATACGATACTCCCGTCTTCATCCGCCTGACCACCCGCATCGCTCACGCACGCAGCATGGTCGAGCTGCATGAGAGGAACGAAGTCCCGCTCAAGGACTATGTCAAGGATATCAAAAAATACGTCATGATGCCCGCAAACGCCATCGGCAGGCATGTATTTGTTGAGGACAGGGAAAACAGGCTCAAGGAAGACTGCAATAACTGCCTTATCAACCGCGTTGAGATGGCAGGCACCGACGTCGGCATAATCACCTCCGGTGCTTCCTATCAGTATGTAAAGGAAGCGCTTCCCGAGGCATCCGTATTGAAGCTCGGCATGGTATATCCCATGCCCGAAAAGATGATCCGCGATTTTGCATCCAAGGTCAAGACCCTCTATGTTGTAGAAGAGCTCGAGCCCTTCTTCGAGGATCAGATAAAGGCCTGGGGCATTCCCGTATCCGGCAAGGACAAGACCG
>SVHB01000090.1 GCA_015056005.1 Clostridiales bacterium
AAAAGAGCGGCAGCGCCTATTACCGCAAGCACGATTATGAGCACGGTCAGCGCGAATATGCCAAATCCGCCGCCTTTTTGCTTTTTATTGTTATTGTAATAGCCATTGCCGTAATAATTGCTCATTTGTTATCACCGTTCATATTTTCGTCGGTATAAAGCGGTAAAGCAAAGGTAAACTCAGTTCCCTCGCCCAAAGCGGATCTGCAGGTTATGCGCGATCCGTGATTTTCGATGATCTTCTGCGCGATCGAAAGACCTAAGCCCGTGCCCTTGCCGGAGGTATGCGCTTTATCCGCCTTATAGAATCTTTCAAAGATGAAGGGCAGATCGTCGCTTGAAATGCCCGCTCCGTTATCCTTTACGGTTATCAGGACGTTGTCCGCACCCTTTGTGGTATACACGCTGAGCGTTCCGCCCTCTTCCAGAAACTTTATCGCGTTGTCGATAAGGTTTGAAATCACCTGCTCTATCCTGTCGGGATCGGCAAAAACAGAGCATTGCTCAGGGTTGAATATGACGTTCACATCGAGCTTTTTATCGTCTATCCTCGTTTCAAATTTGATGATAACACGCCTTATGAGCTCGCAAATATCAAACCTTGATTTGTTGACGGGCATGTTGCCCGCTTCCATCTTGGAAAGATCCAGAAGATCGGAAACCAATCTGGTAAGCCTTCTGGTCTCGTCCTGAACGACTTCAAGATACTTGGGCATATCCTCATGAGCTATGGTACCGTCAAGCATTGCCTGCACATAGCCCTGCATGCTGGTAAGCGGCGATTTGAGCTCATGAGAAACATTTGCCACAAAGCCCACCCTCAGCTGGTCGAGCTTTGCAAGATCCTCCGCCATTTTGTTAAGGCTCTGCGCCAGCATGTCGATCTCGCTTATATTGCTGTGCCCTATGCGCTTTGTGAAATCACCTTTGGCATATTTTTCCGATGCTCTTGCCATTTCGCTCATCGGGTTAGTTATGGAATGGACCACGAACATCATGGGCAGCGCGCTCAAAAGCAGCGATGTTATAGCCGACATGAGCACAACGCTGTCTATCGTATTGAACCTGACCGGGTTCATCTGTCTGTGGATATACACCCCGCCCGACACATGACCGATATCGGAATAAATGGGAACAGCGACCGTAATGACCTGAGTTTGCCCGATATCGCCAAAAGCGTTGAGCCTTGTGATCTCCCGGCCTTTCATAACATCGGCCATAATATCGCTTATAGCATCCGGAGTCATTTCCTGAACATCCGCTTCCGTTCCCGATACATTCAGTATCATTCCGAAGTCATTTACGACCCAGATGGATGTGGTCTGCCCACAATGCTCGTCAAGCAGCTTTCTGTACACGCTCTGATCCATGCGAAGGCGCTGATAATCGTTGGTATACTCAGCTATGATCCTTGCTTGATCAAGCAGGTTTGTCATGAAGTTTTCCGATTCCGCTCTTTGCCTGAATGTAAGAAACGAGCCCGCTATCAAAGAAAGCGATACGAACAGCGTTGCAAAAAACATCAGAAAAAGGCGAAAATACAATGACTTTCTCAATCGCGTCCACCTAATCTGCATTTGCCGGGCGAACATCGAACTTGTATCCCACGCCCCAGACAGTCTTTATCTGCCAGCCGTACTCGTCGCTGCCCTCAAGCTTTTCGCGGATGCGCTTTACATGCACATCAACGGTTCTTGAATCGCCGTAATAATCGTAGCCCCAAACATGCTCAAGCAGCTGGTCTCTTGTGAACACCTTGCCGGGATGGGTGGAAAGGTAAAAGAGCAGTTCGATCTCCTTTGGCGGCATATCGATCTCGATGCCGCGATAGGTGATGGTATAATTGGTCATATTGATATTGAGGTTTGGATATTTTACGCTCTTTTCGGGCGGAGCGCTGGTCTGCGACCTTCTGAGCACAGCCTTGGTTCTGGCAATGAGCTCTTTGGGATCAAAGGGCTTTGTGATATAATCGTCCGCGCCAAGCTCAAGCCCCAGCACCTTATCAAAGGTCTCGTCCTTTGCGGTTATCATAAGTATCGGGATATTGGAGGTCTTTCTTATCTCCCTGCAGACCTGCCAACCGTCCATGCCGGGCAGCATTATATCGAGCATAACGAGGTTCGGGGGCTGGGAATCGAAAAGCTTCAGTCCGTCGTCTCCGCGCATGGCTTCGACCACTTCAAAGCCTTCCTTTTCAAGATAAAGCTTTATAAGCTGGAGTATATTTTTATCATCATCAACAACGAGGATCCTTGTTTTTTCAGCCATTTTGGATTCTCCTTTACAAAAACGTTCTTACCTTATTTTATTATAACATATTTTACCCAAACTAAATGATGTTTTTATGAATAAAGTTAGAATAATTACGCTTTTATGGTTTCAT
Organism: Clostridiales bacterium; assembly: GCA_015056005.1. Lineage (GTDB taxonomy): Bacteria > Bacillota > Clostridia > Christensenellales > UBA1750 > SIG373. The sequence goes on from SVHB01000090.1 coordinate 2,386, forward strand.
CCCATGTTTTGTGCAATAAAAAAACTGCGATACGCTCATGTATCGCAGTTGATCTTTTATTCGGCCTTTGCTTTTTGTTCAGGCTCCGCGTTCTTTGCAGGTTCTGCCTGCTTGGGTGCCTGAGGCTTTTTGCTGCCGGTAAAGGCTACTGTTCGCTCCACAAGGCTTATTGCTTCCTTGCGGCATTTCTCCATGCACTGACCACAGCCCGTGCATTTGCTCTCGTCGACCTTGTGAGTGCCCTTTACAACGCCTTCTATAGCGTCGAACTTGCAGGCTCTTGCGCAAAGGGTACAGCCGATGCACTTTTCTTCGTCGATCTTGGCGGCTTTCTGCTTGGAAAACTCGGCCCACATAGCGCCGGTGGGGCAGTTTCTTGCACACTCAAGGCAGCCGACGCATTTATCGCGGTTGATCTGAGGCAGGTTGCCCACCATTTCGATAGCGTCAAACTTGCAGGACTTTTCGCATTTTCCACAGGCAATACAGCCGGCGGTGCAGTTATCGCGTACGGTCTTGCCCTTTTCAAGAGCACGGCATTTTACCCTGACCTTGTAATGGGGTTCGATCCTGATGACGTTTTTGGGACAAGCCTGAGCGCAAAGACCGCAGCCGATGCACTTATCCTCGTCAACAGTTGCTATCCTGCCCTCTTTTACCGTGATCGCACCGAAGGGGCAAACAGCGGCGCAGTCGCCATAGCCGACGCAGGCATAGCGGCAGGCCTTGTCGCCTTCCTGAGTCATGGCAACGGCGCGGCAGGTCTTGGGACCATCGTAATCAAAGCGGATCTTGCAGTTGTCGCAATCGCCGCGGCAGATTATATTTGCATATTTTTTCTCGGCAGAGCTGTCGGGAGCGTCAAGACCCATGATCTTAGCGATCTTGGCAGCGCCCTCTTTGCCTGTGCTGGGGCAGACATTCACTGGTGCGCCGTCGTTTACGATGGCGGCGGCGTAACCGTCGCAGCCGGGGTAACCGCATGCACCGCAGTTCGCACCGGGAAGGCATTCTCTTACAAGGGGAATACGTTCATCTTTTTCAACCGCAAGATATTTGGAGGCGATAGCAAGACCTGCGCCGAATATCGCGCTCATACCGGCCAGAATACCGGCAGGGATCAACAGATCGATCATATTTCACACCCCTTTTTAGAGCATACCGGAAAAACCGAGGAAGGAAAGAGCGATAAGGCTTGCGGTGATGAGGCTTCCGGGGAAACCGTCCATCCATTTGGGCATTTCGCTCGTTTCAAGGCGCTCGCGCACGCCTGCCATCAGAACGATCGCAAGAGTGAAGCCAAGCGCACCGCCGACGCCGTGCACAACCGATTCGAGCAGATTATACTGCTCCTGAACGTTCAGAAGGGTAACGCTGAGCACCGCGCAGTTAGTGGTTATAAGAGGCAGATACACGCCAAGAGCACCGTAGAGCGCGGGGCTGATCTTCTGGATGAACATTTCAACCAGCTGTACCAGGACCGCGATTACGAGTATGAACGCGATCGTCTGCAGATAACCAAGGTCAAATGCATCCAAAAGATATACCTGCACAAAATAGGTGATCGCGGATGCAAGCGCCATAACGAAGGTTACAGCCATGCCCATGCCGAACGCGGTGGAAACCTTTTTGGAAACGCCGAGGAACGGGCAGATGCCGTAGAATTTAACCAGAATAAAGTTGTTGACAAAAATCGAAGCAAGAAGGATGGTGAACAGTTTCATTTATCCGTTGACCTCCTTTTTCTCGGAAAGCTTTTTGGTCAAAGTATTTACCAAAGCCATAACTACGCCCAAAGTCAAAAAGCCTCCGGGGGCGAGCACAAACATGAGCGCGGGTTCAAAGGCAGCGCCGAAGAGCGCAATGCCGAAAATGGTGCCGCTGCCCAGTATCTCTCTTATCGCAGCAACTATAGTCAGAGCAACGGTAAAGCCGATGCCCATGCCAAGACCATCAATAACGCTTGCGAGAGGGGGATTTTTGAACGCAAAGGTCTCCGCTCTTGCAAATATGATGCAGTTTACAACGATAAGGGGGATAAAGATGCCAAGCGCTTCATAGAGGCTGGGCAGATAAGCATGCATCAGAAGATCGACTATGGTAACAAAGGTCGCGATTATGAGTATAAACGCGGGAATCCTGATCTTGTCGGGTATCTGCTTTCGAAGCAGCGATACTACAAGATTGGAAAACACCAGAACAAAGGTCGCGGCAAGGCCCATGCCAAGACCGTTTACCGCCTGAGTGGTAACTGCAAGGGTGGGACACATGCCAAGAACCAGCCTGAAGGTCGGGTTCTCTGTGATAACACCGTTGAGGAAAACTTTTTTAAGATTATTCACTTTGCTTTCCTCCTTTACTTTGCTGCGTCGCTAAGCGCCAGATCAACGGCACGGATGACCGCGTTGCTGGTCATGGTAGCGCCGGAGATCGTATCTACCTTTACAGAACCGCTCTGCCCTGCAAACTGATCGGTAAAGGCGCTGTCGCCTGCTTTTGCACCAAGACCCGGGGTCTCGTTGGCGGCGTTTACTTCGATCCCGGTCACCTTGCCGTCGTTATCTATGCCGACGGTCACGGTCACACCGCTTGAACTATAGCCGCGTTCCTTTATTGTATAAACGCTGCCCATTTCACAGGAATAAACGTTTACAATGCCCACGGAAACATCGGGGTTTTCGCTCACGAGCTCAAATTCGCTTGCGCCGGGCATAACGGCTTTCCTTGCAGCCTCTTCCTTTTGGGCTTCATAATCCGCAATGGGCTGCTTGGTCATACCGTAAACACCCGCGAGCAAAAGGCCCGCAATGAGCGCTATCGCAAGCAAGCGAAGGCTCAAATTCAATACATTCTTGATCATTTTGCCTTTGCCACCTCCCCGTATTTTTTCGGCTTGATGTACTTATCAATAAGAGGAGAAGCGATGTTCATAAGAAGGATCGCATAAGTTACGCCCTCGGGCAGCGCACCGAATTTTCTGATAAGGAAAACGATAACGCCGCAAAGCAGAGCGTACAGGTTCTGACCCCAGGTGGTCAAAGGAGAGGTCACATAGTCGGTGGCCATGAACACAGCGCCCATGATAAGACCGCCCGAGAGGATGGCATAAAGGCCGGTGGTAACATCAAAACCGCTGCCCGCAAACGCTGCGGAGAGCACAAAGACCGTGCCTATAAATATCACGGGGATACGCCAGGAAATGACCTTCCTAAACAGCAGGTACACAAAGCCCAGTAAAAGCGCGACCTTGGATACCTCGCCTATGCAGCCCGCCATATTGCCGACAAACATCTGCATGAGGGTGGGAAGCTCACCCGCGGTTTTGCCGTATATGGTCATAAGCGGAGTCGCCGAGGTAAGCGTATCGGTAAAGGGAACTGTAAACGCGGTCATTCTGGTCGGCCATGAAGCGAGCATGAACGCTCTTGCCGCCATTGCGGGGTTGATGAAATTCTGACCCAGACCGCCGAAGAACTGCTTGCAGACTATTATCGCAAAGAAGCTGCCGAGCATTACCACCCACCAAGGAGTCTTGGAGGTAGCGTTCATGGCAACAAGAAGACCGGTAACAGCAGCGGACATATCGGATATTGTCTGAGGCTTTTTAGTAAAGAAGTTCCATGCGTATTCTGCCGCGACAGCGGATATAACGCCGACAGCCAGAACAAGTGCAACGGAGAATCCGTAGAAATACACCGCCATTATGCATGCGGGCAAAAGAGCTATCACAACATCGGTCATGATCGTGGAAGTCGATTGCTCCGCTCTTACATGGGGCGACAAGGATACCTTAAATTTTCTTTCCATCATCGTCCCTCCCTATTTCTTTCTTGATGCGGCAAGGATGGCTCGTTTTGCCGCACGGATGTTGGATGTAATATCGAGCTTTGCGGGGCAATTATACGAGCAGGAACCGCATTCGATGCAGTCAAGCGCATTATGAGCCCTTGCTCCGTCCCAGTTCTTCATGACGGACAGTCTGTTTATGAGCATCGGCTGCAGATGCATGGGGCAGCCCTGTGCGCATCTTCCGCACCTTATGCACTGGGTCTTTTGAGTGTCGTTCATGTCCTTTTTGGTCAGAGCCAGAATACCCGAGGTGCTCTTTTGAGCGGGAACGTTCAGGTCGTATATCGCCATGCCCATCATGGGACCGCCGGAGATGACCTTTTCAACGCCGTCCAAAAGGCCGCCGCACTGCTCGACCAGCTCGATCAAGGGAGTTCCCACGCGTGCCTTCAGGTTTTTTGGTTCCTTGACCGCGCCTACTACGGTTATGACCGTATCTATTATCGGACGCATAGAGTAAACCGCGTCATACACAGCAGCTGCGGTGCTCACATTTACTACCACGCAGCCAACAGCGATTGGAAGACCGCCCGAGGGGACCTCTCTTCCGGTCACGGCATTGATGAGCTGTTTTTCAGAACCCTGAGGATACTTTACTTTCAGCGGCTGGATCCTCATTCCCTGAGAAAGGTAGGGCTTCAAGGCTTCCATTGCGTCCTTTTTGTTGTTTTCTACAGCTATAACGCCGTTTTCGCAATCCATTGCTTTCAGCAAAAGATTCAGACCGCCCGCGATCTTTTTGGGCTGCTCAAGCATCATGCGATGGTCGCTGGTAAGATAGGGCTCACATTCCGCACCGTTTAAGATGATATAATCGGCCTTAAGGCCTTCAGCGGGAGAAAGCTTGACATGAGTCGGGAAAGATGCACCGCCAAGACCCACTATACCGCAGTTTTTAATGATCTCTTTTATTTCCGCTGCGGTCAGATCCTTGACGTTCTCCCTTTCCTTTACTTCTGGGATCCATTCGTCCTTGAAATCGTTTTCGACCACGACCGATATTACGGGGCTTCCCGAAATGGTAAGGCGCTGCTCTATCGCTTTGACAGTACCCGATACCGATGCATGGATGGGAGCGGAAACGAAGCCCTTCATCGAGCCTATTTCCTGCCCTATAAGCACTCTGTCGCCAACCTTGACATTGGGCTCGCAGGGAGCACCGATATGCTGGC
>SVHB01000008.1 GCA_015056005.1 Clostridiales bacterium
GCTATCGCCCAGAGCGCGTTTTCGTAATTGTCATATTCAAGCGCCATTATCCCCCCAAGCCCGGGGTCAAGCTCGTTTATAAGGCTTGCCGAACCGTCGGAATTAAGAACAAAGGCATAAATATGACCGTTTGCTTCAAGTCCTGCGAAAAATACGCCTGAGATAGCGTTCGGATAATTATCGGGGTCAAACTTATCGCCCGTGTTTTTATCCAAAAGCCTGCCCTTCACTGCGCCTGAGGGCACCCATTCGATCGCTTCCAAGCCTTTGTTGGGCGTTACCTTGGGCAAAAGCGCGGTCAAATCCCATTCCTTTTTTGCTGTGAGTATCTCGGATGATGAATTTACGTTTATCATCAGCACTGCGTTATAGGTAACCGAAGTGTTGTCCCTGTCAAGCTCTGTTGAGACATACACATTGCCCTTATAGTCCACGGTGATGCCTTCAGCATCCGCGCCCTTTGCCGAGCTGCGGTTTTTGAAATCGACCTGTCTTCCGTCAAAAAAGCCGTCTGACACAGAGATGTTCAGGTCCTTATCCACATCCAGCACCCAGATCCTGCCGCTGCCGTTATCCACGCAATACAGCTTGCCGTCAAAAAAATCCAGCCCCGATGAATCGGAGAGGAATTTTGAGTCGTGCTTTGGATGGGTGATATCGTCCGTTCCCGGCCATGCTGCGGCAAAGCTTATTGCCGGGAAAAGCAGCATAAGCGTAAGAAGTAAAAAAGAAACGATTCTTTTCATAAGCCGGCCTTTCTATAAACAAAGTGCATGAAATTTTCATGCACTTAAAGTTTTATACTATTATTCTTTCTATCTGAGCACCAAGGCTTCTGAGCTTGTCTTCTATGTGCTCATATCCTCTGTCGATATAATGCACATTCTCGATCTCGCTTATGCCGTCTGCCATAAGCGCTGCGACTATCATCGCCGCGCCGGCTCTAAGGTCCGTGGCAACTATCTGCGCACCGTGGAGCTTTTCAACCCCTCGGATTGTTGCGATCCTGCCGTTGACGTCGGCATCGGCGCCCATCCTGACAAGCTGAGCGATGTGCTGATGACGATTCTCGAAGATGGTCTCGTTTATGGTGGAAGTGCCGTGAGCGCAGGTCAGAAGCGCTGCCATGGGCTGCTGAAGGTCGGTTGGGAAGCCGGGGTAGGGCAGGGTCTCGATATTTACCGCCCTGTGATATCCGCCAGAAACCACCCTTATCATATCGTCGCCCTCGTACACGCGAACGCCCATCTCAAAGAGCTTTGCGGTGAGCGCTTCCATATGTACGGGGATAGCGCCGTGTATGGTGATATCGCCGCCCGTTGCCGCAGCAGCGATCATGAGCGTGCCGGTTTCGATCTGGTCGGGGATTATCATATATGTGCAGCCGTGGAGCTTTTCCACGCCCTTTATGCGGATCACATTGGTGCCTGCGCCGCGGATCCTTGCTCCCATTGCGTTGAGCATGTTGGCAAGGTCAACGATATGAGGCTCTTTGCCGGCGTTGGAGATGATGGTATCGCCCTTTGCTGTGACAGCTGCAAGAAGGATGTTCACCGTCGCGCCCACGCTTGGCATATCAAGGTATATCTCGGTGCCCACGAGCATGTCGGATTCGACCTCGACTGCGTCCTCATATTCCTTGACCACAGCACCCAGCTGGTTGAAACCCTTGAAATGCTGGTCCATCTTCCTCTGACCGATATTGCAGCCGCCGGGAAGGGGAACATAGGAATGACCGCATCTGCCAAGCAGCGCGCCAAGGAAATACGAGCTGCCCCTGATCCTGCTTGCAAGGTCTGCGGGAACTTCGCTTTTATCAACGCCGCTGGGGTCGATTGTCATGCTGCGGCCGGTGATGGTCACCTTTGCGCCGATATACGCCAGCATCTGGGAAAGAACGTCAATATCATCTATATCCGGCAGGTTTTCTATCGTGCACACATCGTTTGTGAGCAGAGCCGCCGGGATAACGGCAAGTGCAGCATTTTTGCCGCCGCAAATGGAGACCTCGCCCACAAGGCGTTTGCCCCCGCGTATAACAAGCCTTTCGCTGCTCATGGATAGTCCTGCTTTCTTTCGTAATAGCCATATAAAAATTATATAGCATCTTATTATACTCCATTTTTTTCGATACCGCAAGCTTATTTTCAAAAAGACCGATTTATAAACCCTTTAATCAGCTTTTTTTATGTGTTATAATTCTGTTTGAGGTGAATCACATGTCCGATCTTAAAATATCACAGATGCTTGATATGCAGAATCGACTCTACGAGCTGCACAGGCACGAGTGGCGTCCCAGAACCGCGCTCACTGCCAATTATCAGCTGCTCTGGTCTGTCGATGAGCTTGGCGAGGTCATTGCCATTATCAAAAAGAAGGAAAGCCTTGCCGTGATGGAAAATGAGGCCGTCCGCGCCCATTTTGTCGAGGAGATGGACGACGTGTTCATGTACCTCTTTGATGCGCTGCAGTGCTTTGGCGTGAATGAGCACGAGTTTACGCGCGCGTATGTTGAAAAGTATGAGCTGAGCGGGCTGACGAGCAGCAGGAGCGCTTCTTTCCTAAGCTCTAAATGGACGCACGGTGTTAAAGATGTTAAGGACCTCTCCCTTGGCGAAATGATAGAGCTGAGAAAAAAGCAGCGCGAATCTTTGGGTCTGAGCAATGAGCCCGACCACGCGGATTCACCGTTCAGGCTGTTTTCCGTAGTGGAAGCGCTGGGCGCGGCGGGCGGCTTTTTAAGGAGCAGGGGCGGCGCAGAAGCTGTATGCAAAAACATTAACGACAGAGCGGATTTCCTTGAAATAATCGTGGATGTGTTTTTGGCAATGTTCGATGTCGCATTGTCGCTTGGGATAACCGCGCAGGAGCTTTCCTATCAGTATGAAAAGAAATTTGATTACAACATGAACAGGGATTGGCACAAGCAGAACGACAATCTTTATGAGGATAAATAAATGAATTTTTTCACCCGCACCGAAATACTGATCACCACCGACCCGGGCAGGCTGAACCGCGCCGAGGATATTCTTGCAAGCAACGGCATAAAATTCAAGGATAAGGCAAGCCCCAGAAACCATATGAACCTGCGCACCAATAACAGGGGCGCAGGCTATGTCGGCGCGCAGGCGTTTGATTACTATCTTTTTGTCCATCATAAGGACGAGGAAAAAGCCCGATATTTGATAAGGGATATTTAGTGCAGATTTTTGATATACAGGTACAAAGGTCGAATCGGTCAAACACCTCTTACGCATCTATGCGGGAGACAGGATCAACCTTCCCGACTGATAAAACAGAAAAGAACCCTTTGCTCAAAGGGTTCTTTTTTATGGGTCAGGAGAGGAAAAGTCTTTTTACCGCGTCACAGACAGCCTGAAGACCTTCTTGAGTGGAGAGCCTGTGCCCGTCGTCTGCAATTTCTATCAGAGGAACGCCGTAGGTTTGCGAAAATTTCCTCGCGCTTGAAATGTCCACAACATCGTCGCATATTCCGTGCACCATTTCGATATCTGCCATGCCTTCCTTATAGCATTGGTAAACATCGTTTTTGTTCATTGCGTCAATAAACTCGCGGTAAATTCTGATGGGCTCGGAAAAGCCTTCGTCATATGGGTACCAGCCCTGTTTTTCAATCAATGCTTCCTCTTCTTCTGTGGGCTTATCCCAAAGCTGGGGCATGTTGACCGCCGCGCTTCTCAGCACCGCTTTTTTGCCCGAATGCGGTCTTTGAGCTATGTAAAGAAGGGTGATGTACGCGCCGAAGCTTGAGCCGAAATAGCAGACCTCTGCGTTCGGTGCCATGGCGCGGACAAATTTTTCGCAGGCTTCAAGGTCGTCGATGCATTTTTCCACTCTGAGGCTGTCGGGGTAGGCGCTTTGCCCATGAGCGGGAAAATCGAACAAAAGCGCGGCGCAGCCGTTTTTCTGCATAAGCTCGGCGATCATTGTGCCTGTGGAGCTTTCCTTGCTGCTCAAAAAGCCGTGGCTGACTATCGCAATTTTCTTTTCGCTGCTCTTGATGTTATGAAGGACAGGTATATTTCTTCCGTCAATCGATATTACGTGGTCTGATCTCATATTTCGGTTCCTTTTCAAATATTTTTATTTTGTCGCCGCGCTTGAATTCGACCTCAACGCGGCAGTTTTTAATGTATTCGGGCTGACTTTCGTTTATCGATATGTATTTCATTCTGTTGGTCTTGGGCAGAAGTATCGTTATTTTTCCGTCCTTCACTGCGCTGAAATCTGCGCAAAGAGCTTTGCCCCATGAAGCCGAAACAGAAAAATGCTCGCTTCTGAAGCCCTTAAAACTTCCTGTTTTGAACCTTCCCGGAAGGGCGGGCAGGAGCTTGCACACTCCGTTTGCTTCAAAGAGCAGCATCTCGTAAACTGCTGCGGCGCAGCCCATGAGCGCATCGAGCTGTATGGGAGCAAAGGATGCGTCCGACTCGTTTTCCATGGTGAGCCCAAGGCTTCTGTAATCGTTGTGCATGGTCATAAGGCTTTCGGTCAGGCAGGATTTGGAAAGCGCGTCCAGCATTTCCAAAGCTTTATCTCCCTCATCAAACCTTGCGTAAAGGCAGGCCATATGCGCAAGCGACCAGCCGGTCTGCGCGCCCATCCTTCGAAGCGAAACTGCCTTTTTGAAAGCTTCCATAACGGTTTCGTCGCTTTGACCCAAAACCAGCTCTTTGCCGGGGAAAACGGGATAGAGGTGGGAAAGATGGCGATGATAATAGTTGTCTGAAAGCCCTTCAAACTGCCATTCGGCTATAGCGCCGTCTGAATTTGTTTTGTACTTAGGCAGCGCGTCTATTATGCCCTTGAAGGTATCGAGCTTGTCCTGATACATATTTAGGCGCTTTGAAGCTGCGATAAGGTTCGTCAAAAGCTCTTTGGTAACTGCGATATCCATTGTGGCGTTTATCGCGCAGGGACAGGGATGGCTAAGATGCGCACTGTTTTCCGTCATCAGGTTGCCGGGCGTGTTTTCCGGGGAGACGGAAGGGTAGATCTTTGCCTTGCCGTCCTTTATGATTATATACCCTTCGATAAACTTTGCCGCTTCAAACATAAAGGGCAGTACTTTTTCCCTGAGAAGCTTATCATCTCCCGTATACAGGCAATGGTCATAAAAATGACTGCAAAGCCAGCCCGCGCAGCTGATCCAGTTCATGATGACGGGCACTACCTGATTTGGCACTGCAACACTCGGCGTTGTGCCCGCGGGGAGGTATATCCCCTCCAACCCGAAAAGCTTCTTTGCGTTTTCCCTGAAGGTATCTATGTGGGATAAATAATAGTCTATGAGCGTATTCGTAAGCTCCGGCAGATCGCCCGACAGCGTGTGCCGGTATATCATCTGCACGTTCTCGTTTGCCATGTTATGCGGCCAGGGCATGGAATATCTGCCGTGGAAAAGCCCGTAGAGCGGGAAGGGATCGCCTTGGCTGTGAGTGCCGCAGATAAATAGATATCTTGCAAACCTGAACAGCTTTTCTAAAAGCTCGATAGAGGCATGAGAGGAAAATGCGGAAAGCAGCAGCTCTTCGTTTGACCTTTTAGGGTTTTCGCAAAGGTTCAATTCCACCCTTGAGTAAATCTCTTTGTGCAGCTGCGCGCTGATATCCAAAGCTTCGTCAAAAGTTTGGGAAAAACAGGAAAGCTCATATTTGAGCCTTAGCACGGCCGTGTTTGTGTCCTCGCCCGCAAAGGTGCGAAGGCGAACGGTAAACTTATCGGATTCTCTGAGCGTAAGCTGACCGTTTTCCGCTTTGATATCAGATGAAGAACTCAGCTTCATCACCGCGCCGTATTCGAGTCCGGCTTCGTTTTTGCCGGTGTAGATTATGAAATCATCCTGAGCTTCGATGCGTATGTCATTTCCGCAGCGTTCAAGGAAATCCTTTGTGTCCTTCTGGCAGGTATCATAGGTCACAAGTGATATAACCGCGTGATCTGTTGGGCGGGAGGATGTGAATTCTACCCAGAGGGTATCGTCCTTCCTGCTCACAAAACTGCGCCTTGAATAAAAAACACTGCCCTCTCTCCAGCTGATTTTTGCAAGCGCCTTGTCAAGAAGCAGAGTCCTTGAATAGTCGGTAAACAAGCTCCTTTCGCCGATATCGATCTCAAGGGCGCAAAGCGGATGAGGCGTGCCAAGGGATGCCCGATAGCCTTTGTCTGTCAAGCCCTTTGCCAGAAGATCGTTTGCGCCGTGAAAATCGCCCGCATCCATGTAAGAGCGCATTTTTTCTATCGTGCCGCTCATATCGGGGACTTTTGGGGCGATGCCCCTGTGCCACAGCCTGTGATCGTTTATTATTATCCGTTCCTTTGCCGTATCTCCGAATATGAGCGCGCCGACCTTTCCGCTGCCGATCGGCGTGGAATCGCGCCAGCGGTCAAGATGCCATTGAGCCGGGCGCAGGTTTATCAAAGTGTTTTTCATGCATAGCCTCCAAAGCGGGCAACAAAGATGTTGAAAACATTAAAGATAGATGGTATGCTTAAATTATAAAGGAGTGGATCAAAAATGACAAGACAAGAGATAAAAGCTCATGCAAAAGCCACATTTACCTCCAATTACGGCCCCAATATGGTTGCGTACCTCATTTACAGCATCGTGCTTGCAGCCGCTGCTTATGTGACGGGCGGCATAGCTGCGGTCATCGTATCTCCCGCGCTTTTGTCGGGCATCATAATTTATTATCTTGATGTTTACACAAGAGCCAACGAGCCCTCGATAAACACAATATTTGCAAAGGGCTTTGCCCAGCTTGACAGAAAGATGGGCATGTACTGGTGGGTGCAGCTGTTTACCTTCCTGTGGAGCCTGCTTTTTGTTATCCCCGGCTACATCAAAAGCCTGTCCTATTCCATGGCGATGTATATCGTATCTGACAGTAAGACCGTAAAAGTCAGGGACGCGATGAAGCTTTCAATGCGCATGACAGACGGTCATCTCTTTGAAATTTTTGTTTTCCAGATGAGCTTTCTTGGCTGGTTTATGCTCTCCTCTCTGACTGCGGGCTTGCTTAGCATATTCTATGTAGGACCCTATTACCAGAACGCAATGGGCGGATTGTATCTTGAGCTCAAGCGCAGAGCTATTGAGAGCGGGAAGATCACATATGACGATCTCTATCCCCCGGAAGAAACCGTATCTTACGATCCTTCCAATTATTCAAGACAGGACGGTTAAAGTAAAAATGGCTGAATTTACTATCAGAAAAGCGGCAGAAGGCGACGAGCAGGACATATTTGATATGATAATGGAGCTTGCCGTTTACGAAAAGCTCGAAAACGAAGTGATCGGGAGCGCTGAGCTTCTTAAAGAAGAGCTGTTTGATAAAAAGCACGCAAATGTGCTGCTTGCATGCCTTGACGGCAAGCCCATCGGCTATGCCTTGTATTTTTATAATTTCTCAACCTTCCTTACCAGAAGCGGAATATACCTTGAAGACCTTTATATCAAGCCCGAACACCGCAAAAACGGCTATGGCAAAGCTCTTTTGAGAGCGCTTGCTAAGGACTGCAAGAAAAACGGACGCGGCAGGCTGGAGTGGAGCTGCCTTAAATGGAACAAGCCCTCCATCGATTTTTATAAATCTCTTGGTGCTTTTGAGATGGAGGAATGGATGACATTCAGATTGACCGGCAAAGCCCTTGAAGACATGGGTAAACAGTGATAGTAAAAATATAAGGGAGTATGTAAAATGCAGGAAACACAAATCAGACCTTTCGGCATAAGGGATAAGGTCGGCTATATGTTCGGCGATTTTGCCAACGACTTTACCTTTATACTTGCAAGCATGATAATGATGAAGTTCTACACCGATGTTATGGGCGTATCCGCAGGCCTTGTCGGTGTGCTCATGATGACCGCGCGCTTCGTCGATGCCTTCACCGATGTTGCAATGGGTCAGATCGTTGACCGCAGCAAGCCGACCAAAGCCGGCAAATTCAAACCGTGGCTGCTTAGGATATGCGGCCCCGTTGCAGTTGCTTCCTTCCTCATCTACGGCAGCTGGTTTGCAAATATGCCCATGGTCTTCAAAATCGTGTACATGTTTGTGACCTACATCCTCTGGGGTTCTGTGTTCTATACCGGCGTAAATATCCCCTACGGTTCCATGGCTTCCGCCATCTCCGCCGATCCCAAGGACAGGGCTTCCCTTTCCACCTTCCGCACCATCGGCGCTTCCCTTGCGGGTCTTGTTACCGGCGTTATCCTGCCCCTTGTCGTGTATGATAACGTAAACGGCGTGCAGATCTTGAACGGCGGCAAGGTCACCGTCGCTGCCGGTATCTGCTCTGTGCTTGCGATAATATGCTATCTGCTTTGCTATAATATGTGCACAGAACGCGTAAAGGTAGAGCAGAAGGTCGAAAAGTTTGACCTTGTCAAGCTCCTTAAAGGTCTTGTTACCAATAAAGCTCTTATCGGTATCGTTATAGCTTCCATCTGCATGCTGCTTGTCCAGCTGACCTCTCAGACCATGACCGGCTTTGTTTATCCCGATTATTTCGGCAATGTTCAGGTGCAGGCTGTTGCCAGCATGCTCTCCATGATCCCCACCTTTGTTCTGGCTGCGATCGTAGGCACCCTTTCCATGAAGTTCGGCAGAAAAGAGCTTGCTATCGGCGGCTCTCTGTTCGGTGCGGCGGTATATGCCGTTATGTTCTTCATGCAGATCAAAAACGCATGGCTGTTTGCGATCATGAATGCTGTTGCTTTCTGCGGTCTTGCCTTCTTCTCCCTCATCTGCTGGGCAATGATCACCGATGTTATCGATGATACCGAGGTCAGGACAGGCGTAAGATCCGACGGCGAGATCTATTCCATCTATTCTTTTGCAAGAAAGATGGGTCAGGCAGCGTCCTCGGGCGTAGCCGGCGGTCTGCTTACCGCTATAGGCTATGTGTCCGGCTCTACCGTAGGTCAGAGCGCTCAGGTAGCACAGGGCATATACAACCTTTCCTGCGGCGTTCCCGCGATAGGCTTCGTGCTGCTTGCCATAACCCTCGCCTTCCTCTATCCGCTCAATAAAAAGCGCGTAAACGAAAACGTAAAGGCTCTTGCCGCAAAGAGAAACGCAAAATAAAACAGTAAAATAAATCCCGTGAAGCCTGTGCACTGAATGCTTCACGGGATTTTTGTTTGTATTTTATTTGCCGATAACGTCGGTGAGGTTTTCGACCGCTGCCTTTACGGCGCCGTCCTCAAAGGGGATGCGGATGCCCGCAAGCCCAAGCAGCTCGAAATAACCCTTGCTGCCGCCTGCACGGCAAAGGGTGATGTACCTTTCCCAAGCGCCCTTGTGGTCGCTCTTCATCTGGCCGTAAAGATCGAATACGGCGATCTGGGCCAGAGCGTAATCGATGTAATAGAAGGGGTAGAGGAAGATGTGCTGCTTCTGCATCCAGAAACCGCCGCCTTCGAGGAATTCGTTTCCGTCGTAATCGCGCCAGGGCATGTATTTTGCTTCCAGCTCATGCCAGATGGCTCTAAATACCATGGGATCGGAAGCATCTTCAAGCTCAAACACCCTGTGCTGGAATTCGTCGACAGCGCACATATAGGGGAGCACGAAAAGCGCGTCGCAGATATGGCTGTAGCGGTACTTATCGGCGTTTTCACCGAAGAATTTTTCCATCCAGGGATAGGTGAACAGCTCCATCGCCATGGAGTGGATCTCGTTGATCTCGCTGGTGGAGCCCATGTTGTCCTCGATCTCCTGGCAGCGCATTGCAACATATGCCTGGAAAGCATGACCCGCTTCATGAGTGAGAACATCGACGTCTGCGCTGGTGCCGTTGAAATTGGAGAAGATGAAGGGCGCCTTGTATGCGGGGAAGCTGGTGCAGTAACCGCCAAGATGCTTGCCGGGGCGGGTGGTGAGATCGAAAAGCTCATAGGTGGTCATGAAATCAAAGAATTCGCCGGTCTCATTGCTCAATTCTCTATACATCTGGGATGCAGCGGCAACCAGCTCTTCCTGACCGCCGATGGGCATTGCGTTGCCGTCGGTGAACATATAGTTTTCGTCGTAATAATGGAGCTTATCCACGCCGATGCGGGCTCTCTGCTCTTCTCTGAGCCTAACGCATACGGGAACGACAACATCAACGATCTGCTGCCTGAAACGCTCAACATCGTTTTTGTCATAATCGTATCTGCCTCTGGAGAGGTAGGACATCTCGATATAATCCGAAAAACCGAGCTCCTTTGCCAGCTGCTTCCTTATATCGACCAGCTGGATGTAAACCTTATCAAGGGTGGGAGCTGCGGAAGCATAAAGATCGGCCCATGCTTTGAAGGCGTTTTTCCTGACCTCGCGGTCGTCGTCTTCCATGAACTTCAAAAGACCGTAGAAATTGCATTCCTCGCCCATGAAGGTGGTGGTGCAGGCAGCTGCGGCCTTCTGGTATTCCATTTCAAGCTCGCTGGACTTGATCTGAAGGGGGATGGCGCTTTCCTTCTGAAGCTTTAAGCTCTCCTTTGCGTTCTTTATGAACATGGAGCCGTATTCCTTTTCAAATTCGCCAAGGAAGGGATTATCAAGGAATGCCTTGGTGAAATCCTGCCACATGAGGGAAACGCCGGGCATGGTCTGGTTGATGAAATTGATCTCGCCGTCGTAGAACTCGTCCCTGGTATCGATGGTGTTGCGGACATAGGCGATGGAAAGACCGGTCTCCATTTCGGTGGAAAGGTCTTCAAGCTTTTTGAAGGCTTCCTTTGCCTGAGGGTAGTCGTTGGCTGCCTTGAATTCATCCAGCAGCTGAGTAAACTTTGCCTTGAGCGCTTCAACATCTATGCGCTCATAGGGCATCTGAGAAAATTTCTGCATATTTTTCACCTCAATTATTTTTGAAAGGTAAGCGTAAGCTTTTCGCCGCCTTTGAGCGTAAGCTTTCTTATATCATCTTTATATCGCAAATCGGTCGATATGTCAACTTTGGGAATGAGAGTTAAGGAAACCTGCTCTTCGTCCCATGAAATATCCGCAGTGACGCCGCCGCGAAGGAGCATACCGCGAACGCTTCCTTTTTTCCATTTTGAGGGAAGGGCGGGCAGAAGATCGATGAACCCCATGTGGCTCTGGCAGAGCATTTCTAAAACCGCTGCCGTCGCGCCGAAATTGCCGTCTATCTGGAAGGGCGGATGCTTGTCAAAAAGGTTTTCATAGGTGGAGTTGGTGAGCAAAAGGTAAAGGTTTTCCCTTGCATCGTCTCCGCGCATCAGCCTTGCATAGAAGTTTATGAGCCAGGCTCTGCTCCAGCCCGTGTGACCGCCGCCGTTTTTGAGCCTGAGCGAGAGCGTCTTTTCGCAGGCTTTGGCAAGGTCGGGCGTGGTCCTTGGGGAAATATCCCTGCCGGGATGCAGACCGAAAAGATGTGAAACATGCCTGTGACCGGGCTCAAGCTCCTCATATTCCTTTTCCCATTCGAGCAGCTGACCCTTTGAGCCGATCTCATAGGGCGCAAGGTTATCAAGGCGTTCTTTTATAGCATATATGAGCTCATTTTCATCGTTCAAAACCTTTGCTGCGCTTAAAGTATAGGTGAAAAGCGCTCTGAGGATTCCGTTGTCCATTGTGCAGGTGGGGCAGAGGGTGCTTCTCTGTCCGTTTTCAAGGATGTAGGTGTTTTCGGGCGACTGGGTAAGCCCGGTGATGTAATAACCGCGCTCGTCCTTTATAAGATGCCCGACAAAGAATTCGCTTGCCTCTCTGAGCAGGGGATAGCCGCGCGTTTTGAGAAAATCAAGATCAAGGGTATGTTCGTAGTATTCCCATATCTGAAGGCAAAGCCATGCGGCGCCGAAGGGCCAGAGGAAAACGCCCGCGCCGGTGGGTGCGGTATTGCCCCATATTGTAGCATTGTGATGCGCCATAAAGCCTAAGCAGCCGTATGTGTTTTTTGCGGTGAACCTTCCGGGCTCGACCATCTTTTCGATAAAGTCAAAAAGCGGGAAGGAAAGCTCGGGCAGATTCGCGGGGCAGGCGGGCCAGTAGTTCATTTCGGTGTTTATGTTGATGGTGTATATCGATTCCCATGAAGGTGCAAACTCCGCATTCCATATACCCTGAAGGTTCGTTGCCATCGAGCCTTCTCTGGAGCTTGCGATGAGCAGATATCTTCCGAAATTAAAGATCAGCTCCAACATGCCCTCGTCATCCTGACCCTTTTTCAGGTTTTCAAGGCGAACATCGGTGGGAAGATCCACGGGATCGGAATGAAGATCAAGGCTCATTCTGTCGTAAAGCGCGGTCACATCGCTCACATGCTCAGGGTACAGAGCGTCGGATAATTCATATGCATGGTTTACACAGTCCATAGCCGCTTTTTCGGGATCATCGTGCCTGAAAGATGTGGCGGCAGACAGGATCAGGGTCGCCTTTTTTGCACCTTCCACCCTAAGCACATCGGAAAAAGAAGTGAGAGTGCCGCCTTCGGTTTTTATCCTGAGCGCGCAGACATAGTCCATGCCGCCGTTGGTCTTTCCGTGCATCAGAAGACCGTCGTGACCGCATAAGCGAGTGCCCGGGTCATAGGGGCGGCGCATGAGATTTACATCAAAGAAAAGCCCGTCGGGCGAATCGGTATAAAGCTCTGTTACGAGCACGTTTTTGGGATTGCTTATGTAATATCTGCGCTCATAATTGAAGCCGCCCGATACAAAAGAGACCTTTGCGGTGCTCTCCCTTATGTTAAGCTCTCTTTTGTAATCGCTTATATCCAAAAGCTTCCTTGACCTTAAAAACAGATCGGTGAGCGGCAGATACGGGCCGCAGTATCTTGGAACGGCGGTCATCGAGACTTGAGTGAGCGCGTAGGCTTCGTCAAGCTCCCCGTCTTTCAAAAGCTTTCTGATCTTTTGAAGGTTTTCAAGCGCTGAGGGGTTGTTCCTGTTTGCGGGACCTCCCTCATAGAGCGTGTCCTCGTTGAGAGACAGCTTTTCCTCCTTTGCGCCGCCGAATACCATTGCGCCTATTTTGCCGCCGCCAAGGGGCAGCGCCTGAGTCCACTGCTTTGCAGGGGCTAAATAAAAAAGCTTGTTTTCCATATTTTTCTCCTGTTATAGCTTTTTGGCAAAGCAAACTATCCTGTTTGCTTCCGTAAAACCAGCGCCCATGTGGAACGCATAGCTCAATTCGTTGCCTTCCTCCATATCGCTGGCAAATTCCGTGCAGCCCTTCTCCTTTGCCCAGCTTTCGCAGGCTGAAAGGAGTGAAAATGCGCATTTTTGCCGCCTGTGATCGGGCAGAACGTATATCCCTTCAAGATAACCGACAGGGCTTGAAGAAGTGCCTTCAACGTAATCGTGCCTTATCGATACATGTGCAAAACCGACGGCTTTTTCATTGCAAAGAGCGATAAAAAGCTCGTTTTCTGGATCGGAGACCAGCATTTCAAATTCCGTTTTAAGTTCGCCTTCTTCATGCCCGGGCCAGAGCATATCGGCAAGCATTGCGGCATCTTTTATATCTTTGTCGGATGCGACTTTTATAACCTTCATAATGCGCTCATCCTTTCACATATGATATATCGCGATTATTTTCGGAGGTGGTTTTATGAACAACGATTTCAGGCGAGTTTTTGCGATGCTGAGGGGAGTAAAGGGCAGCGACCGCGCTGCAGGCTTTGCAAGGTTTGAGCTCAAGGGCAGCAAGGGCGCAGCATCCATGACGGCGCAGGGGCTGATCGGCGACGAAAGCTATTCCCTTCTGCTGCTTTGCCCTAAGGGCGAAAAGATAACCTTGGTCGGCAGCGTAAAAGCGGGAGCATCGGGGCAGGGCGTGATGAATTCCTCGTTTTCGGCGGAAGCCTTTGACGATCACAACGCTGCGGTGCTGGTAAGAGCATCAAATGGCGAAGCTGTGCTTGCGGGGATATACGGAAAACATCCCATGCGCCCTTGGGATGAGATAGAAAACAGACTCAGAGAATATCTGGGCATTAAAGCAGCTGAAGATAACGAACCCGAACAGCCGACCTATCCTGCGGTGATAGCCGAGGAAAAGATCGTCGATGTGAGCCGGGAGCTGCTTTGTGAGGAAATACCTGAAGAGATAGACGAAGCAGCATTTTTGACCGAGGAAGAAACGCATGCCGATGAGCCGGTCTGGTCGGGCTATGCGCTGTCGCTCTATCCTCTCTTTGAAAAAGGCGAAAGGCATCCCGGCTTTGATGAGCTGCCCGATGTTACATTTGTGAAAGCGCGCATGCCCATGGATGACGAAAGGTTTTATCTGATCGGCGCGCAGCTGCACTCAAAAGAGATCAAAAAGGTATATATCGCCATCCCCGGCGAATATGCGCAAGAAGCCCCGCCAAGCCTTACGGGGTCCAAATGGTACCGTGACGGCAGCGGCGCGGGCTTCTGGATAAAATGCGCTGGTGATGAATGATTATTTTTTCTCGGCAGGCGGGGTCCAGCCGCGAAGCTTGAGCAGGGTGCGCTCCACCGCATCCCTTGATTCGCCCCAGGGCTTATCCCTGTTGCGGTAATCGAATTTGAGGGTGAACCACTCAAGATCCTTTTCGATCCTGTCAAGGTTTTCTTCCTCTATCCTGATAAGCTCTTTAATGAACTCCCTCTGGGGCTTGCCGAACATCTTGCGCCTTGCGGTGTCCAGAAGACGGCTGTAATGGTCAAGGCAGAAACCCTTGGAGGCGGCAAAGAGCTTCCTGAATTCGGGATCGTCCTCCCACATGGCGCAGATGGTCTCGAGGTATCTGACCATTGAGTTTTCTATCCTGTTGCAGATAAAGCAATCTGACTGCCTGTTATGTGCGCTCTGACTGAGCTTTTCGGTCTCCTTAAGATAAGGATAGGACTTTGAAACCGCCTGAGCAGAGCGCACGGCGATGTTTTTCTTTTCGTCGATCTCGGCTTGATCGATGACCTTTTTGGAGTTTTCGCTCAGCTCCTTTATGATCTCTTTCAGATGAGAATGAGCCATCAGTGCAAGCCCCAGACGGTTCTGCATACCGTAGAGCATGGAAAGATGCTCGTTGCAGAAGCCTGCCTTGTTAACTTCTATTCTGGTATCGGGCTCCATTACCGAGCCGCCCAGAGCGCTGTCGATAAAATCCGCTTCGATCTTTTTGTATATGGTGCAAAGAGGACATTCGCTGCCGCTCTTGAACGCATCCCAGATTGGTATGGTATCAATATGATAGCGCATAGGTTTTCCTTTCATTATTAAAGTTTTCTTTTGGCTTAATTATAACAGGAAAACGCCATAAAAGCAATTACACATAAAACTATTGGATGTATGCATAGACTGTAAAAAAACGGGAGGTCACACATGCACAAAAGCAGATTTATGATCAGACGCAAAAGAAAAAAGACGGTTTATGTTTTGGCGGTATGCTTGTCGGTGGTTCTGACAGCGGGGGCAATAACGGGGACTGCGATGGCCGGGGCGGGGCTTGCGGACAGGCTGTTTGGCAATAAGGCTCAGGCGATACCCAAGATCGAAATACCCAAAGACAGTTCTTTGCCCGCTGCTTCCAGTGCTGATCAAACCGATGCACAGCGCATCAGGACAAGCGAGATCGTTTTTGAAAAGCATACCTATCACGCGGTTCAGACCGGTGCGTTTTCTTCGTTGGATACGGCAGATGCAGCATCAAATGAAGTAAAGAAAGTGGGCGGTGCGGGCTATGTGCATTTTGATTCAAAATACAGGGTGTTTGCCTGCGCATATCTAAGCGACGATAAAGCGGACGAGGTAAAGGAAAGGCTCAGCAAAAGCGGAATAGAGAGCTATATATACCTTGGTACGCTTCCGTCCTTTACGCTTACTGTAAGCGCCCCCGAAGATCGGATCAAAACCATAGAAAACACCAATTCTTTGCTGTTTGACGCCATAGATACTCTCTCCTTTCTTTCGGACAGCGTTGATGTGCTTGAAATGAGTGCGGACGAAGTGATTTTTCAGCTGGAGGAGATAAAGGAAGATATGCAGAAAAACATAGAAGGATTAAAAGAGTGCGAAAAGCTTTTTCCCGATGACGGCGGTATAGTTTCGGGTCTTCTTGGGGTGGTTGAAAATATGTATAAAGAACTTGAAAAAATTTGTTCGGATAGTGCCCCTGATGCTATGGCGCTCAGCGCTTGTATGCGTTATAATGTAATCGACACGATAATTGAATACAGTAATTTTATCGACAGCCTTTCCGATTCGGCGCAGCTTATTTAGTGTACCCGAGCCTCGGAGGGCTTTGGGAGGTATATATTATGACTGCAAGAGATATCTGCACTTTGCTTGATGCAAAGGTGCTTTGCTGCGGCAACCGTCTTGATACACAGGTGGACTCCGCGTTCGGTTCGGATATGATGAGCGACGTTCTGGCTTTTGTAAAGGACAGCACCGTGCTTTTGACCGGTCTTGTCAACTCTCAGTCGCTTCGCACCGCGGCGCTCATGGATCTTCCCTGCATAGTGTATGTGCGCGGCAAGCG
This sequence comes from Clostridiales bacterium, assembly GCA_015056005.1. Taxonomy (GTDB): domain Bacteria; phylum Bacillota; class Clostridia; order Christensenellales; family UBA1750; genus SIG373. Next base: position 16,486 of record SVHB01000008.1, read on the forward strand.
CCCCGCTCCCGATGTTATCGATATGGCGGAGATGGACGATATCCTTCTTCTTGCAACCGAATACAGCATGTATGAGACTTGCGGAAGGCTTTTCAGCGCCGGGCTGCCCGGTGTGGATCTTGGAGGTAAATGATGCAGAGCATAGCGGTATATCCGGTCATCGCGGGCGATTTTTCGCTGGCGGGTGACGCTTCCGGGCAGATAAAGCGCACACTGAAGCGCCTTGGGGTCGATGCTGCAACGCTGCGCCGCATCTCCATCGGCACATATGAGGCGGAGATAAACCTTGTTATCCATACAGTCGGCGGGCAGATCGAGCTTTTGATGGACGATACGCAGGTGTCGATCGTAGTTAAGGATAACGGCCCCGGCATCCCCGATATAGACAAGGCGATGACCGAAGGCTGGTCCACAGCAAGCGATCATGCGCGCGATATGGGCTTCGGCGCCGGCATGGGTCTTCCCAATATGGCAAGAAACGCGGATAAATTTGATATAGAATCGCAGGTGGGTGTCGGTACGACGATCACCATGACGTTTAATATTTGAGGAATAAAGTATGACAGAATATTTCCACTCGGTAACACTTGATAAATCGCGATGTAAAGGCTGTACGACCTGCCTGAAAAGATGCCCCACAGAGGCTATCCGCATAAGGGACAACCGCGCTACCATCCTTGGCGAGCGGTGCATCGACTGCGGCGAGTGCATAAGGGTCTGTACGCACAAGGCAAAAGTTGCGCTGACCGATCCCTTTGAAAGCATTTTTGATTATAAATATAAGATCGCGCTTCCCGCGCCCACCCTTTATGCGCAGTTCAAGGGCGTACATAATTCTACCCCGATAATCGCGGCGCTGTTTGCCCTTGGGTTCGACGACGTTTTTGAGGTCGCAAGAGGTGCGGAAGTGGTTTCATATGCGGTGGCGGAGAAAATGAAGACTACAGACAAGCCCAAGCCTGTCATATCTTCTGCCTGCCCTGCGATAATGAGGCTCATAAGGGTCAATTATCCAGCGCTGATCGACAACATAATCGATATGCAGTCGCCCATGGAGGTCGCGGCTCAGCTTGCAAGGGAAGAAGCGGTGAAAAAGACCGGATATGATCCAAATGATATAGGCGTGTTCTTCATAACCCCGTGTCCTGCCAAAATGACGGCGATAAAGGCGAGCCTTACTCAGGACAAATCAAATGTCGACGGCGCGATATCCATGCTCGATATTTACAGCGCCATGGCGCAGAAGCTGAAAGACCCACTGCCAGAGCACATAATAGAGCGTGCAAGCGCCGTTGGCGTAGGCTGGGCGGTACATGGCGGCGAGGCTGCTGCCGTCGGCGTGCCCAAATCGCTTGCAGTAGACGGGATACACAATGTTATGCGCGCTCTTGAAGAGATCGAAAACGGCAAGTTCAACGACCTTGATTTCTTTGAAGGGCTTGCCTGCACAGGCGGCTGCCTTGGCGGACCTCTGGTTGTTGAGAACAATTTCGTTGCCAAAAACAGGATGCGAAAGATACTTGATAATTCCAAGCCAACGGTAGACAAGACCGAGATATTCGAGTCTGCCAAGGAGAGGTTCAAATCCCAGAAGGAGATCGAGCCCAACCCTGTGCTGCAGTTTGAAGGAACGATGTCCGAGAGGCTCAAAAAGATGGAGATCATGGATCAGATCGCAAGCGAGCTGCCCGGTATCGACTGCGGCTCCTGCGGTTCGCCCTCCTGCAGAACTCTGGCAGAGGATATCGTGCGGGGCTATGCAAACGAGCTCAACTGCATTTTCAAGATGCGCGACAGAGTCCAGTATCTTGCAGAGCAGATGGTCATCCTCTCCGAGAGCACAAGGTTCCATGTGAACGTAACACCTACTGAGGACAAACAATAGTTTATATAATGAATGGAGGCGGATACATATGAAAGTTTCCGAATTTGCCGCGCTTTGCGGAGCGAAGATCGTTGCCGGTGAAGGCGCCGACCGCGAAATCAAAAGCGGATACACCTGCGACCTTCTGAGCCATGTTATGGGCAAGGGCGTTATGGATATGGCATGGATAACCGTGCAGACCCATATGAACGTGGTGGCGGTTGCTTCTCTGCTCGATTTTTCCTGCGTCATTATCCCCGAAGGGATCACCGTTGACGATACCATTATAGAAAAAGCCAACGAAGAGGAGATAGCGATCCTTTTAAGCGATAAAAACGCTTATGAGCTTGTTTCCGTAATGAATGAAAACGGCATTCCCGCGGCGAAAAAATAAGGGATGATGAAATGAAACTGTATGTCGATCTGCACATACATTCCTGCCTGTCCCCCTGCGGGGACGATCTGATGACTCCCAACAATATAGTTGGCATGGCATACCTAAAAGGTCTTGACGCCATCGCCGTGTGCGACCACAACTCAGCCAAAAATCTGCCCGCAGTTTTTGAGGTTGCAAAGATGATGGATGTGCTCGTGCTGCCCGGCGTTGAGCTGAACACCAAAGAAGAAGTGCACATGCTCTGCTATTTTGATGAGCTCGAAAAGGCGCTCGCTTTCGGAGATGAGATATACAAATATCTTCCCGATATCAGGAACAAGCCGGAGTTTTTCGGAAAACAGCAGGTGATGGATATGCAGGACGAGGAAACGGGGACTGAAGAAAAGCTGCTCATATCGGCTTTGGAGCTTTCGTTTGAGGAATGCGCATCTCTTTGCCATAAGTTCGACGGTCTATGCGTGCCCGCGCATATAAACCGCGGCTCAAACGGGGTCATAGGCGCTCTGGGATTTCTTCCCATGAACGTTAAATACGACGCAATAGAGTATTGCAAGGACTCCCCTCTTCCTTCGCATGTGGATATATCAAATTATAAATTGCTCAGATCATCGGATGCGCATTATCTTGAGAATATATCTGAGAAGGATTTCTTTGTTGAGGCTGAGGAAAGAAGCGTAAAAGCGCTTTTCAGGGCCATAAAAACAACAAAAGAATAAATTTACAATAATTTCTTCGAAAATATATGTAAAAATATAATGCAATTTATCGATATCTGTGGTAAAATAAATTGTATGATTGACAGCTTTTTGTCAAAGACAGTATAGGAGGTCACACCGAAATGTCCTTAGAGGCTAATAAAGAAAAATTTGAGCAGCTCAAGGCTATGGTCGCTCGCCTTAAGAACGAGAAAGGCGCCCTGATGCCCATCATGCAGCAGGCCCAGGATATCTACGGCTATCTGCCCGAAGATGTTCAGCAGTACATCGCTAAGGAACTCGATATTCCCGTTGGCGACGTTTATGGCGTTGCTACCTTCTACGCCCAGTTCAATCTGGAAAAGAAGGGCGATTACATCATCAGCCTGTGCATGGGTACCGCTTGCTACGTAAAGGGCTCCCAGAAGATCCACGAAGAGATCGAAAAGACCCTCGGCGTTGGTGCAGGCAAGACCACCGAAGATGGCAAGTTCACCTTCAACCCCACCCGCTGCCTTGGCGCATGCGGCCTTGCCCCTGTTATGATGATCAATGACGAAGTCTATGGTCGTCTCACTCCCGAAGACATCCCCGGCATCATTGCAAAGTACAGATAAGCCATGATGCGCGAACTTGCAGACAATGTCCTTGATATTGCCCAGAATTCCGTAGCCGCGGGTGCTTCTCTTTTGAAGCTTACGATAACCGTTGATGAAGCTGCGGATCTTATCACGCTTATTTTCAGCGATAACGGATGCGGAATGACGCCCGAATTCGCTCAGAAAGTGACCGATCCTTTTACCACCACAAGAAAGACAAGAAAGGTCGGCCTGGGTTTGCCCTTCCTTAAAATGACGGCGCAGACCACGGGCGGAGATTTTTCCCTTGAATCTCAGGTGGGCGTTGGGACCACGGTGAAAGCATCGTTCGGGCTCAAAAATATCGACAGGCCTCCCATGGGAGACCTTGCGGGCACTCTGCAGACGCTGGTGATACTTAATACCCATATGGACTTTTTGATAACCTACCGCGGGCCCAAGGACGAATTTGTCTTTGATACAAGGCAGATAAAGCCTATGGTCGAGCCCCTTGAGCTCAATCATCCCGATATAGCCGCATGGATAAGCGATTATATCAAAGAGGGCATGAATGAGTGCGGTACGGTCGAGTAAAGTACTAAAACAAGCATATAACAGCGGAGGTAATATAATGAAGACTTTAGCGGAATTAGAGGCCATTCGTAAAAAGACTCTGGACTCTATCGTCCTGCGCAAGGAAGAAGAAGGCAACACTCGTGTTGTAGTCGGCATGGCTACCTGCGGCATCGCAGCAGGCGCACGTCCCGTTATGATCGAGTTCGTCGAGGAGCTCAAGCGCCGCAATATGACCAACGTTACCGTCGGTCAGACCGGCTGCATCGGCGTATGCCGTCTTGAGCCCATCGTCGAGGTTTATGTAAAGGATCAGCCCAAGGTCACCTATGTTAAGATGACCCCCGATAAGGTTGCCCGCATCATCACCGAGCACATCGTAAACGGCAAGGTCGTTGAAGAGTTCACCATCGGCGCTGCCGAATAAATACAAGCGGTAATTTGACCGCGATTTAGCCAAAGATAAAATTTTTGGAGGGAATATACATCATGGATTTGATCAGATCCCATGTAATGGTATGCGGCGGTACCGGTTGTTCTTCTTCCGGCTCCATGGATATCATAAAGGAATTTGAAGCCCAGATCGCTTCTCACGGTCTTGACAAGGAAGTCAAGGTCGTACGTACCGGCTGCTTCGGTCTGTGCCAGGCAGGTCCCGTTGTCATCATCTACCCCGAAGGCTCCTTCTACTCCCGCGTGACCGTTTCCGATGTTGAGCGCATCGTTGAAGAGCATCTGCTCAAGGGCCGCGTAGTTAAGGATCTTCTCTACTACGAGTCCATCGAAAAGGAAACCGACACCCTCAAGTCTCTGGACGAAGTTGACTTCTACAAGAAGCAGAAGCGCGTCGCTCTGAAGAACTGCGGTATGATCGACCCCGAGAATATCGACGAATATCTCGCATTTGACGGCTATAAGGCACTTGAAAAGGTCATCACCTCCATGACTCCCCAGGAAGTCATCGATGAGATCTCCAAGTCCGGTCTTCGTGGCCGCGGCGGCGCAGGCTTCCCCACCGGCCGCAAATGGGCTTTTGCAGCAGCAAGCAAGAGCGATAAGAAGTACGTATGCTGCAACGCTGACGAAGGCGATCCCGGTGCATTCATGGACCGTTCCGTTCTCGAAGGCGACCCCCATGTAGTTCTTGAAGCTATGGCTATCGCCGGTTACGCTATCGGCGCTGACCAGGGTTACATCTACTGCCGTGCCGAATATCCCATCGCTGTTAAGCGCGTCCAGATCGCTATCGATCAGGCTAAGGAATACGGCATCCTCGGCAAGAACATTTTCGGTACCGACTTCTCCTTCGACATCGAAGTACGTCTTGGCGCCGGCGCATTCGTCTGCGGCGAAGAAACCGCTCTGATGGTCTCCATCGAGGGTAACCGCGGCGAACCCCGCCCCCGTCCTCCGTTCCCCGCTGTAAAGGGTCTGTTCGGCCAGCCCACCATCCTCAACAACGTTGAGACCTATGCAAACATCCCCCAGATCATCAACAAGGGCGCTGATTGGTTTGCATCCATGGGCACCGAGAAGTCCAAGGGCACCAAGGTATTCGCACTTGGCGGCAAGATCACCAACACCGGTCTGGTCGAAGTTCCCATGGGCACCACTCTTCGTGAGATCATCTATGACATCGGCGGCGGCTGCCCCAACGGCAAGAAGTTCAAGGCTGCTCAGACCGGCGGTCCTTCCGGCGGCTGCATCCCCGCAAGCCAGCTCGATGTTAAGATCGACTATGACAACCTGATCGCTATCGGTTCCATGATGGGTTCCGGCGGTATGATCGTTATGGACGAGGACAACTGCATGGTCGACATCGCAAGGTTCTTCCTTGAGTTCACCGTTGACGAATCCTGCGGTAAGTGCGCTCCCTGCCGTATCGGTACCCGCAGAATGCTCGAGATCCTCAACCGCATCGTAGAGGGCAAGGGCGAAGACGGCGATATCGAAAAGCTCGAGCTGCTGGCAGAAAACATCAAGGCTTCCGCACTTTGCGGCCTTGGTCAGACTGCTCCCAACCCCGTTCTGTCCACCCTGCAGTACTTCCGCGACGAGTACGAAGCTCATATCTATGAGAAACGCTGCCCCGCCGGCCAGTGCAAGGCTCTGCTCAGCTACAAGATCGATCCCGCTAAGTGCAAGGGCTGCACTCTGTGCGCAAGGAAGTGCCCCGTCGGCGCTATCTCCGGCAAGGTCAAGGAGCCCCATGTCATCGATACTTCTAAGTGCATCAAGTGCGGCGTCTGCATGGAAAACTGCAAGTTTGACGCGATCTCCCGTTCTTAATAGTTAAAGGAGTGAATATATACGATGTCTGCTATGGTTAATCTGACGATCGACGGCATCAAGGTATGTGTGCCCGAGGGTACTACCGTTCTGGAAGCCGCTCGTCAAGCCAATATACATATCCCCACCCTGTGCTACCTCAAGGACATCAACCAGATCGGCGCTTGCCGTATCTGCGTTGTTGACACCGGCGCCAAGGCTCTTTCCGCAGCCTGCGTTATGCCCGTAAGCGAAGGCATGGTAGTTAAGACCAACACCCCCGCTGTCCGCGAGGCACGCAAGGTCACCCTCGAGCTCATCCTTTCCAACCATGAGCGCAAGTGCCTGTCCTGCGTACGCAGCCAGAACTGCGAACTGCAGACCCTTGCTAAGGAACTCGGCGTTGACGAGTCCCGTTTCGACGGTCCCAACATCCATTACGAAGAGGATACCCTTTCTCCCTCTCTCGTTCGCGATCCCAACAAGTGCATCCTTTGCCGCCGCTGCGTAGCAGCCTGCAAGAACATTCAGGGCATCGGTGCTATCGGCGCTGTCAACAGAGGCTTTGACACCATCATCGCTCCCGCTTTCGGCAAGAGCATCATCGACACCAACTGCATTTTCTGCGGTCAGTGCATCGAGGCTTGCCCCGTCGGCGCTCTGCGTGAAAAGGACGACACCGAGAAGGTTTGGGAAGCTATCGCAGATCCCGACAAGTTCGTCGTTGTTCAGCCCGCTCCCGCTATCCGCGTAGCTCTTGGCGAAGAGTTCGGCATGGCTACCGGCAGCCGCGTTACCGGCAAGATGACCCAGGCTCTCAAGCGCCTCGGCTTCGACAAGGTATTTGACACCGATTTCGGTGCTGACCTCACCATCATGGAAGAAGCTACCGAGCTTCTCAGCCGTATCAAGAACGGCGGCGCTCTGCCCATGTTCACCTCTTGCTCCCCCGGCTGGGTCAAGTACTGCGAGCACAACTTCCCCGAGCTGCTGCCCAACCTGTCCACCTGCAAGTCTCCCATGGAAATGGAAGGCGCTATCATCAAGACCTACTACGCCGAGAAGGCCGGCATCGATCCCAAGAAGATCGTTGTTGTAGGCGTCATGCCCTGCACCTCCAAGAAGTTCGAGGCACAGCGCTCCGAGATGACCACCGACGGCATGCGTTCCGTTGACATCTCCATCACCACCCGTGAGCTCGCCAGAATGATCAAGCAGGCCCGCATCGATTTCGTCAACCTGCCCGACGAAGAAGTATTCGACGAGCTCGTTGCTGAGTCCACCGGCGCTGCTGCTATCTTCGGCGCAACCGGCGGTGTTATGGAAGCTGCTCTGCGTACCGCTGCTGACGTTCTCGAAGGTCGTGCAATGGAAAAGGTCGAGTACGAAGCTGTCCGCGGCCTCGAAGGCATCAAGGAAGCAACCGTTACCCTCGGCGGCCAGGAGCTCAAGATCGCTGTTGCTCATTCCACCGGCGCTGCTAAGAAGCTCATCAAGCGCATCCAGTCCGGCGAAGCCAGCTATGCATTCGTTGAAGTTATGGCTTGCCCCGGCGGCTGCGTAAACGGCGGCGGCCAGCCCATCGTTTCCGCTTACAAGCGTTACGAGGGCGATCCTCGCGCTCTGCGTGCAGCAGGTCTGTACACCGAAGACGAGGCTAAGGCACTGCGTAAGTCTCATGAGAACCCCGATATCAAGAAGCTGTATGACGAGTTCCTCGGCGCTCCCAACAGCCACAAGGCTCATGAGCTGCTCCACACCACCTATACCGATAGGTCCATCAAGCTCTAAGAGTTATATACGAATTGTTTTTGAGGGAAGGCTTTCAGCCTTCCCTCAAACTCCCTTCCGACCAAGGGTTTGCAACCCTTGGATCCCGCGATGGGGGGATTTGAAAATTTCATACGTTTGCCTACGAGTGGCCCGGCAGGTATGGGCCACTCGTGATTTATTTTAAGGAGTGTTAGACTCTTGGGTAGTTACTGATCATCCTATAAGATACTCAGACAATTTAACTATAATATATTTCTTAAAACTTAAGCTATTAAGTCTGCATAGCATTCTTGGCTTCCCCTCGAGGGGAAGCTGTCGCCGAAAGGCGACTGATGAGGTGTTAACGTATGCAATTGCAGTTGTTGAATAGAAACGGACGATTGGCTGCCCAAATCTCAACAGCCTAACTGCATTTAAAAGCAATCACGCGTGGCCCATACTTTACGGGCCACGCGTAAGCAAACTTATTAACTTTTTCAACCAAAAAGTCCGCGGGATCCAAGGGATGCAATCCCTTGGTCAGGTGGGTCTTAGGGAGGGCTGAAAGCCATCCCTAACGTCTCCCCCCTAAAAGCCGAAAGGCGACTGACGAGGTGTCAGCGTATGAAATTGCTGTTGTATAACATAAACGCACGATAATCTGCCCAATCTCAACAGCCTAACTATATTTAAAAGCAATCACGAGGAACCCATACTTTACGGGTTCCTCGTAAGCTGAAGTATTCAATTACTGATCCCAAAGTCCGCGGGATCCAAGGGATGCAATCCCTTGGTCAGGTGGGTTTTAAGGAGGGCTGAAAGCCATCCCTAACGTCTCCCCCCCATCTATAACAGGAATATCCCGTTCCTGCCGCAGTCTTCGATCATTTCGTCGCTCCAGAGGGAAGCCTGCACCTGACCGATGTGGGCTTTCTGGAGGAGGAGCATGCAGAGCCTTGACTGACCGATACCGCCGCCCATGGTGAGAGGAAGCTCGCCTGCCAAGAGCATGCGATGGAAGAGCAGCTTGCGGCGGGACTCCTGATTGCGCTCCTTGAGCTGAAGGTCGAGGGAATGAGGATCGACGCGGATGCCCATGGAAGAGATCTCAAACGCCTGCTCGAGAACGTCGTTCCAGTAAAGCAGATCGCCGTTGAGCTGCCAATCGTCGTAGTCGGGCGCGCGTCCGTCGTGGATAGTGCCGTCGGAAAGCCTGCCGCCGATCTGCATCAGGAAAACGCTGCCATGCTCGCGGCAGATCGCATTCTCACGCTCCTTAGGGGTGAGACCGGGATACATATCGAGCAGTTCTTGAGTGGTGATGAAGAAAACGTCTTTTTTCAGGCAAAGAGTGATCTTCGGGAAAAGCGCCTTGACGTCGGCAAGAGTCTCAAGTATGGCGCCGTGAATGGCGCGAACGGTTTCCTTGAGGAAATCAAGATTGCGATCCTGACGGGTAATGATCTTCTCCCAGTCCCACTGATCCACGTAAATGGAATGAAGGTTATCAAGCTCTTCGTCGCGGCGGATAGCGTTCATGTCGGTGTAAAGACCGGTGCCGGGGGTAAACCCATAGCGGTAAAGCGCCATGCGCTTCCACTTGGCGAGGGAATGAACGATCTGCGCCTCGCAGCCCATGTCCTTTATGTCGAAAGCGACCGCGCGCTCAACGCCGTTGAGATCATCGTTCAGACCGCTCTCCGGAGTGAGGAAAAGCGGCGCACTGATACGCTCAAGGCCAAGCGCCTCAGCAAGGTCGCGTTCAAAAGTATCTTTTATAAACTTGATGGCGCGCTCGGTGTCGCGCATCTCAAGGCGGCTAACATACCCCTTGGGTACGATAAGTCTTGAACTCATTGGGAAGTCCCCTCACAATATAAACTTATCCTTTATTTTAACATTTTTAAGTAAAAAGCGCAATAGTAAATAAGAATAGCGTATGCATTATTCAAATATAACTGTATTGACAGCTAAAAAAGCCTGTGATATCATGCATTTGTACATGAATGTAAAACATGATAATAATAAATCCACCAATGTAAGGAGGATGTTTTATGGCTGTCAAAGCTTTCAGGGACGCCGCAGCCGATGCTTTCATGCAAGGCGCGCAGACAGAAACCGCACAGCGGGTCGGGCTTGCGCTGCGGGAAATGGCAAAGAGCGTTCCTATCTCCTTTTGTGAAAATGTATTGCCGAGCTTCAGCTTTAAGAACACGGAATCCGCTCTGGCATTTTCTTTTGATTCGTCGATCACCTATAACGCAGGGTATGAACAAACGATAATAGAGCAGTTCCCGGGTGATGAGGAAGCGAAGGAATACGCAGATTCTCTGCGCAGTTTTTTTGAAAATTATACGCAGCTGTCCCAGCATATACCGTTTGAAGGCGAAGCACGCACACATGCCGAAAGCTTTGGCTGGGCGGGTACATGGGGCGGCCACTCCAATCCGGATTTTGGCAGGCTCGTGAACCTTGGCACCGAGGGCATCAGAAAGATCATAGACGAATATAAAAAGAAGAATACATTCGATACCGATTGGTTCTATAAAGGCTGCGAATACGCTTTGGATGCGCTTGATATCCTTGGCGACAGGTTTTATGCGCTTGCAAAAGGTTTGGCGGAAGAAGAGAGCGAGCCAAAAAGAAAACAGCGATTAATGCGCGCGGCTCAGGCGTTTGAGCTTATTCCCCGCAAGCCTGCGAATGATTTTAACTCGGGTGTGATGGCGTTCTGGCTGCTTTTCCTCTTCGACGGCGTGGATTCCCCGGGAAGATTTGACCAGTATATGTACCGCTCATATATGGCAGGCTGCGACGAAGAAGAAAGGGCTGACCTCCTTGACCGTCTGTGGGAAGGTATGCGCTCAAGGCGTGCGTGGAACCTTTGCCTTGCCGGGTCTGATGAGAACTGGGCAGATCAGGCAAACGAACTGACATATGATATTTTGCGCATAGCCGCAGAAAAGAAATACAATACGCCCAATATTACTCTTAGGGTACACAGAAACACCCCCGAAAAGCTGTGGGACGCTGTCGCCGATACGCTTAGTTCGGGTATAGGTATGCCCGTGTTGTATAACGATGAGATCGTCTGCGCCGCTTTGCAGAAGATAGGGATAGCCAATGCGCATTCGCATGAGTATTGCATGAACGGCTGCAACCAGATCGATATCATGGGCAAAAGCCATATGGGCCTTGAAGACGGGGAAGTGAACCTTGCAAAATGCCTTGAATATGCGCTGAACAACGGAGTGGATACAAAGACCAATGTAAAAGCGGGCGTAAGCACAGGTGATGCGAGGAAGTTTGAAAGCTTTGATCAGCTCTACGGTGCGTATAAAGCGCAGCTGCAGTTTGGGATATATTCTGTCTGCTCCGCCGCAAACACCGCTCAGCACATGCGCGCCATGTACGGCGCTAATCCCCTTCGCTCCTGCCTGATCGAGGGCTGCCTTGAAAAGGGCGTGGATTACCGCAACGGAGGTCCGCTCTACGGCCATGGTCAGGTGCTCGCTGAGGGCGTTGCCGATACCGGCGACAGCCTTTGGGCGGTGAAAAAGCTGGTGTTTGACGAGAAAAAGTATACTATGGATCAGCTGATGGATGCGCTGGAAGCGGATTTTGAGGGCTATGAAAAGCTACGCCGCGATTTTGCTTCCTGTGAGAAATTTGGCTGCGACCATGAAGGCGTGGATAAGCTGACGACTGATGTGTTCAATTATTTCCTGACCGTTCTAAAACGCCAGCATACTTATCGCGGGGGCGTTTATACAGGCGGGTGTTCGCCCTTTAACCGCGCGGCTGAAAACGGCAAGAAGGTAGGCGCTCTGCCAAACGGCAGGAAGAAGGGCGAAGCGATGTTTGCCGATTCGCTGGGTGCGTCCCCCGGCTGCGATACCAAAGGACCAACGGCGCTTATAAGGTCGATGCTCGGCTATGACCAGATCCACGCAGGCAGCGGAGACGTTTTTCAGGTAAAGTTTGATAAAAAACTGTTTGTAAGCGAAAACGGCAGAGCAGCCTTCAAGGCACTTGCCAAAACCTATTTTATGGGCGGAGGTCAGCAGTTTACTGCCACGGTCGTATCACCGGAGGAGTTGCTCGATGCAAAAAAGAACCCCGAAAAACATCGCGATCTGATAGTCAGAGTCGGCGGATACAGCGATTATTTCGTAAGACTCTCACCCGAATTGCAGGAAAATGTTATCGAGCGGACAATGTATTGAAAACCGATAAACGAAAAAAGACTATACGGAATTTCCGTATAGTCTTTTTAGCTGTTGATCAGTTTGCGGTGATCTCGGTCCAGATGCGCTCGTAAATGGGGAGCATCTCGCCAAGGTCATGGAACCATTCGCAGCGGCCAATAACTTCATCATCGGGATTGAAAGCGGAATCAGCTACCATCTCTTCATCGATAAGCTCGATTGCGGCTTCGTTGGGGGTGGAATAGCCGATGTATTCGCTGTTGCGGGCTGCGATATCGGGGCGCATCATGTAATTGATGAAGGTGTGCGCGCCTTCTATATTCTTGGCGCTCTTGGGAATGACCATACCGTCAAGCCATACGTTGCTGCCCTCGGTGGGAACTGAGTAGCGAAGGGAATCGTTGAAGCCCATCGCGTAAACCGCGTCGCCGCTCCAGACAAGACCGATGGCGCATTCGCCGTTGATCAGCTTGTCCTTTATATCGTCAACGCCGTATGCCATAACGATGCCGTCTGCGCGCTGCTTGATAAGCGCTTCCTTGGCAGCGTTCAGCTCGTCCTCACTTCTGGTGTTGATGGAATAACCCAGCATCTTTAAGGTAACGCCGATGGTGTCGCGGATGGAATCCATCATGCAGACCTGGTTTTCATACTTGGTATCAAAAAGCTGATGCCAGCTGGTGATCTCCTCGCCGGTCATATCGATATTATAAAGAACGCCGACGGTGCCCCACATGTAAGGCATGGAATAGGTGCTGGTGGGATCGTAATCGGGGGTCTGCATCCAGTCGTAGATGTTTTCGAAATTGGTGAGCTTGCTCTTGTCGAGCTCAACGAGCAGATCTTCAGCGATCATGCGCTCGATGATATAGTCGGAGGGGAATACGACATCATAGGATGCGCCTGATTTGGTCATCTTGATGTACATATCCTCGTTGGTGGTAAAGCGCTGGTACTTTACGGTGATGCCTGTCTCTTCCTCGAAATCTTCAAGAACTTCGGGGTCGATGTAATCCTCCCAGTTGAAGACCGTGATGGTGTTTGCATCATCGGCGGGAGCGCAGCCGCAGGAAATTACGGCCAGCATCAGAGCAAGTGCGAAAGCGATGATCTTTTTCATTAATTTTCCTCCAAAAAAGAATATATCTTACCCTTGTTTAGGGGATAATTCCATCTTTAGTGCTGCTTCTGTTCCACGATGGAAGCACGGCGGTTTACCACCAATAGCAGAATCACTATGAAAACGAACATGAGCGCGGAAAGTGCGTTGATCTTGGGGTTTATGCCGCGCCTTGCCATTGAGTAAATGAGCACCGACAGGTTCTGTACCGGGCCGCCTACGAAATAGGAAATTACAAAATCGTCCAGCGACAGGGTGAAGGAGAGGAGAAGACCCGTGAATATGCCGGGCAGTATCTCCGGTATTATGACCTTCATGAGCGCCTGAGTGGGGGTTGCGCCAAGGTCGAGCGCCGCTTCATATGCATGGTTGTTCATCTGCTTGAGCTTTGGCAGGACCGCAAATATAACATACGGTATATCAAATGCAACGTGAGAGAGCACCATGGTCACAAAACCGAGCTCCAGCTTCACCGCGAGGAAGAGGATCATGAGGCTTACGCCCGTTACGATCTCGGGGGTGAGCATGGGCAGATATGAGATCGAGGTAAATATAAGCTTGGGAAGCTTATCCATCGAGTGCATGCCTATTGCAGCCAAAGTACCCAGGATGGTTGCAAGTATTGCAGCGATCACTGCACAGGCTATTGTTATGTAGAGCGAATTTAAGATCTCGGGATCCTGGAAAAGCTCCATATACCAGTTAAGCGAAAAACCGCCCCAGCTGGCTCTGGTCTTGTTGGCATTGAAGGAATAAACGATAAGGGTCAGTATCGGCGCGTAAAGGAAAAGCAGAACGAGGTAAAGATACGCTTTTTTGAAAAATTTGCTCATTTTACCCCTCCTTACATTATGTTGCCTTCGCCGTTGTCAAACTTGTTCATGAAGAACATAGAGATCAGTATCAGTATCAGCATGACCATCGAAAGCGCGGAACCGAAGTTCCAGTCGCCGGTGGTTATCATCTGCTGCTGGATAAGATCGCCGAAAAGCTTCATGCCGCCGCCAAGTAAAGTGGAGATAACAAAGGTGGTAACAGCGGGCATGAACACCATAACGCAGCCCGATACGATGCCGGGAACGGAAAGGGGCAGGATAACCTTGATGAACACGGTGAAGGGATTTGCGCCAAGATCCTGCGCCGCTTCGATAACACGGCGGTCGATCTTTGTAAGCACGCTGTGTATAGGCAGGATCATGAAGGGCAGGAAGTTGTATATCATACCCATAAGGACTGCGTTATAGTTGTAAAGCAGCCTTATTTCCTCGCCGCCGAAAAAGGTTATCACTGCGTTTACCGCTTTGGTGACTATGCCGTTGGACTCAAGCAGGGTCAGCCATGCGTAGGTGCGCAGAAGGAAGTTCATCCACATGGGGATAACAAAAAGCAGTATCAGCATCCCGCGCCTGTCGACCTTTTTATCTGTCATAAACAGCGCCGCAGGATAGCCTATGAGCAGGCAGAAAACCGTGCAAAGCGCCGCGATGCCAAGGGAGCGCCCCAGGACCTTTATGTAAACGGGGTCAAAGAAGCGCTGAAAATTGCTGAGCGTAAAGCCGCCGTCGCCTGCGGTCAGGCTGTAATATATGATGAGCAGGAACGGTACGACTGTGAATATGACCATCCACACGCCGTAGGGCGCTGCATACCATTTGCGGTTCATGCGTTAGCCCCCTTCATCATGATGTGGATATCATCGGGAAGAATGGTAAGACCTACCTGAGCGCCCGCGGGGTGCATCGAAGTGGAATGTACCCTGTAGGAAAAACCTGCGGTCTCAATGACCATCTCATAGTGCACGCCTTTGAATATGACGGATTTGACCACGCCCTCAAGCATACCGCTTTTTGGCTCGACGATCTTTATATCCTCGGGGCGAACGACGACGTCCACGGGGACATCTTCACCGAAGTCGGAGTCGACGCAGTCGAAATTCCTGCCGTCAAAGAATACCAGACGATCCTTGACCATCTCACCCTGAAGGATGTTGCTGTCGCCGATAAAGTCTGCAACGAAAGCGTTTTCGGGCTCATTGTAGATGTCGGTGGGCTTGCCTATCTGCTGGATGCGGCCTTCGTTCATGACGACGATGGTATCGCTCATGGTGAGCGCTTCTTCCTGATCGTGGGTAACGTAAACGAAGGTGATGCCAAGCTGCTGCTGCATGTTTTTGAGCTCAAGCTGCATCTCTTTTCTGAGCTTTAAGTCCAGCGCGCCGAGGGGTTCGTCCAAAAGGAGCACCTCGGGCCTGTTTACCAGAGCTCTTGCTATGGCAACGCGCTGCTGCTGACCGCCTGAGAGCGCTTCGCTGGAACGCTTTGCATATCCGCGGAGTCCTACAAGGGAGAGCATTTCGTTCACGCGCCTGTCGATCTCGTCCTTGGGCAGCTTCTGGAGCCTTAAACCAAAGGCGATGTTTTCGTATACGTTCAGGTGAGTGAAGAGCGCATAGCGCTGAAAAACGGTGTTGACCTTGCGCTTATAGGGCGGAACATCGGAAACATCGACGCCGTTGAAAAGGATCTTGCCCGCAGAGGGAGTTTCAAAGCCGCCTATGAGCCTGAGGGTCGTGGTCTTGCCGCAGCCCGAGGGCCCAAGAAGGGTTATAAATTCCTTTTTGCGGATATAAAGATTTATTTCTTTTAATACCTCGGTGCCGTCATACTGCTTGGAAACACCGACAAGGTCGATAATATGTTCTTTTTCTACAATAGACATAGCAGGGCGCCTCCCGTTGCTGTTTCTTTTTTAGAAGCTGGGCGGCGAGGATATCCAGAGCACCTGCGCCGTCGTATTGCGGTTATTGCTTAAAAAATGCTGTTTGTATGGGTAAATATAGAATGAATCGCCCTTTTTCGCCGTGTGGGTTATGTCGCCCACATGCACCTGTATCTGCCCTGAGAGCACATAGCCGAATTCTTCACCCTCGTGGGGATAGTCTATCACCGTTTCGCTCTTGGGAGCGATTGAGATGAGTATGGGCTCCATCTCGTTTTTCTGTGCGTTGGGAACGAGCCAGCGGATGCTGGTGCCCTGAGCCTCGTCCACCTTCTCAAAAACGTCATCGGGAGTGAAGACGAGCTTTTCGTCCTTCTGGTCGCTGAAAAAGCTTTTGAGGTCGGTGCCTAAGCACTGGAGTATATCGGTAAGTGTGGCTATTGAAGGGGATGCCAGATCTCTTTCTATCTGCGAGAGAAAGCCTTTGGAAAGATCGCAGCGGTTTGCGACCTCCTCAAGGGTAAGCTCGCGCCTTGTGCGCAGATCGCGCAGCTTTTCACCGATTGTCATGGATTTTATCCACCCCTTTCAGGTGAGTGAGGTTTGATATTATTAAACACTCAGTTTGTTTGCTGTTTGATATATTCAAACCAAAAGTTTAATATATACAAACGCAACTCCATTGTAGCATATGCGCCATATTTGTCAATACATTTTTATAATTATACGCGTCAAGCGACGATTTTTTTATTCTAAAGGCTTTATATTTCTTTTCGTGAAACAAAATATACCGTCAAAGGAGGGAAAAAAGAGTGCTCAAGGTCCAAAACCGCGCCAGGATATCGCCTGCATTTTTGTACCGCGATATTGCCGTGTTTATACTATGCCTGCTTCAAAGCGCAGCCATGGTATATTCGGGGATAACGCCGCTGGGCATGGCGTTTCTGTGCGCGGTTTTGTCCTTGGGCGCACCGGTTTTTCCCGCGATGCTGGGCGCAGCTTTGGGTTGTTTGATTTCGCGCTTTTATTGGGGTATTCCGGCTTATATCATTGTATCTTTTTTAACGCTGAGGCTGAGGAGATTCAAAAGCGCGGTTCCGGAACGCTTTTTGTATTTTATAGGCGCTCTTTTTATGTCGTTAGCTGCGTTTTTTTTAGATGGGATAAGCCTGCATGCGGCATTTTCTGCCCTGCTTTGCTTTCTGGGAAGCCTTTTCTTTGCTCCTATGTACAGATGCGCTCTGGGAGCGATCGCAGAGAAAAGTCTTGGGGCTGTTTATGAAAGAATATGCATTTCTATCCTTGGCGGCGGCTGCCTTCTCGGGCTTTGCTCGATGGGGAACATCGGAAGGACGGCGTCTTTGGTGCTTACAGCCTGCGCAGTGAATGTGCTCGGTTTTTTGGGAGGCACGGGCTGGGGGGCTGCGCTGGGCTGTATCATGGGCAGCGTGCTTTCCTTTGGCGATATGAGCTTTGCGCCCGCGATGCTCGCCCTTGGCGGAGCAATGTCGGGCGTTTTCAGACCGTTGGGCAAATTCGGTGCTTCCTGTGCGTTTTTGGCAGGCGCACTGTGGATGATATGGAGCGTATGCGATGTATTTGCTATAGATGCATATATTGCATCCATAGCTTCATTTCTTATTCTGCCGCTGCTGCCCAAAAGCATTCTCGATCTTGCTTTTTCTTATTTTGATGCTTCAAAGGACAGCGCGCCTTTTGGCGAAACAAAAGCCATGCGTGAGTTTGCCCTCATAAGGCTCATGCGGCTTTTGCCGGTGCTGTCATCGCTTTCGCTGGCGTTCAGCAAAAAGGAAAACGAAGAGCTATCAATAGACAGCGTCTGCGACGGCTGCAAAGAATATTACAGCTGCCGAATAAGGCAGAACGATGATGAGATGACCGCATTTTTGAAGAGTATCGCAGGTGAAAAAGGAGGCGGAAGCGGCTCGTTCTGCAGCCGCTATGAGGATATGCTCAGCCATGCAAGAATGTTCCTTGCACAAAAGGTATGCGCGGGCAATGTTTCAAGGCAGCTCAGAGCCTTTTGCGATATGACCGGAAATATCTGTGAAAAGCTGACGGGGAAGTATCGATGCGATTCAGAGCTTTCGGGAAAGATAAGGCGCGCGCTTTCCATGAAAGGCATACAGGTCAAAAACGTTGTTGCGGCTTTTGAAGGAGAAAGCCTGAACGTAAAGCTCACAGCTCAGGGCTGCGGGGCAAGGCGTATATGCGAGTTGGTTATTGCTCCTGTGATAAGCAGCTGCGCGGGGGTGAAAATGCAGTGTACGAGCTATGGCTGTGTTTGCAGGGGCGGTGAATGTGAGCTCAACTTCAGAAGGATAGAAAACCTTTCCCCCGTGATCGGCGTTGCAAGAAGGATGCTCGCGGGAGAGTCCATGTGCGGCGACAGCTATGCCTTCGGAAGGCTTGAGGATGAGCGCTTTTATGTGCTTTTAAGCGACGGAATGGGCTGCGGAAGGGAAGCAAGGCAGCTTTCGCTGTCGGCAGTAAAGCTGGTTGAGGATTATCTGAACGCGGGGCTTGATATCGCACTTGCCGCAGAGACCGCAAACAGGTATATGAGCACGATATCCGGCGGCGAAGAAAAATTTGCGACCCTTGATATGAATACCATAGACCTGTCAAACGGAGCTCTTTCATATGTGAAGGTCAGCGCCTGTCATTCGTATATACTTTCGGGAAACAGCGTTGAGGTGCTTTCCGATTCCAGTCTGCCCCTTGGGATGTTTGACGACCTTTCGATGCGGAAAAAGAACGCGAGCCTAAAGAAAAACGACCTTCTTATAATAATGAGCGACGGGATATGCGACGAAAATATCTGCGCTCAGGATGAGTTTATGGAAAGCATCAAAAACGATATTGACAGAATGAATCCTCAGGCGGCAGCCGATATGATACTTTACAGGTCGCTTTGCATATCGGGCGGCGCGGATGACGACAGAACGGTGCTTGTTTTAAGAATATTATAGAAATATCCCATTATATTTTCTTGTTTGCTTGCCCGCATCGTATATGTATTGTAAAATGGATGTACAATAACAAGAGGTGAAGCGAATATGAATATACGGCAAAAGAACCTTGATTATGATAAGGTAATGGCGCTTGAAAGCTTTAAGCATCACAAGCCCATGCGCCAGATATGGCCGCTTGCATTTGCAATAAGGCTTTTGGCAAATTATGAGCTTTTGCTCACGGGCTTCAAATACACTCAGGAAAATATGGACTCGGTGAAGGGAAGACCTGCGCTTTACCTTATGAACCATTCGTGCTTCCTTGACCTTCAGATCGCTTCAAGGCTGATCTACCCCAAAAGATTTTCCGTTGTCTGTACAACAGATGGTTTTGTGGGCAAAGCGCTGCTTATGCGATTGCTTGGATGTATTCCCACAAGGAAGTTCGTGAGCGACCTTTCGCTTATCAGCGATATCAGGTATGCATTAAATGAGCTTAAAACAAACGTGCTCATGTTCCCCGAGGCGGGATATACCTTTGACGGCACAGCAACAGCGCTGCCCGGAAGATTCGGAGTAGTTCTGAAAAAGCTCAATGTCCCTATCGTTGTTATAAATACCAGAGGTGCGTTTCTGCGCCAGCCGCTGTATAACGGGCTCAAAAAGCGCAGGGTAAATATCAGCGCGCATATGAAATGCCTGCTCACGCCCGAAAAAATGGAAAATATGTCGGTAAATGAAATCGATGAGCTGCTCCAAAAGGAATTTACCTTTGACGGGTTCAAGTGGCAGCAGGAAAACGGCATCAGAATAAAAGAAACGTTCAGAGCAGACGGGCTTGAAAGAATCCTATATAAATGCGCCCATTGCGGGATCGAAGGCAAAATGCAGGGCAAAGGCACAAAGCTTGTTTGCAAAAGCTGCGGCAAGGAATATGAGCTGGATGAATACGGCTTCTTAAAGGCTGCGGAGGGAAAAACGGAGTTTTCCCATATTCCCGACTGGTATATGTGGCAGCGCAGGTGCGTGAAGGAAGAGATCGAAAACGGCAACTACGGATTTGATATCCCGGTAAACATTGCTGTCCTCAAGGACGGAAAAGCTCTCTATACGGTGGGTGAAGGCCGCCTTTCCCACTGCCTGAACGGTTTTACCCTGACCGGCTGCGGCGGAAAACTGAATTACAGTCAATCGCCCCTATCTTCCTATTCGCTCAATTCCGATTATTATTGGTATAAGATCGGCGATGTGATCGGCATTGGTAATAACGAGATATCATATTATTGCTTCCCCAAAAACGATCACCCCGTAGCCAAAACAAGGCTTGCGGCGGAAGAGATGTATAAGATACTTAAACAAAGACCGACTTTGGGAAATAGAACAATCTGCTAAGATATGCACCTTCGGTGAGCGATATTGCCGCTGCGCGGCAGCGATATGCGGCTTTGCCGCACGATATGTGCGCGAGATAGCTTTTCTCTCTTATCGCACTGACCGGGTCTTCGACCGTCATAAGTTTCGCGTATTTTTAGTACGCGCACGCAAAATACTCCTATCGCTTCCCCAAACGCAAAAAAAGAAACGGACGATTGGCTGTCCAAATCTCTGTCGAATAACTGCTCACACAATAAATCACGAGGAACCCATACTTTACGGGTTCCTCGTAAGCTAATGTATGAAATTTACTGATCAAAAGCCGCGGAGTCCAGAGGATGCAATCCTCTGGTGGATGAGGGTGTGGGAGAAGGCAAAGCCTTCTTCCACATAAATAACTAAAGAACAAAATCTATCTGCCGGAGGAAGAAAAATCTTTGGGAGAAGGCGAAGCCTTCTTCCAAGAAAGAGAGCTCGAGAGGGCGCAGCCATCTCGAACGTACCTCCCAAAAAACTAAATCTCCAGTTCGTCGATCTCGATCAGGCAGCGGCAGAAGAGCTTGATGCCGCGCAGGAGGGTGTCGATGTGCAGGCACTCATCGGGAGCATGAGCACCGCCGTGTCCCTCGGGGAGGAAATCCTTAAAATCCTCGGGCTTGTCAAGACCCATGCCGCAGGCGAACGCCTTGGGGAGCTTGCGGGCGTAAGTGCCGCCGCCCATAACCGAGGACTCCATTTCCTTGCCCTCAAAATCTGAGCAAACGGCGGTTATGGTGGTCACAATGGGGTGATCTGCGGGGAAATCGTTGGGCTTGGAATCGTTTTTGACAAAGCAATCGCAGCCGTATTTTTCTGAGAGCGCTTTAAGCCCTGCGATGATGCCGTCGGAAGGCACGCGAACGGGGTAACGAATATTGATGTGAAGCATAAGCCTGCCGTTTTCGATGTCGGCCATGCTGCCCACGCAGGTCATATCGCCGGAAATATCATCCTTGCAGGCGATACCTGCGGCGATTCCGTTAAAATCGGAAACGATAACGCGGTAGAGTTCAAAAGCAGCGCGCTCATCGGCGGTCAGAGTATCAAGAGCAAGCAGCTTGTCAAGAAGTTCGACCAAAGCGTTTACGCCCGCGTAAGGATATGCGGTGTGCGCAGAAGCGCCAACGGTGTCGTAGGATACTCCGCATGCTTTTGCGTGCGCATAGTTGGGCACCATGTTGCTGGCAAGACCGGCCTTGAACTCGGTAATGGCGCTGGAGTCGGTCAAAGGCTTGGAATAAAGATTGACTTCAAGAATGCCCTTTTCAGCGTATTTTACGGGGAAGGACGAGTCGGGAGTGATGCAAAGCGCGGGGCAGGGATAGTTCTTTGCGTAATACTGTACGTCTTCCATGCCCTTTTCCTCATCGCAGCCAAAGAAAAGCTTGTACTTCTTTTTGAGCGGTATGCCCAGATCTTTGAGGCACTGAACGGCGTACATGGTGGCAACGGTCGGACCTTTGTTGTCGCTTGCACCCCTTGCGATCATGTAACCGTCTTTGAGCGTTGCCTTGTAAGGCTCGTATATCCAGTTATCGCCCTCGGGAACAACGTCAAGATGTCCCCAGAACCCGATATCGGCGTCCTCGCTGCCCTCAAACCACGCGCCGCCGCAGTAGTTTTCGTAATTACGGGTGACCATGCCATGCTCTTTTACGATCTTGAGCATCTCCATGAGTGCGTTATAAGAACCTTCGCCGAAGGGCTTTTCATTGACTGCCGGAGCGGATACGGAGGGTATCTCAACCAGGCGGATTATGTCGGCAATTATCTCCTCACGCTTTTGGTCAATATAATCGCTTATTTTTTTTGCGGTCTCAGCGTTGTATATTCCCATGATGTTCTCCTTTGTTTGTATATTTTTTGCATAGATAGTAATGTTCACCATTTGTAATGCAAAATCCTTTTATATTCGCGCGTTTTTCTGAATTATTTATGCAATGCCTCTAATTGCCAACATATTAACCCCGCCTTTGGTTAAATTAAAAGCATCAAAGCAACGGGAGGTGAAATATCGTCATGGCAAGCAACAATTCCGGCAACAGGACCAACATTCCTGAAGCCAAGCAGGCTCTGAACAACATGAAGTTCGAGATCGCCAAGGAGCTGGGCGTCAACCTTAAGAACGGTTACAACGGCGACCTGACTGCCAAGGAAAACGGCTACGTGGGCGGCTATATGGTAAAGCGTATGATCGAACAGTATGAGCAGGAACACGCCGGTTCCAAGTAGCTTAGACTCTATTATTTCATTGCGAGGTAAAAACAATGCAGAAAAATTCTTCTTCTTCCGGTAATTCTCCGGCAAAGAACGCTGCCAAGCAGCACCTGGATAACCTCAAGTACGAGATCGCAAACGAAGTTGGCGTAAACCTCAAGGAAGGCTATAACGGCGATATCACCAGCAAGGACGCGGGCTATATCGGCGGCAACATGGTAAAGCGCATGATCGAAGATCAGGAGCGCAAGCTTTCCGGCAAGTAAGTACATTAAAAAAGGCGCACAGCAATGTGCGTCTTTTTTTCGCTCAGAAAAAGATTATGCCTAAAACGGCGGAACAGATAATGAGAATTATGGGAGATAGCTTTTTTTTGATAAGCTTTGGCAAAGCGTATGTCAACGCCAGAAGGATCGCGGTGATAAAAGCGGCTTTTATGTCAAAAGCTGTGCTTTCAAAGCAGTGCGCGACCAGCATATATATGCCCGTTGCCAGGATAATGCCTATTATTGCCGGTTTTATGCCCCTCAGCGCCGCCTGTACATATTTGTTGGAAACGAATTTTTTCATCACTGAAACTATGAGCAGGATAAGAAGGAAAGAGGGCAGAACGACCGCAAAGGTGGCAATGATGCTGCCGAGCAGCCCGCCCTGCGCGCTGCCGATATAGGTTGCAAGGTTCACCATTATGGGTCCGGGAGTGGATTCGCTGACGGCTATCATGTAGGTGAGCTCCTCGTGCGTCAGCCAGTCGTAGGAAAGCACGATATCGCGGATGAGCGGGATCGCGCCGTATGCGCCGCCAAAGGCAAAGCAGCCGACTTTGAGAAAGCCAAGCAGCAGCTCAAGGTAGATCATCCCGCTTTACCCCCTTTCACAATAAACATCGCAAGGCTTATCGCGCCGAAAATCAGCAGCAGCGCAATCGTGCTGATATTTACTGAGAATATGTTTATTAGCAGCATAAGCGCAAGGCTTATCAGCATGACCGTGCGGGGGAAGACCTTTTTATGCATCTTCTTCACCATACCGATGCCTGCGTCAAGTATGAGTATGCCAACGGCTATCTTTATTCCTTTGAACGCCGCTGCAATAAGCGGAATTTCAAGGAAATTATCCAGAAACATGGATATCAGGTAAATGATGACGAAGGAAGGCAGCACAATGCCGACAGTTGCGATCACCGCGCCCCAAACTCCACCTTTTTTGCTGCCCACATATGTGGCGGCGTTAATTGCGATGGGCCCGGGGGTAGACTCAGCGATAACGGTGATGTTCATCATTTCATCGTGAGTTATCCAGCTCTTTTTCTGTACGCAGCTGTTTTCGATCATCGATATCATTGCGTAACCTCCGCCGAAGGTGAACAGACCTATTTTGGCAAAGGTCAGAAAGAGATCCACAAATATGTTCATAAGACCTGTTCCTTTCCGGGTTCAGTGAAGTCTGATTATTGCTTGCCGAGATTTTTCCCCAGCAGATAAAGGCTGATCGCCCTGTGCGCGGCGGTATAAAGCAGCTGCGCTGCATTTTCCATAGCATAGCTCAGCTCCATGGGTCTGTCAACACAGGAAATTGCGGCTGTGTTTTCGGGAAGCTGAAGCATTGGCATTATGCTGCCCGCGATGATAAGTACGGGGATATCGCCAAGGGATTTGGCTCTTGAAATTATGCCCGAGATCAGCTTGCCAAAGCCGAGGGACTGGCTGTCCAACCGTCCTTCGCCCGTGATGATAAGATCAGCGCCATGCGCCTTTTCATTGAAAGCAAGGGTATCAAATACCGCGTCAACGCCCCGGATCAGTCTGCCTCCTATGGCGCTTAAGGCAAAGCCGAGGCCTCCCGCAGCGCCTGCGCCGGGCAGAAGGCTGTCTGCATCAAACGCTTTCTTTATCGCTTCCGCATAGTTTTCCATGCCGCGCTCAAGCTCGGCTATGACGGAATCAGACGCGCCCTTTTGAGGCCCGTAAACATGAGTCGCCCCGTTTTCACCCAAAAGAGGGTTGGTCACATCGCACATAACTGTGATGCTTGCTCCTCTAATGAGCGGAGTCAGACCGCTTTTGTCGATCGATCGGACTTTTATCAGCTCGCTGCCCTTGCCTGCAAGCTCGCAGCCGTTTTCGTCCAGGAAGCGTACACCAAGAGCGCTAAGCGCGCCCATGCCGCCGTCGTTGGTGGCGCTGCCTCCGATTCCGATGAGTATGTTCTTATATCCCCTTTTCAGAGCATCAAGTATCAGCTGACCCGTGCCGAAGGTGGATGTGTTTCTGGGGTCGCGTTCATTTGGCGGCACTAAGGGAAGACCCGATGCGGACGCCATCTCTATCACCGCAGTATCGTGCAGGAGACCGTAAACCGCATTTATGCTTTTGCCGAGGGGATCCAAAGCTTCACAGGAAACAAGCCTTTGCCCGCAAAGTGCCTCGACCGTGCCTTCGCCGCCGTCTGCGGCAGGAATGGAGGTGATCTGCGCGTCGGGTATAAGGCTTTTTACAGCCCCTGATA
This sequence comes from Clostridiales bacterium, assembly GCA_015056005.1. Taxonomy (GTDB): domain Bacteria; phylum Bacillota; class Clostridia; order Christensenellales; family UBA1750; genus SIG373. The sequence goes on from SVHB01000008.1 coordinate 41,772, forward strand.
TGATTTCAATTACCTGCCTTGATGACAGGGAGCCCTTGAAGCTGTCGGGCGCTATCAATATCTTCATAAGCTTTTAATCGTCAAGATTGCTGAGAATATCCGATGCACTGACCTTGCCCGATGCTTTTTTTACATCGCCGTGGTGCACAAACGAAACGCTGATGAGCGCCATGGTCAGGGCAATGCCTGCATAAAGGAACATTATATCGTAATTGTTGTCGGTTATGCGCAGAAGGAAACCGAAAAGGATGGGGCTTAAAACCGACGCGGCCTGAGAGAATGAGTAATAATACCCGGTGAACCTGCCAACGCTGCCGGAATCCGTCATATCAACTACCATGGGAAGCGTGTTGGTGTTGGAAAACGACCACGCAAGCCCGCCGATCACTATGAGCGGATAAAGAACATAAAGGTTCTTGGTCAAAAACATAATGGTAAAGCAGACTATATCGACTATGAGCCCGCAAACGATGCATCTTTTTCTGCCCCATTTTGCGGCGGCAAAGCCCGCGGGAACGGCGGTTATCAAAAACGAAGCTGCGAATATGCCAAGCATGATGGAGGCGTCGCCCGCGCTGAGCTCAGGGAAGGTGCGGGTGGCGTAAAGGGTAAAATAGCTTTCAAGCACGTTGAAGCCGCAGAAGCAGAAGAAAACGGTAAAAAGCATTGAGATCAGGCTTACAAGCTTTCTTCCGCCGGTCTTTTGCTTTGGTGTATCCGATGAAGAAGCCGCATCGGATACCAAGCCCTCTTTTTTTTCGCTTTCCAATAGCTCTTCGTTGTGCTTTGCGGCTATCGCAACCAGCTGGGGCTCCTTGACGGTAAAGAACATGGTGATCACAACGCCTATCATGAACGCTGAGACGCAAAGGAAGGGCAGCTGCATGCCGCCGATATTTGCAAGCACGCCGCCAAGGAGCATGGCAAGCGCAGAGCCTATACCGCCCATCAGGTTTATTATACCGTTGCCCTGACTTCGAAGCGGCGAGGGGGTGACATCGGGCATGAGAGCAACAACGGGGGAGCGCCATGCGCTCATGAGCAGATTGAAGGAAATGACGGTGAGCATAAAGGTCACTATCATACGCATATGAGGGATCACAGCAAAAAGCATTGCGCAGATAGGAGCGCAAATTAGCACATAGGGCATCCTTCTGCCCCATTTGGTTTTGGTCTTGTCCGATAACCTGCCGAAAAGCGGCTGGAACAGCACGGCAAAGATATTATCTATGGTCATGATAACGCCGACAGTCAGAGAATCGAGCTTGAACTCATCGGTGAGTATCAGAGGGACATATGCCGCATAGACAGACCACGCCATCGACACGGCAAGGAAACCCAGACCGATAAGCATGGTTTTGGGGATGTTGAGTTTAAGCTGCGATCCTGCGCTCATTTATTTTCCTTTCTGCTTTGCGCGTTTATGTCTCTTTATCAGTATTCTTATCTGTATGACCAAAAGAATTGCGGCTACTATTGATATCCCAAGGCAGACTATCGCCGCAAACAGATAGATCCATGAACTGCCGCTGTTTTTGGGCGGAAGCGGATAATCGTCTACATTGAACTTTTTGTTCTTTTCGTCCTGAGAAACATCGGGAATAACGATGGGCTCGGGCTCTATGGTTATCGTGTTTGCCTTTGCGGTCATGCTGCTTCCGTCAAGGGCTTTGCCTGACAAGGTAAGTTCAAGGGTAATATCCTGCATGAACTCCCTTTGCAGGGTAAAGAGGCTGTCGCCAAGGGGAAGATCGCCGATCTCTTCGACCACACCGATATTCTCGTCCGATATCACAGCATCAAATATTTCCTCGGCGTAGTTGTGTATCTCTATGGCAAGCGCGGTATCGGCTCCGTTTGTGACCGCCTGAGCGCTTATATCGAGCCCGGGAGTGTTTGCATCTTTTTGCTCATTAGTATCGACCACGTTTATCGAAAGCGTTCTGCAAAGACAGAAATGCTGTTTGCCGTCATTGTCTGTGACAGCGGCCGCTATGGAGATATCACTGTCGGAATAAAGCTTCACGTCTTTATGGAAGACACGCACTTCGCCGGGAGCAAGCTCCTTTATCGGGTCAAACTCCAGCCATGCAAGGGAATAGAAGGTGATATCGCGCAGCTTTTCATCGGTATCGTTTTTGACCGAAAGGGTGAGGGAGGCGGTACCGCCCTGCATGATCGTTAAAACATCGCTTTTAAGCTCCAAAGCAAGCGCCGCACCGTCGACATATATCGCCTTTGCGTCAAGCGTCTTTTCCTGCTTTTCGTCGCTTCCATCGTAATAATAGGTCAGGGTCGGACGGCTCACCACGTCGTTGGTAAGCTCATATGTTACCGTCTGGGTATGCGACTCGTTTGCTTTAAGGCTTGCAAGCGTGAATATCTCGCCGATAAAACCGTCGGTGACTGAAATGTTTGAAAAATCAACTCCGCTTCGGTTTTTGACTGTGTATTCTATCTCGATGATATCGCCCGGGCTTCCCGAGGTTTTGCCGATGCTCCTTGAAAAGGATGCATCGGGCGCGGTGGAGCCGATCACAAGATCGCATTTGGCGGTTTTTACCTGCCTGTCAAGGTCTATATAGGTAAGAGTGACGGGCAGCTTTTCCCCCAGGTCCTTTGAGTCGATGTAAATATCCTCCAGCATGACAGCCTTGGTCGCGCCGATATAGGCGTAGGACGAGGGCGTTTTGTTTCGTCCTTCAAATTCCACGCTGAGTATCGTGATTCCAAGCCCGCTTTCGGGCGAGGCTATGCCGTAGGAGGGGGTGATGAGCACGGTAACATCCACAAGACCGCTCTCTGAGAGCACCTCAGGCGACGATTGAGCGCTCATTTTAATATCAGCTTCAACGGCTGCCAAGGCACTTTTTGGCATTGAGGATACAAAAAATGAGGTAAGCAGCAAAAACGCCGCTAATAATACAGACAGACGTTTCATAGCTGTTTACCTCCTTTAGGTTTTATAAAGAAATATAGTATAAGTTTCGGCCGATGACAAGCCCAAGGACGAGCACTGCCAGAATCGCGGAAAAAGCGATCCTGATCATGGGTCTTTGCTTTTGTCCGTAAAAGCCGGTGATCCCGCAGGCGATGAAGCCGCCGATAAGCCCGCCGATATGACCGAAATTATCGATATCGGCTGCGATAAAGCCGTTTAAGATGTTTATGGCGATGATGATAAGCACCTGCACTCCGAAAAAGGTGTTGAATACCTCTTTGTAGTCCTTCCTGAAATACAAAAGCGCACCGAAAAGACCGAAGATCGCGCCCGAAGCGCCAACGCTGGTCGCGCTTGAAAATGCATACGAGCAGCAGCAGCCGAGGACCCCGGAAGCTATGTACACAAAAAGGTATCTTGCCCTTCCCAAAAGAGCTTCAAGCTGTCTGCCCCATGCAAAAAGGGCAAACATATTGAAAAATATGTGCATTATGCCCGAATGCAGGAACATTGGGGTAAAAAGGCGGTGGTACTGATTGCCAAGAAAGATATAATAGTTTATCTTTGCGCCCAGCAGGGTGAGCATCGGTGTGCCTAGGAAAAGCTCACTTATCGCGTCCAAGATATACACCAATACGCAAAGCGCGATCAGTATATAAGTTACTATAGGTGTATTGCGGTTTATATACAGCCGCTTTTTGGGAATGTTTACGGTAAAATCGTTTTCCATGCCTTTATGCGCCCGCGGTCTTTTCCGCGTTCACGAAATTCTGCATCCTGTCAAGTGCCTCGAATATAAGATCGGTCGAGGTCGCATAGCAGCAGCGGACATAGCCTTCGCCGCTTTTGCCAAAGGCGGTGCCGGGAACGGTGACAACGAGCTGGGATTTAAGCAGGCGGGTGGCGAATTCCTCGCTGGAATAACCAAGAGAGGATATGTTGGGGAAGGAATAGAAAGCGCCAAGGGGCTCAAAAACGGTAAAGCCCATTGAGCGGAAGCCTTCGACCATGATGCGCCTGCGCTGGTCGTATATCTTGCGCATATGAGTAACATCGGCAAAATCATCGTTAAAGCCGTCCTCAAGCGCAGCAAGCGCCGCGTGCTGACCCATTATCGGCGCGCAAAGGGCGGTATACTGGTGTATCTTGCACATCATTGCCGCAAGCTCCTTTGGTGCGCAAAGGTAACCCATCCTCCAGCCGGTCATTGCAAACGCCTTGGAAAAGCCGTTTAAGGTAACCGTGCGCTCCCACATTCCCGGGATGGAGGCAAAGGCGGTGTGCGTAAGCCCGCCGTAGGTGAGCTCGCAGTATATCTCATCGGAGATCGCGATTATGTCGTGATCCCTTATAGCATCGGCGATCTCGGTCAGCTCTTCCCTTGTCATAATTGCGCCGGTGGGGTTGTTGGGGTAGGGAAGGATTATCGCCTTGGTCTTTTTGGTTATAAGAGAGGAAACGGTTTCCTTATCGATCTTAAAGCATTTTTCCTCGCAGGTGGGCACAGGCACGGCAACGCCGCCCGATAACGTGACCACGGGCTGATAGGAAACATAGGAGGGCTCGGGAACGAGGACTTCGTCGCCGGGCTCGATAACGCACCTGAGAGCAAGATCGATGCCCTCGGAAGCGCCGACGGTCACGATTATCTCGTTATCGGGGTTATAGGAAATGCCGAAGCGCTGCTCCTGATAGCGGTTGATGGCGCGCCTTAGCTCAATAAGCCCCCAGTTGGAGGAATAATGGGTCTCGCCCGAGCGGATGGAGCGGATAGCGCTCTCCCTTATATGGTTGGGCGTGACAAAATCGGGCTCGCCCACGCCAAGGGAGATCGCCCCGGGCATGGTCGCTACCACATCAAAGAATTTGCGAATTCCGCTTGGCGGTATTTGAGCTACCGTGCGGGAGATGACAGAATCGTAATTCACTGGCTCACCGCCTGCCTTTTATCCTCGTGCTTATCCATGGTGATGCCTGAGATCTTGTATCTCTTGAGCATGAAATGGGTGGCAGTGGAAATTACGTTTTCGATGGGAGCAAGGCGTTCTGCAACGAACATTGCAAGCTCCTTGAGGGTCTTTGCGCGCACAAACAGCAGAAGGTCGTATGCGCCGCTCATGAGGTATACGTTTTCGACCTCGGGGAATTCCATGATCTGCTCGGCGATGGCGTCAAAGCCGTAGCCCTTCATGGGGGTTACCCTGACCTCTATAACAGCCTCAACGCTTTCTGCCTGAGATTTATCCCAGTTGATCAGCGCGGGGTATGCAACCACAACGCGGGCGTCCTCAAGTTCCTTTATAGCTTCCTGTACCTTGGAAACTTCCGCGCCCAGCATCAGCGCGATCTGAGCGGGGGTGCGCCTTGCGTCCTGCGCAAGTATTTCAAGAATATCTTTTTCGATTTCGGTAAGATGCATGTTCATACCCCTTTCAAAAAGAGTTGTATCAAATTATTTTACCAATAAACGGCAAGTGTGTCAAACAGTGGGAATTGTCGAATTTATGAAACCGCAGATGATCTCGGTCAGTCTGTCCTCGTCTATCTGCATGGCAAAAGCGCCGAATCTGCCGATGTCGCTCACCTGCGCCTGAGGGAACATTTTTATAAGCTCACCGCGTTCTTTTTCGCCGAAAGTGCGGTCGCCCTGAGAGGGCAGGATCAAAACCTTGAGCTCGTCGGAGAAATCGGATGGCTTTAAGAAAATGTTTGAGTAGATATTTGGCACCATCTGGGTGTTTACTGCAACATACTGATCCTTATAAACATACTCATCAAAGGTCTCCTCTATGAAAGCGGACCAGAACGCCTGAGATTCCTGATAGTCCTCGGGGCACATGGCGTTGAACATCTCGGACGCCATCTTGAGCCTGTCTCGGGTGGTGAAGCTGCGCCAGCTCATCCTTCTTTTGAGCTTGCGCCTTAATTGCCATGTGTCTCTGACCTCCTGTGAAAGCGTCTCAGAGGGGCAGCCGCAGGTGGGAAGACAAAGCCCCAATACCATTTCGGGGAATTCCTTTGCCATTATCTGAGCCAAAAGTCCGCCGATAGACTGACCTATGAGCACGCATTTTTGTACGCCCATTTCCTTTAGCAGTTCGCCCCATGCACGGACAAGCACCAGCGGGTCTTCATCCGCTGCAAGCGAGAGCGCTATCGAGCGCACGTCCATTCTGTTATAGAGCATATAGGGGAACCATATTTCGCCTGTGCCCAGACCGGAGGGCAGGTAAACGGCGGCAAAGCTTGAATTGCGCGCATCGCAAACATCCCATACGCGGTATATCTGACCGTGATGCTCCATATTACGGTAGGGAAAACGCGCTCTGAATGCTTCAAGGCGGCTGACGGCCGCTTTGGGGGCATAAGAATATATAACTTCAAAAGACCTTGCCATTTGAAAAGCCTCCGTATACAATATATAATGTAAATGATACCATGATTTTGGTAAAACGTAAAGCAAAACGCCGAAAGGTCACAAATATTTAACCCATGACAGATGTAAATTCTATAATCAGCGCGCTTAAAAATATCCGCGCTCCCGGAGTGATAGACGAGCTGGAGCTTCAGGAAACGGTAAGGCAAGCGCTGGATGATGCCAAAATCGAATATAAAAAAGAAGCAAGGATAGATAAGGGCTGCAGAGTGGATTTTTTCATCGACGGCATTGTGCTTGAGGTGAAGGCAAGGATAAGACCTTCAAGCGTGCTCAAAAAACAGCTGTCAAAATATGCGTCCTGTCAATGCGTAAAGGAACTTATACTTGTGAGCAACGAGCGTGCGAGCGTGCCAGGTATCATAATGGGCAAAAAAGTGCACGTGCTTTTGCTCAAATCTCTTTGGGGGATAAGCGTCTGATGGAAAACAACGAGTATTTCGATCAATACATAGTTTATGACGGTCAATACGATGAAGGGGCGGGCGAGCTGCCCTATCCCGCTTATCTCATGGACGTGCCCCAGAATGTGCATACATGGGGGACTCTTTCCTACAACAAAAGGCAGAAATGCTTTGTTATAAAAGGTGACAGCGCCGTTTGTCAGATGGCAAAGCTGCTTTTTCCCGGCTGCGAGGGAAGAACGAGGGATACAGCGCGTTTCCCGGCAAGCAGAAGAGTGGTCGGAAACCTTAACTGGCTGATGCTAAGGTACCCTCTTGAGATAAATCCAAAAGACAGGCAGATATGGTTTGAAATGCTTGAAAAAGCGCGAGACCTTGCCGTAAAGCGCGAGCAGGCGATAGCATACCCGCTTTCAGCTCAGCCGGATTCTATGGATTTCTTAGGTGAGCTTCGCCCCTTCCAGAAGGAGGGCACGGGTTTCCTTATCCAGAATGAGCGCGGGCTGCTTGCCGATGAAATGGGTCTTGGAAAGACCGTTCAGGCGCTTGCCGCCCTTTCGGTCATGAAAGCCTTCCCCGCGATAATCGTAGCGCCGCCCCATCTTACCAGAAACTGGCAAAAAGAGATAAAAAGGTTTTTGAGAATAGACGGCAGGGAGCCGGTGATACATGAGATCAAGGGTCTGAGCCCGTATGAGCTGCCTAAAGCCGATGTGTACATCGTACATTATCTGCTCTTGCGTAAATGGAAGCAGAGTTTGCCCAAATACAGGTTCAAATGCTGTGTTTTTGATGAGATCCAGGAGCTCAGGCATGCGGGAACGGAAAAGTATTCGGCAGCAAGTCTTCTTTCCGGATCCTGCGACAACGCTTTCGGACTTTCGGGAACGCCGATATATAACCGCGGCGGCGAGATATGGAATGTGATAAACATTCTGGAATTCCACGCCCTTGGCGATTGGGAGAGCTTTTCAAGGCAGTGGTGCTACGGCTACGGCAATAATATCGTTGCAAAGCCCGAGGAGCTTGGCGATTATTTGAGGCGCGAAGGGCTTATCCTTCGGCGCACCAAAGAAGAAGTCCTGCCTCAGCTGCCGCCAAAACGCAGGCTCGTTCAGGAGATCGATTTTTCGCTCTCGATATATAAAAAGTTCATGTCAGGCACGAAAAACCTTCTTCTGCGCCTGACGGGTGAGGAGCTTTCCAATTCCGACCGCGCACTTTTGATAGAGCAGATATCCCAGCAGGACAGGCAGGCGACCGGGCTTGCAAAGGCTCAGTATGTCTGCGCTTATGTTTCCGCGCTGCTTGAAGCCGGCGAAAGGGTGCTGCTCTTTGCCCACCATCACGCGGTCATGGACGAATACAGAAAACAGTTAAAACCCTATAAGCCCGTTTTCATAACCGGCAGGGAGACTACCGCGCAGAAGGATCAGGCTGTGGAAGCGTTCATGAACGGCAAAAGCGATGTTTGCTGTATTTCGCTGAGGGCTGCCGCGGGACTTAACCTGCAAAGGGCTTCCTGCGTGGTATTCGGCGAACTCGACTGGTCGCCCGCTGTTCACTCACAGGCAGAGGACAGAGCCCACCGAATGGGTCAGGAGGATTCGGTGCTGTGCTATTACCTTGTCTCCCCCGAGGGCAGCGACAGCGATATGCAGGACGCTCTGGGGTTAAAGACCAGCCAGTTCACACTCCTAATGGGCGACAGAGTCCGCACTCAGGAAGAAATACTCCAAAACTCCAAACAAGCCAAGGATTATCTTGACAGTATAGTTGCCCGCCTGTCCAAAAATGCGGGCGATTAAGGGATGCAGAGCATCCCTTTTTCTATTGCGGGTTGAAATGATGCGATATGTTCAAAAACGCGGTTATTGTTATGAGCCTGTCAAAACGTTATAATTTCGGTATTGGAGGGGATATAATGCTGAACAGTCAGAAAATCGGAAGCTTTATAGCGGAAAAAAGAAAGACGCTCGGACTTACGCAGCAAAAACTGGCGGATATGCTTCATATATCGTTTCAGGCTGTGTCAAAATGGGAAAACGGTTCATCGCTGCCGGGAACAGAAATATTAAGAAGTCTTGCAACGGCGCTTGATATTTCCGTGGACGAGCTTTTGATGGGCGGTGAGATGATGGGCGAAGGGTTTTCCTACAGCAAGGCGGGCGTGGATATCGCATATACAGATATGATAAAAAAGGAAATGACAGAACATCTTTCCACGGGGGACAAAAGGGTGCTCAACGGTCTTGGACCTTTCGCTTCCCTTTATGATATTGAGTTCCCCGAAATAAAAAAGCCTGTTCTGGTGCTGAAAAGCGAAGAACCGGGCTCCAAGCAGAAGCTTGCGATGGAATACGGCTATACCGAGTCCATCTGCTATGATATGATAAATCATCTGGTAAACGATATTATCGTAATGGGCGCAAAGCCCCTTGCCGTGCTTGATACAATAGTTTGCGCAAATGCGGAAAAGGACACAATAAATTCTCTTATAAAAGGCATTTCAAAGGCTTGTGCTCACAACGAATGCTCACTTGTGGGCGGCGAGACTTCCATCCAGCCCTCAGTGCTTGAAAAAGGCGTATATGTTCTTACTTCAAGCATAGCGGGCATTGTTGAAAAGGATATGATAATCGACGGGAGCGCTGTCAAAGAAGGCGACTGCGTGCTTGCTGTAGCGTCTAACGGTCTGCATACCAACGGATATTCGCTTGTGCGGCTTCTTATGGAAACTATGCCAAATATCAAGCTGGACAGGATAGACGGGCTGACTTTCATTGAACAGATCATGAAACCGCACACGCCCTATTATAAAGCCGTGAAGGAACTCTTTCCGGAAAAATGCATCACTGCAATGGCGCATATCACAGGCGGCGGCATACGCGGAAATCTTTTAAGGGTCATCCCTGACGGGCTCAGCGCAAATATCGACCTTGCTTCTGTCAGGATACCGTCCATATTCAAATACATTCGCTCCTGTGGAAATATCAGCGACGGCGAAATGCTGCAGACCTTTAATTGCGGGGTCGGGCTGATAATCGTAACGAGGCAAAAGCATAAAGAGCATGTGATTCGCCATGTATCAAAGACCTACGCCTGCTATGAG
>SVHB01000091.1 GCA_015056005.1 Clostridiales bacterium
CATATCGCTGGGGCTTGAGGGCATTGCAGCGGGTGCTGCGGCAGTAGGCTGTTCCGCGCAGATGATCGGCTTTGCCGTTATGAGCTACAGGGAGAACAAATTCGGCGGTCTTTTGGCGCAGGGTCTGGGCACTTCGATGCTGCAGGTACCCAATATCTTCAGAAACCCCCTTGTCTGGATCCCTCCGACTCTTGCTTCCGCTATCTTGGGCCCGATATCCACAGCTGTGCTTGGCATGGTCAACAATTCCATGGGCGCCGGCATGGGCACCAGCGGTCTTGTAGGTCAGTTCGGCGCTTGGGCAGCCATGAGCGCTCAGGGCATGTCACCCGTGGTCATAATTACCCAGATAGTAGTCATGCATGTGATCTTGCCCGCGATACTCACCCTTATCTTCTCTGAGGTGCTCAGAAAGATCGGCTGGATAAAGGAAAACGATCTGAAGCTCGACCTTCAGTAAATAACGGAGATATTGCAATATATGATAAAAGCTGTTCTTTTTGACCTTGACGGGACGCTGCTTCCCATGGATCAGGATAAGTTCCTTGAATATTATATGCAGCTTCTTGCCGGGAAAATGGCTCCATACGGCTTTGAACCCCGCCTTTTTGTGAAAGCTCTGGTTCAGGGCGTGATGGCTGTTGTAAACGATAATAGCGGCAGGCTGAACGAGGATGTTTTCTGGGAATATTTTGCATCTGTTTTTGGGGAAGAATGCCTGAAATATAAGCCTTTTCTGGATGAGTTCTATAAAACGGATTACATCGAGTGCAAAAAGCTCTGTGGGTTTGATGAAAGAGCGGCGAAGCTGGTAAGCTTTGTAAAGGAAAAAGGCCTTAGAGCCGTGCTGGCAACAAGTCCTTTTTATCCCTCTGTCGCAGTAGAGCAAAGGGTAAGCTGGGCGGGTATCGCACCGGAAGAATTTGAGCTGATAACCTGCTATTCCAATTCTCATTCCTGCAAGCCGCATAAGGAGTATTACTTGGAAACTGCAAAAATGCTGGGCTTGGAGCCGGAAGAATGCCTGATGATCGGCAACGACACTCACGACGATATCGCATCGCTTGATGTGGGCATGAAGTTTTTCCTTCTGACAGATTGGCTGATAAATAAGGAAGAAAAGGATATAAGCTCGTTTGTGCACGGCAGCTTTGATGAGCTGAAGGCATATATAAACGAGCTTACGGAAGGTTAAAATGTTTACAAAAGAAGAATTGAAAAAGCAGATAAGGGATATGGGCATAGATAAAGACGATACCGTGCTCATACATACATCGATGCGCGCAATAGGCGAGGTTGAAAACGGCGCGGACGGCGTGATCGACGCTTTTTGCGAGGTGCTCTCAAGCGGTCTTTTCATCGTTCCCACCCATACTTGGGACAGCATCGGAAGCGATAACCCAGTTTTTGATGTAAGGAAGGAAATTCCATGTATAGGGGCTCTGCCGCGCGTTGCGGCTAAAAGGCATGACGGAATACGATCCCTTCATCCCACTCATTCAGTTTGGGCGCACGGCAAGGGCGCGGAAGAGTTTGTAAAAGGTGAAGAACTGGCGCAGACCCCTTGTCCTGTTGGCTTTGCATGGTCAAGGCTTGCGGACATGAACGCCAAGATATTGCTTCTGGGCGTTGGAAATGATAAGAATACATTTATACACGCAATAGACGAGCTGGCGGATATTCCCGACAGGCTGAGCGAAAAGACTTTTGATGTAACCATTATTGACCATGAGGGCAGGAGCATCACGCATAAACAGCATCATCACCATTGCTCAAAGACCGATAATGTTTCCGATCAGTTCGTGAACTTTGAAAAGCCGTTTGTTAAGATGGGCGTGCAGAAATTCGGTACGCTTGGAAACGCTGTGGTGAGGATCGTGGATGCAAAGAAATGCCGCGATCTGGTAATGAAAATGTATTCAAGAGCCAAAGAAGACCTTTGCATAAAGCTTATGGATATCCCCGAAAGCTATTACAAGGATTAGTATAACAAAAATACAGCCGAGAAATTTTCTCGGCTGTTTGCTTTACAGGGACTTTAGTATCTTTTCAATAATGGGCGCAACTACCTTTGCCATTCGGTACATTCCAAGGTCGTTGGGATGGCAGCAGTCGTTGGTGCAGGCGAATCTGTCGTCTTCGCCGAAGAAAAGCTCTCCGCCTACGAAATAGACGTTCTTATCGCCGTTTTTTACTGCGTTTTCATAGGTCCTTTTTATGATCTCTCTTCTTTCGGGAGCATCGCCGTAATCGAAATTGGGGCGGGTCATCATTACTATGGGAAGAGATGGGCTGTGCTCGCGGATGCGCTTAAAGAAGGGCTCGTGAGTTGCGGCAAGGTGCTCTATGGTGGGGGCGTTGTGATCGTAATCGTATACGAAAATGCTTTTTTCGATGGTATTTATGTAATCCGCCATGCAAAGCTCGCCCTTTGCTGCGCCCGAGAAGCCGAGATTATAATAATCAACGTCGAGCCATCTGGAGATGAAAGCATTATAGCCGTTGGCGGGCTTTGAGCAGCAGCCGCCCTCGGTGATGGAAGAGCCGTAATAAACTATGGGCTTTTGGTATTTATAGGGCGTGGGCGCTTCGATATTTGCATCGTCGTCAAGCCCGATTATGATATCGTCGATAGGCTCATTTCTGGGAAGGAAAACGGTGATGTCGTTCATCCCGGGATCGTTTGTGAAGGTGCCCTCGCAGATAAGGGTATTATAGTTCTCGGGCGTGATAAGACCTGCATATCTTGCAGTCTGCCTGTTTCCGATATATACGTTGCCCGATTGCGCCGAAAAGATCGACATTCCGATATCGGGGCGGTTGCTCTTTAAGATTATCTTGAAATACAGCTCTTTTGAATCGGTCCTGAAGCAGAGCCTTGCGCCCGGGCAGCGCTGTCCAAGCTCCCATACATTTGGGACCTCGTCCTTGAGATATTGAGGAATGCGCTCAAGCAGACCGTTTTCGTAATATTTTGGCAGGCCGAAAAGCTTAAAAGGCTGCTGAGCGAAATTATATTCTTTCATATATGGTTTTCCTTCCTGACAGTATGTGATTTGATTATAGCACGGGGCAAAAAATGCCGCAATATGAAGCAATGTTTTTTGTTGTAAACTCGTATCGCTTATTTTATAATAATAATATAGATCCGATTTGGAGAGATGAATATTATGAGAAAACAAAACTTTTTGTTTGATAAAATGACCGTGGGCGTATGCTATTACCCCGAGCATTGGGACCGCGCGCTTTGGGAAAGCGATATCAAACGGATGCTTGAAAACGGTATTACTGTGGTGCGCATTGCAGAGTTTGCATGGAATAAGTTTGAAAACGAAGAAGGCGTGTTCAACTTCGATTTCTTTGACGATTTCCTTGATGTGTGCGAAAAGCTCGGCATGAAGGTCATTTTCGGCACACCCACCGCGACCCCTCCTGCATGGCTTACGGAAAAATATCCCGAGGTTTTGAACGCAAGGCAGGACGGAGCCCTTTACCGCCACGGCGGCAGGAGACATTATAATTATAATTCTCCGCTTTACAGGCTTTTTTGCGCAAGGATAGTCGAAAAGATCGCGGACCATTATGCAAAGCGTCCTTCGATAATCGGCTGGCAGATCGATAACGAGCTCAACTGCGAGATAAGCGGCTTTTATTCCCAGAGCGATACTGTCGCTTTCAGAGAATTCCTGAAGAAGAAATATGAGACCCTTGACAGGCTGAACGAAGCATGGGGCACTGTTTTCTGGAACCAGACCTACACCAAATGGGATCAGATCTTTGTTCCCCGCGCTCCAAACATCAACGCAGTCAATCCTCATCTGAATCTGGATTATATAAGATTTGTTTCTCAAAGCGCTATAAGCTTTTGCGCGCTTCAGAGCGATATACTTCGCAAATACATAAAGCCGGGCGATTTTATTACCACAAACGGCTTGTTCGGGAACCTTGACAACCACGAGATGACCGATAAATGCCTTGATATCTATACCTACGACTCATATCCCAATTTTGCCTACGGCGTTGACAGCGTTTGGGACGACAACGCTTTAAGCGACAGGCGCTGGTCGAGGAACCTTACGGAAGTGCGCTCGATCTGTCCGCATTTTGGTGTTATGGAACAGCAGTCGGGCGCAAACGGCTGGAGCACAAGAATGGAGGCTGCGGCTCCAAGACCCGGTCAGCTCAATCTCTGGGCGCTTCAGAGCGTTGCTCACGGCGCGGATTTCGTTTCCTTCTTCCGCTGGCGCACAGCGGCCTTCGGCACCGAGATGTACTGGCACGGCATACTTGATTACGACAACAGGGACAACAGAAGATTAAGCGAGGTAAGGCTTTTTGCTGATAATCTCAAAAAGCTTGAAAAGATCAGAGGTTCGAAGTTCTACGCAAAGGTCGCTTATGTTAAGGATTACGATAACGAGTGGGATTCAACCTTTGATGTGTGGCATTCAAGGGTAAGCAGGGCAAGCGATGCGGGAATAGTTGAAGGCCTGCAGTTTGGTCATGTGCCGTATGACGTGGTATACCTAAAGGATGAAACTTTGGTTTCAGAGCTTGCAGAATACGATGTGCTCATCTATCCGCATCCCCTGATCATCAATGAAGCAAGGATATCGGTGCTCAAAGAATATGTTGAAAACGGAGGAAAGCTCGTTATCGGCTGCAGAGCCGGGCAGAAGGATATGACCGGAAAATGTCCGATGCTGCCTATGCCCGGGCTGTTCAGCTGCCTTTCCGGCTCCGATGTGATAGATTTTACCTTCCAAAGCCCTGCAGAAAAGGTACCAAAGGTAAGTTTTGGTAATAGAGAGCTTGAAGCCAAGGTGTTCTGCGATATAATGGAAGCAAAGGAAGGCGCAAAGGTGCTGGCAAGCTATTCGGGCTGCTTCTTTGAGGGCAGGGCAGCGCTTATCGAAAAGGAAGTTGGCTGCGGCAAGGTCCTGCATTACGGTTCGACATTTACAAGGGACAGTGTGCAGGCGATAATGGAATATCTGGGTGTGCTGGAAACCTTTGATGAGATCGTTACCCTGCCCGGTGATATCGAGCTCGTATTGCGCGAAAATGAGGGCAGAAAGTATGTCTTCCTTCTCAACTATAAGCATCGCAAGGTCGAAGCAAAGGTCAATGTCAGGACCCGTTCGCTGCTTACAGGTAAGGAAGTCTCGGGCGATATTACGCTTGAAAAATTTGCGGTCGAAGTGCTGGAGGTATTATGATCGATCTGAATAAATTCATTGAGATTGCGGGAAAGCTCGGGCTTTTGAACATCCGCATAAGTAGAAACGGTGAAAATATTGCATCGGTTGATCTTGACGACGCCTGCAGACGAAATATATATTCGGCAAGCAAAAGCTTTACCTCCTGCGCAGTCGGTATGGCAGTTAAGGAAGGCCTTTTAAGCCTTGACGAAAAAATAGTTGATGCATTTGCGGAAGATATTCCGTCTCAGCCCGATGAAAATCTTAAAAAGGCGACAGTCAGGGATCTTCTGACCATGTGTCTGGGTCAGGAGAAGGGGTTTTTGATGGGAGCGCAGCGCCCGTTTTATGATGAGGATGACTGGGTAAAGCTTTCGCTTTCCATTCCCTTTGTGTATGAACCAAATACTAAGTTCGTTTACAACAACGTCGGCCCCTATCTTGCGGGGATATTGGTGCAAAGGCGCGCCGGCTGCGACCTTGTGTCCTATCTTACTCCAAGGCTTTTCAAACCCCTTGGGATAAAGCGTCCCACTTGGGAATACGATCCTTTGGGAAACACATTCGGCGCGGGAGGTCTTTTCCTGAACATTGACGAGCTGCATAAATTCGGTCTTTTGTACTTAAGCGGCGGAAAAGTGAACGGCAGGCAGCTGGTATCAGAAGAATGGGTCATGGAAAGCACAAAAAAGCAGGTGGAAAACGGAACGCCCTATGGCTACGGATATCTTTTCTGGGGCGGAAGGGAGGGCTCGTTCAGGGCTGATGGTAAATACTGCCAGCTCTCGATCATCCTGCGTGACAAAAACGCCGTGATAACGACCTTTGCCGAATGCAGAGATTTTAAGGCGCTTGATAAGGCGATATTTGAGGAGATATATCCTAAACTGTAAATAAATGCAGCCCGACCTAAGAGGGCGCTAATAAGACAGTGAAAGCCAAGCTGAAAAAATCAGCTTGGCTTTCATCATTATTTGCACGGCGCAGCAGGATGACATGTATAGAGGCGCACCATTGTGTCTGTTCGGAAAATTGGAATTTTCTGAATTTCCAGTATTCTATAATTCCAACAAAAATCCTGCAACCATTAACCCTGTAAGAATTAAGGAGAATATCATCCCTAAAAATGTCAGAGCGATTTGCACTTTGTTCTTCATGTGGTCACTTTGAAATTTAAGAGAAATTATCCCCACAATCCATCCAAAAATTGGAGGAAAGGATAAATATGTCAGTATTCCGGCGCGTATTTTATTCTCTTTTGCCTCTTCGTTTGCTGCCGCAATATTAATGTCCATCTGCTCCACTTCATCTTTTAAGAGATAATCCAGTGAACAATTAAATATTTTGCTGATTCTAATCAGTTTCTCTGTATCTGGGTATGTAGAATCCAATTCCCATTTTGATACAGATTGCCGTGATACCTTCAACATATCTGCAAATTGCTCTTGCGTTAAGTTTTGTTCTTTGCGTAGTTTAACTATTTTTTCACCTACTGTCATGTGAAACAACCTCCTTGCTGTTGATGATGTTATTGTAAAACATCATGTTTCAATTTCACACCAATTACAGGTTGCAAAATGGAAAATATAGGTTGCTATTTGTTATCAAAGAACTTACAACTTCAAACTTGCCTGACTGTTTGCTTTCAAATTATCACATAAGAGAATCAGCAATAGCAGGCAAATTAAGAAACTTTCATGCCGGACATCTGTTTTGTGCGTGCAGCCTTTTATCGGGACTGAATTTTTATCCGATTTATCAGGTTTTTATTCTGCGTAGATTTCGGGGTTCACCACGTTTTTGGGGCGCTTGCCGTCAAGGGCGTCCAGGATGCGCTCGCAGCAGGCTTCCACCATGCCGACGCGGGCTTCAAAGGTGTTGGTGCCGTAATGGGGCATGAGCACCACGTTGGG
>SVHB01000092.1 GCA_015056005.1 Clostridiales bacterium
CATAGACAGGCAGCTTGGGTATTATCAGGGCGGAGCAAGGTATACTTTTGCGATGCCCTCAGACAGCGGCATCCCCAACACCGTGGATTCCCTGATGGCGGTAAAAAAGCTCGTCTTCGATGAAAAGCTGTATTCAAAAGAGAAATTTCTGCATCTTTTGGGTAAAGGCGATCCGGCGTTTGAAGCAAGGCTCAATAAATGCCCGAGCTATGGCATGGATGACAGCGAGGCGGATGCGCTCATGCACGATCTCACAAGCAGGTTTTACGAGTATTATGAAAGCAAAACTCTCGATATGGGGCTTGGGATACTGCCCACCTCACATCAGTTCAAGCGTCATACCAAAGAGGGAAGAAAGGTCGGCGCTACCCCGGACGGAAGGGAAAGCGGGCAGGCGCTTGCGGATTCCATCGCTTCCGTGAACGGCAAAGCGATAAAAGGACCCACGGGAATGCTTTCAAGCGCAGTAAGCTTTTCGCAGGATAGGGTGTACGGGATACCGGTTTTGAACCTCAGCGTTACGAAAAAATATGATCCCGGGATCCTTCGCGCCCTGATAGAAGGCTATTTTGCCAAGGGCGGCACGCAGATGCAGATCACCTGCACATCAAAGGAAAAGCTCCTTGCTGCAAGGAAGGATCCTAACTCGCACCGCGATCTCATAGTCCGCGTAGGCGGCTTTTCGGAGTTTTTCCATAAGCTCAGCGACGATCTCAAGGACGCGGTCATCGCGCGCACGATGTTTGAATAAAAAATAACGCATAACCGCGATCACGGTTATGCGTTTTTGTTGTTTCATTCTATTTACCTATGCCGATATATATGGTCGCGGTCACGTTTTCGGCTTTTATGGTAAGCTTTGCCGTGCCGGGAGATACGGGTGAGATGAGCAGCATACCGTCATCTGTTCTTTTTACAGTGCAGATATCCTCTCTGTTGCAGCTTACTGTAAAATCGTTTACTCTTTCGCCGTCAAGCCTTACCTCAAATTCCGCATCCTCATGGAGCGTACCGAAATCCTGGTATATGGGATCGGGATAAACGCTGCCCATGAGCGACAGCTTTTTTAGATCGACATAACATGTGAATTCCTGCGAAATATCGCCCGCTTTTATTATGAACTTGTTTTCGCCTCCGTTTAAGGGCGTGATCATCAGTCTGCCGTCCGGGGTCTTTTCGGCGTAAGCAAACTTTGTATCGCTCATGAACACATCAAAATCTGCGATCCGGTTTTGGCCGAGTATCACATCGAAATACTCCGTTTCCGTAAAGTGACTTATATAATCGCTTATGGTCTTCTGAGTTTTTTCTCTGTAAAGCGTGATCGTGTTTTCGATATCCTCGGTCATAAGATAGATATCCGTTATGCTTGAGGCGGAAAGCTTCTTATCTTCCAATTCGGCGCTCACTTCAAACACCCATCGCCCGATATCGCTGTCAGAGAAGATCACGCCGAGCTTTTCGGGATGTTGAGGATCGTCATAAAGATTATAGGGGAAAGCAGTGTTATCGCCGAACTTTCGGATGCTTGTTTTCCTGTTTATAAGATGTGCGGTCAGATCGGAAGAATAGGTATAGGTGTTGTCGGGATTGCAGGCAAACACTGCGGGATATACCTCGCGCTCGGGGTAAATGTTTTCATCAACGGCGATGGCTTCGCTGAGTATGGGAGTTTCTTCAAGTATGTTTGCAAATGCTGCGCCGAAAATATATTTTTCGTTCATACCGTCGTTGTCGCTGTCAAAATAGAACTCGTTGAACTGGGCTTCGGGATGATTAGGGTTTGCTATCATCGGTTTTGAGGGCGCTGCGGTTTTTATTTCAACGGTAGGAGTGGGAGTCGGCTTGAAAGTATTGTCATTGGAAGGCGTTTTGACGGAAGGAGAGCTTGCAGGCGGGGGAGAAGAACTTTGCAAAGCCGGTTTTGCGCTTTCTGAAGCTGAAATTTCGCTTGGATCTGCCTGCTTGCCTGAAAGCATGCCTGCAAGCAAAGCCGCTGCGGATAAAAGCAGAATGCAAAAAAGAGCGGCAGTGATCGCAATAAGCCTTTTTGCCGGAGCTTTTTTGTTTTTAACGCCCATGTTTTTTATCGCATGGGAAAGCTCGCCTGTATTCTGATAGCGCCTGTCTGCGTTTACCTCTATGCATTTACTGATTATGGGCAGAAAGCTTCCCTCGGAAAGCATTTGGGACGGGTGCTTTCTTGTAAGAAGCTCGTTTATCAGTATGCCAAGAGAATATATATCCGCCCTTGCATCGGTCTGTGTAAAACCGTATTGCTCGGGAGCGGCATAACCCGTGGTTCCAAGGATGGTTGTATCTGAGGTACGGCTGTTTTTTACCGTCCTTGCGGCGTCAAAATCTATCAGGACGGCTTCGCTTCCGCGAATGATGACATTGTCGGGCTTTATATCGCGGTGGACCGCGCCTATTAAGTGGAGCTGCTCAAGCGCTGCGCACAGATCAAGCACAATGGACTTTACCTGCGCTTCATCAAGCGACTGAGTCTGTATTATATAGGAAAGCGGGTCGCCGGCAATATACTCTTCAAGCACATGTACGCTTTTTTCGACCTGCTTTACTTTATATATCCTTGGCAGATGCGGGCAGGAGATATCTGTCATCCTTTGGTAGACCTCGCCGCTGCCCGTAAAAATGCGGTAAATGTATCTTGTTTTAGTCAGGGTGGATCTTACCAGATATACACAGCCGCCGCTGCTTTTTTTGAGTGTTTTTTCGATTTCAATATCGGGAAAAAGAAGATCGTGTGGGTTGTTTTGCATTTTGATCTCCTTTCCTGAAATAATAAATAGATTATATCCCCGTAAAACCAATGTGTCAAACTTGGTTGATATTGGTTTGCATCAAAAACCGTTCACTGTTTCCATTGCGATCTTTTCCCAGCGGATAAGGTTTTTCACATCATGTCCGGATGAGCTTATGTCCTTCAATACTATATCGCAGCTGCACGAGTTTCGCTTGACTGCATTGAGCGTGCGCCCAAGCTCTTTTCTAAGGGCATCTTCGTCAAGAGGCTTTGTGACCGCAGCGGGGTTGGGCTTATTTGCAAGAACGTATTTCCTGCCTATGGCTTCGGCTGCAATATCCACATTAGCCCATGGGGTTATGGAAACCTTTCTCAGGTTCGGCAGCTTTTCCACGATATGCATCTTTGTATCAAGAGGTTCGCAGCAGCCGTAGTAATTAAGACCGAAGGCTTCCATGAACTTTGCCATGTAGTTTATATCGAATTCCTCGTGCATTTCGGGGCTGACAGATGAGAAGATCTGCGCCATTCCGCGCCCCCAGATATGACTGCGCATGACCTTGCCGCCGTCGTAGCCCTTGCTCAGGTCGCTGCAAAGCGAGGCTGTGCAATGAAGAGAATAAGGCTCGAGCTCCAAAAGATCGAGGTCCTCCATCTGCTTTAATCTTGCGGTCTCGCATTCATATATCTTTGAAACGATGCTGTGCGTGTGCTCGGGTCTGTCGATCAGGTCGATAAGCAGGCTGTCTACGCCCCTTAGCATCGCTATCTGATCCCAAGGCGCGCTGTAGCAGCCGTGACCTGTAATTTTCACGGGGATTATATCGCCGATGGCTTCCGCAATTTTTATATATCGCCGCATCGTTTCTTCTTTATCGTATGTCAAAACGGGCGGCTTGATCATTTCGACTTCTTCTTTGGTCGAAAGCCTGTCGCGGTATTTGTGCGCGGCGATGCCTTCCCTGCCTTTGTCAAAATATATCCTGTCGTCGTCTATCTCAACGCCGATCCCGGTACTGCGTATGACCTTGGTCACGGGCACAAAGGGCTCCAGTATCATATCTGCGGGGAAATATTTCCATTGGAAAAGCTTTTTGCGCAGGCGGTCTTCGACAGAGCGCAAAATCGGGTCTTCGCACAAAAGGGTGAGCGAACCGTCAAAATTGAGCTCATGGAATGGGATCTCGTCTATGAGCACAACGGGACGCTGCATATTAAGATCGTTTACCGCCCTGTGCAGTTCCATGCGGCGGGCGTTTATAGGGCTCATTGCATGCTCCAAGTATTCTTTTGCCAGAAGCCGGAGCTGTTTGATACCTTCCATAATATTCTGAACATCCTCCGATATGCATTTATAAATCAATTTATGCTTTCATGATAACAAAAATCGGAGAAAAAAGTCAATCTATTGAAGTAAGAAGTTTTTTCGGGTAAAATTGATATATAGGGAAATATGAAATATCGGGAGGCGGTCAAATGGACGAAAAGATGCTTTGCAGGTTCTTTGAGAGGATAGGGCTTGATAAGGACACGAAGGTCGAAAAAACCGTGGCTTTTTTAGGTCTGCTTCAAAGCAGCTGCATAAAGAACATCGCTTACGAAAATATCGATATATTATCGGGAAAACCGCTTTCGCTTGATCCTTTATCTCTTTTTGAAAAGATCGTAATAAACAGGCGCGGCGGTTATTGCTTTGAGCTCAACGGTTTTTTGAAGCATGTGCTTTTAGCCTTGGGCTTTGACGCCTCCGACAGGTTTGCAAGGTTTTTGCGCGGCGAGGAGGATATCCCCATGCGCAGGCACAGGGTGGTCGTGGTGAAGCTTTATGGGGAAGAGTATCTTTGCGATATCGGCGTAGGGCAGTATATGCCAAGATATCCGCTTAAAATAGAAGAAGGCATAGTGCAGGAGCAAAACGGCGAGGAATACCGCTTTGAAAGGGACAATACCCACGGATGGGTGCTGATGGAAAAGCACAAAGGTCAATGGCGCAAGCTCATATGCTTTATAGAGTACCCCGCGTTCGATATCGATTTTGTTCAGCCATCTTTTTTCTGCGAAAAGCATCCCGATTCCGTCTTCAATAAATCTCCCATGATCGCCATCAAGACCGACGGAGGCAGGAAAGCCATAAACGGCAGCGAGTATAAGGTGTTTTTTGGTGACGAGCTCATCCACATCGAGGAAAATATAACAAATGAGCGTTATACTGAGCTTTTGAAAAACGAATTTAAGCTTGGCATATGAATAAAATGCCTTGAAATTTAACTGCTTCGGGGATATAATATACAGCGCTGTTAACATATAAGGAAACAGGGTGTAATAATGAAGACGTTTTCTCCCAGCCTTATCGGCTGCATGAAAAACTACGAAAAAGGACAGCTTATAAAGGACATAACCGCGGGCGTTATAGTTGCTATTATCGCGCTGCCGCTGTCTATCGCGCTTGCCATAGCATCGGGCGTAGGCCCTGCGGTCGGTCTTTATACCGCTATAGTTGCGGGCTTTCTGGTATCGCTCCTTGGCGGAAGCAGGGTACAGATAGCAGGCCCCACCGCTGCCTTTGCCACAATAGTTGCGGGCATAGTTGCGACCAAGGGCATTGAAGGGCTGGCGGTCGCAACCATACTTGCGGGCGTGATACTTGTGCTGCTTGGCGTGTTCAGACTTGGCGGGCTTATCAAGTTCATACCCTATACCATAACCACGGGCTTTACCTCGGGTATTGCCGTGACCATACTCGTAGGCCAGTTAAAGGATTTCTTCGGGCTTACCTTTACCCATGCGCCTGTTGAGACCATGGAGAAGATCGAAGAGGTCATTTTGAGCTTCGGCACGGTCAATCTTTGGGCTGTGGCGATAGGTGTTCTTTCACTTGCTATTCTCATCCTTTTGCCAAAGGTTCTGCCCAAGGTGCCCGCATCGCTCATCGCGGTCATCGTGTGCGCGCTGGTGGTAAAGCTGTTTAATGTGCCTATAAACACCATCGGCACGCTTTATCCCGATATTTCCTCTGCAGCGCCCAAGCTCGTTGTTCCCGCGTTTTCAATGAAGACCATAGTGGATGCGATTCCCGATGCGTTCACTATCGCGGTGCTTGCAGCTGTTGAATCGCTGCTTTCCTGCGTTGTGGCAGACGGCATGATCGGCACAAAGCATAATTCCAACACCGAGCTTATCGCTCAGGGCGTTGCCAATGTCGGCTCTGCGCTCTTTGGCGGCATCCCCGCAACGGGCGCTATCGCAAGGACCGCCGCGAACATCAAAAACGGCGGCAGGAGCCCCATTGCCGGCATGGTGCACGCTGTCGTGCTCTTTGCAATGCTTGTGATACTCATGCCCTATGCAAAGCTCATCCCCATGCCCACCATCGCGGCTATCCTCTTTGTTGTAGCCTATAATATGAGCGAATGGAGGGAGTTTGTACACATAGTCAAAACCTCTCCATTGAGCGATACCATCGTTTTGGTATCCACGTTTGTTTTGACCATCGTGTTTGACCTTGTTGTTGCCATCGTTGTGGGCATAATCCTTGCCACCGTGCTGTTTATGAAGCGCATGGCGGATGAAAGCTCCGTTTCGGCATGGAAAACTCCCGATGAATCCGATCCCGATCACATCAGGTTCAAGAAAGTTCCTCAGGGCGTGAGGGTATACGAGATCACCGGTCCCATCTTCTTCGGCGCTTCCGACAAGATAGCCGATATTTTGATCGACGAGGACACCAAAGCTTTGATAATCAGGATGCGCGCCGTGCCTGCGATCGACGCAACAGGCATTCATTCGATCGAAACTCTGGTTGAAGCCTGTAAAAAGAGCGAAGTGAAGCTCATATTCTCACATGTAAACGATCAGCCCATGAAGGTGCTGAGAAAAGCTGGCATTGATAAGCTTGTCGGAGAAGAAAACTTCGCAGGAAACATCGACGAGGCGCTCAGGATTGCCAAGGACATATAAAACATATTGCAGCGGCTTTATGCCGCTGTTTTTTTGTTGAAATTTTCTCATTAACATGATACTATCTATTTACACAAACAAAAAGGGGATAATACTATGATAGCTTCTATGAATTATACCGTAGGCGCGAATTTTGTTATGAAACACCCTGAAATATCAAAA
>SVHB01000009.1 GCA_015056005.1 Clostridiales bacterium
ACTGTGACCTGAGCCTTGCCGTCGGGTCTGAGATAGGAAAGCTCGCCGCTCTTTCTGACATCCGCCAGCCTTTTGGTGAGCTTATGGGCAAGGGAGATTGCCATGGGCATATATTCTTCGGTCTCATCGCAGGCAAAGCCGAACATCATGCCCTGATCGCCCGCGCCGGTCTCCTTTTCGTTATCGTATGCGGAATCAACGCCCATTGCGATATCGGGAGACTGCTTGTCCAAGGTTACCAGAACAGCGCAGGAATCCGCGTCAAAGCCGTATTCGGAATCGGTATAGCCGATTTGCCTTATACGGTCGCGAACGACGGACTGGAAATCCACCTGTGCGGTGGAGGTGATCTCGCCCATTACCATAATAACGCCGGTGGTCGCGGCGCACTCGCAGGCAACGCGGGCGTTCTTGTCCTGAGACAGTATAGCATCAAGCACGGCGTCGGAAACGGCGTCGCACACTTTATCGGGATGTCCTTCGGTCACGGACTCGCTAGTAAAATACCATGTCTTCATTATATGTTATGCCCCTTTTGACTGCGATATAAAAGAGCGCCGCGTTTGCCGCAGCGCTCGCAAATAAAAGCTATCACATTTTGCGCGATTTGTCAATGAAAATGCGAAGCAAAAGCCGTATTTACACCTAAATCTTAGTATCTGCCGTAATTCTGGATAACAGCCATGATAAGGCGCATGCTGGTGAGCAGGGAGCCGTTGTTGATGGAACCTGCGGTGGAGATATTGACGCCGCGGCCGTTTGCCTTTGCATCTTCGCAGTCACGAATGACCTGTCTTACGATCTCATCCTCTTCATTGCGCATGAAGGTGAAGGGAGCCAGACAGCCGTCGATACGAGCATTAGGCAGATGCTTTCTGATAGCGGGAACCAGAACAGTGGGTCCGAAGTTGACGCCGTTGAAGTTCAGGCGGCCCAGGATGGGCAGCAGATGCTCCATGGGGCTGTCGGAATGCTGGAACCTGCGGTCGTTTTCGCCGGGAGCGAAGTGAGCAAATACATCGCGGAGGATGGGATAACCGAACAGCTCGTACATTTCGGGGTTGAGCAGGCAGCAGTTATCGTCTGCAAAGGAGAAGCCGTACTTGCCTCTGTTTTCGGGAGCGATGCCGGCTTCCTGATCCATGATGTCGCCCATCTCGATGATGACCTTTTTAATGACATTGGAGAAGCGGACAGCCAGATCGGGTTCGTCGAGAATGAGGAAGATCAGGTTTTCTTCGCCGAACAGGGAGCAGGCAAGGGTAACGGGACCGCGGACATGGCGCATGGGACGGGGACGGGCGCCGGTCTCTTCAAAGATGCGCTTTACTTCGGTATCCCAGTTTTCGGGGAGCATGAAGGAGCGGATATCCATCTTCTCGACACGGTCGAGCATCTTTTCAACATCCTGAGGAGTATCGCAGCACTTGTGCAGCCACTCGGAATGGTTGATATATTCATATCTGGAACCGAAAACTTCGCCGATACGCTTTACTTCGGGGAACTTGGGGCCCATAGCGTTATAGTTTTCGGGAAGGAGACGACGGCCGACGATCTTTTCAGCCTTGTCGTTATAGCGCTTGTTGAGGTCGGACTGCCTTACGGGGTCGATGGGATCCCAGGGGTTGCCCTCTTCGCCGAGCTCTGCATAAACGCATTCATGGCTCATGCGGATGCCCAGAGCTACCTGAGGTGCATCTTTGGAGAAGCAATTTTCTTTATGAGCAAGCTCGTCATCTTTCCAAAACTGTTCAATATCAAGATCAAGTTTCAGCATGATTTTATCTCCTTTTTGCCAATATTCGTTATAATAATATTATCACATTCATCAGTCAAGTTCTTGCACAAAATTGCTGAACTATGAATTTATTGCCGCAATATTATCCCATATCGCATCCAGAATTCCCTGTAGATTGCCATTCCACGCTGTGTAAGTTATTACGATTCCATACTTTGGTATGACAAGGCAGCCCTGAGCGTATGCTCCGCTTGCCCTGTATGCGTTTTCCCTTGCCATCCAGAACTGATAGCCGTAGCCAAGGCGTTTATCGGGTATCTCGCACATTTCGGTAGATATGTGGTTCATTGAAGCTTCCTTTATGAAGTCCTCGCTCACCAGCCTTCTTCCGTTATAAACGCCGCCGTCAAGCAACATCTGACCGAAGGGAAGTATCTGCTTGGTTCTAAGGAAAAGACCGCTTCCGCATAAGGTACGTCCTTTTGAGCATACGCTCCATGTCAGTTCCTCTATGCCAAGGGGCAGGAAAAGACGGGGGATAAGGTAATCCTGCATCTTCTGCCCTGTGATTTTCTGAACTATCGCTCCAAGCATATATGTGCAGCCGGAGTCGTAGTTGAAAACGGTACCGGGTTCTCTTTCCGGCTGTGCGTGCAAGAACTGCTCGATAGGATCGGGGTCGCCCTCTTTGGAAATGAGCTTGAGCGCCGGCTCTATGCGGCCGCAGGACATGGTGAGCAGATGCTTTATGGTTAGTTTTTGAAGGTTTTCATTTGCATCCTTGGGTGTGAATTCGGGGAAATAATCTATGACCCTGTCATCAAAGCTTAACAGACCTTCATCCCTTGCAATGCCCATGCCCACCGACACAAAAGACTTGCTCAGCGAATACATTGGATGAGGGATATCGGGCATAAACCTGTGCTCACCTAGGAAAATCCCGTCCCTGTTTGCGGCTATGCCGTAAAGTCCGAGGTTCTGTTCCTCATTTGCTTTTGCGATCCTGTCAAAGAACAGCTTGATATCCATATTTTTTCCTCCTATCTGAATTTTGAGCCGAGCGATGCCGACTCGCTGTAATATAGCCCGGTCAGATCGTTCAATATATCGCTGCGGTCAAAATCCTCGTGATAAACAAGGCTGATCTGCCTTATCATCGAAAGATTTTCCACCGGCAGCGCTTTCATTTTCCCTTTTTTCAACTCGTCCATACATGCGCTCCTTGCAAGAATGGATACACCGAAATTTCTTCTCACAAGATCCTTTATTGTCGCGATATTGTCCACTTCAAGTATGACATTGAAATCGTCTATGCTCTGACCCAGTGCTTCCAAATGCGAGACGAAAAGGTTTCTTGTGCCCGAGCCTGCGCTTCTAAGGATCATATTTTCCTTTTTGATATCCGCAAGGGTGGCAACGGATTTTTTTGCGATCGGGTTTTCGTTTGACACAGCAAGCACGAGGCTGTCTGTATCAAGCAGCACGCTCTTTAAGCTCCCTGCGGGAACATTTCCCTCAACAATGGCAAGATCTATCTCATAAGCTTTGAGTTTTTCATAAAGATTTGTTATGGTATCGGTTATCATCGTTATGCGAAGGCCGGGTTTTCTTATGGAATATTCAGCCAGCACCTCCGCCATTATATTGCTTTCTGCGGTGGGGGTTACCCCGATGGAAATTCTTGTCAGGCCTTCTTTTTCGTCCTTTAAGGCTCTGAGCATGGTATCATATACCGCGCTCATCCTTTTTGCGTATTTAAGCACTATTTCGCCCTCTTGGGTGACCTCTATCTTGCCGCCTTTGCGCACAAAAAGCTTTGCGCTAAGCTCGTTTTCAAGCTGACGCATATGCTGGCTGACCGCAGGCTGTGTAAGCGAAAGCTTCTGCGCAGCCAAGGTATAGCTGCCCTCCTGACAAATCGCAATGAACGTTTTGAGCCTTACGTCTATCATCGTTCCACCTTCATAACAAAAATTTATGTTACTGCTACATATTATAATTTGACTTTAATTCGTTTTATGGCATAATCATATCACATTCCACAGATTATTTCAACCTTTCAAGGGGTGATCATATTGGCAATGCTTTCGACCATCAATACTTCCTCTCCCGTTCCCATCTGGCTTGCGGTGATACTTTTTGCGGGTTTTACATTTACAAGGATCACAAAAGCGCTGCGGTTGCCCAATGTTTCCGGCTTTATGCTCGCAGGCATAATCATCGGTCCCTGCTGCCTTAAACTGGTTCCCAAAGAGCTTATCGGCAATATGGATTTTGTCAGCGATATCGCGCTTTGCCTTATTGCCTTCGGCGCGGGAAGATATTTCACTTCCAAGGGAAATGTAAAAGCCGGGAAGGCATTTTTCGTGACCGCGTTTGAATCGCTGTTTGCGGGTGCGCTCGTTTTTGCAGCCATGCATTTTCTGTTCAAACTCTCCCTCTCTCTTTCGCTGATACTGGGATCGATCGCGATGGCAACATCGCCTGCGGGCATTATGATGACAATCAGGCAATACAAAGCAAAGGGCAGCATGGTCGATATGCTCATGCGCGTGATCGCTTTTGACGCAATGCTGTGCATACCGATCTTCTCCGCCGCGCTTGCCTATCATTCAGGAGGAAGCCTGAGCAGCATGCTGCTCCCGATCATTCTGAATATCCTAAGCGCCGCATTCGGTGTGCTCTGCGCTTTTGTGCTGCATTTTCTGCTTAAACGTCCTTCAAGGAGCAGCGATAACAGGCTGATACTTACTGTTGCCATGCTGCTCACCCTCTGCGGCGTCTGCGGTCTTTTATCGGTATCTCCCCTGATCGCATCCATTCTCTTTGGTGCGGTTTATAAAAAGATATCGGGCGATGAAAAGATCTTTGAGCAGGTGGATGCATTCTCTCCTCCCGTGATGTCCATATTCTTTATCCTTTCCGGCATGAACCTTGATATACAGGCGCTTATGTCGGCAGGGCTTATCGGACTTGCTTATGCGCTCATCAGGTTTATTGGCAAGTATATCGGTGCCTTTGTATCGCTGCACGCGATAAAGAGCGATGCTTCCGTCAAAAAAAATCTTGGTATCGCCCTCACACCACAGGCGGGAGTATCTATAGGGTTGGCATTCCTTGCCAAAAGAGTTATTCCCGAAAGCGATGCAGATACGCTTATGGCGATAGTCCTCTTTGCGGGCGTGCTCTATGAGCTTACAGGGCCCACGCTTGCAAAATTTGCTCTCAAAAGAGCAGGAGCGTTTGACGGCGCAAACAAAGTTGACGCAGAGCCAAAAGAATGAGATAATCAGATATAAAACTTCTTGAGGTGGCTTATTTATGCTTCTGATAGCCGCACTGAACGCAAGATATTATCACACCGGGCTTGCCGCAAGGCTGCTTTGCAATTCGTGTAAATCTCACGGCTTGGATGTGCTCATCCTTGAGCGCAGCATCAACGACCCGACCGATATTATCGCTGAGGAGATCATAGAAAAAAACGCCGATATCGTCGGCTTTTCCTGTTATATTTGGAATATCGAAAAGGTAATGGAAGTATCAGCGCTGATAAAGCTGATAAAGCCCGATATCAGGATCATTTTAGGCGGTCCCGAGGTCAGCTTCGATCCCGAATATTACCTTGAAACGATCCCACAGGCAGAAGCAGTGCTTATGGGCGAAGGCGAGGATATCCTTCCAAGTTATGTTTTTGGCAGGCGTGATATGGTCGGCATGGCGTACAGAGACGAAAACGGTATAACGGTAAACCATGGTCAGGCGATATACGAGGGCTTTGCATCCGCGTCATTCCCCTACACTGCAGATGAACTTTTGGACAAAACAAAAATATTTTATCTTGAAACATCAAGGGGCTGCCCTTTTTCCTGCGCTTACTGCTTATCGGGAAGAGAGGGAAAGGTAAGATACCGTGATATAAAGACCGCGCTTTCAGACATAGACAGATTTATTGACGCGGGCGTTCCGCTGATAAAATATATCGACAGGACCTTCAACTGCGATGAAAACAGGGCAAGGCAGATCTACTCCCATATCCTATCCAAAAACGGGAAAACCAAGCATCATTTTGAGATCTGCGGTCATCTTATAACCGATGAAACGATAGAGCTTTTGTCATCCGCGCCTCAAGGGCTTTTCCGCTTTGAGATAGGCATACAGACCACCGACCCGCATGCGCTTGACGCGATCGGAAGAAGGACAAACCTTGAAAAGCTTTTTGAAAACGTAAGAAAGCTTAAGGAAAGGACAAAGGTGGAGCTGCACCTCGACCTTATCGCTGGGCTTCCGGGAGAAACATTTTCCGATATAAGAAAATCGTTTGACGATGTATACAAGCTAAATGCGGACATGCTGCAGCTTGGTTTTTTGAAAATGCTCAGGGGCAGCTTAGTCAGGAGCATGGCTGAAAGCTACGGCTATGCCTTTGAGCCGAAAGCACCTTACGAGGTAATCAAAAACGATTCGCTTTCGTATGAGCAGATGCGCGATATAAAGCTGGTTGAAAGCTGCCTTGACAAAATGATAAACTCGGGCAGCGCACCTGTATCCACGAATTTCCTGATAGGTACTTCATCTCCCTTTGATACCCTGCTTTCCCTTGGCAGGCTTTGGAAAGCTCAGGGTAAAAACGCGCTTTCGCGGGAAGGCACGATGAGGCTCATATACTCTTTCGGACAGGAAAACGGATACGACACTTACGTGCTCAAAGAGCTCCTTCGCTATGATTATCTCAAAAAGGACCGAAATCTTGGCGCAAAATGGCTGAGAAACGAGCACACGGCAGATCAAAAGAAAAAGCTTCACGACGCCGTGAAAGAAGCTGGCGGCTCAGCCTACGGGGACATTTTCCTGATAGATATGAAAGAATACCTTGAAAGCGGAAGGATAGTAAAAAAAGAGTCGATCTTTATATTCTGTTAATAAAACTTTCTTGCCCGAAATCAGTTTGGGCGATATAATGGGTACATAATGTTTGGAGGTAATTGGGATGAAACCCTTTGTTAGAATTGTCGCGCTCGTTATTGTCGGCATTATGGTGCTTTCCATGGTGCTGGCTTATGCTATACAGCTTTTCTGATATCAGGAGGCATTTTTGAACACACTGACGGATGAAAAAATCAGATCATATCTGAAATACAGCGGCGATATTGCCCTTACCGTATATAAAACCACGGATTCGACCAACCTCAGAGCAAAGGAAGCGGCGCTGATGGGCACTCCTTCGCTCAGCGTATTTGCAGCGGAAAGCCAGAGCGCGGGCAGAGGACGGCTCGGGCGCAGCTTTTATTCGCCCACCGATACCGGGCTTTATATGACGATGCTGATAAGGGTAAAGCCCGGAGCTTTATTAAATCTTGCCACCATTTATGCCGGCACCGCTGTCAGCAAAGCGATAGAAGGATGCTGCGGGCTTCAGACAAAGCTCAAATGGGTCAACGATGTATTTGTGCGCGGCAAAAAGGTCTGCGGCATATTGGCAGAAGCCGTAACCGGCAAAAACGGTATCGAGGCTATCGTTATCGGCATAGGAGTGAACGTAAAGACCCCTCAGGGCGGTTTCCCGGACGAGATAAAGGATATCGCGGGAGCGCTGGATACCGATGTTTCCAGAGCTGAGCTTTGCGCTGCGATAACGGACGAGCTCATAATCTTAAGCGAGCTTGATTTTTATCCCGAAGCGCTTGAGTATTACAGAGCGCGCAATCTGCTTTTGGGCATGGATGTTGAATATACCCTATCCGGGCAAAAAAGCCATGGCATAGTTTTCGGCATAGACGACGCGGGCGCGCTGCTCATTCAAAAGGAAAACGGCGATACATGTGCGCTATCCTACGGCGAGGCGACCATCGGCAGCAAAAACGTAAAACATGCATAAATATATCCGCTTAGACACTTTC
Source organism: Clostridiales bacterium (assembly GCA_015056005.1). Lineage (GTDB taxonomy): Bacteria > Bacillota > Clostridia > Christensenellales > UBA1750 > SIG373. The sequence continues at coordinate 7,636 of SVHB01000009.1, forward strand.
AGTCTTTGAAAGTGTTTTTCTTTATGAAAAAGGAGATCGCTTCTTTATGAAGAGTCTCCTTTTTCATACTTTTGGGTTTATTCGATTATTTCAAAGAACATATATCTGCCCGCGCCTATATTTACATTGAATGCGTATTCTGTGGGCTCTTCGTACACGGTAGTCGCGTCGCCGCGGTGGTTCGGCTTGGGCATGGTCAAAAACTCATCGTATACCCTGCCCGTTTCGATATCGCGAAGACCTTTGCATTTGCCCCTTACGATCACCTGAACGGTATCGGTCATGGGTCGGAAGGAATGTATGCCGTAAACATTGTTATCGTACATGAACAGATTGAACTTGGGAGCATTTCCAAGATACACCCTCTGCCCTATTGACAGCTGCTTGTTTATGCCCCTTATCACTTCAAGGGGAAGCTTATAAAGATCGGCAAAGTTTTCGGGGAGATTCAGGATAAAGAACCTGCCCTTTGCGTAATTGTCCTCGGTGAGTATGGGGAAATTGTTTTCGCCCGAGATAAGGCTCACATCGGAAACCGTAGCGTTGGTCTTATAGTTCAGTATCTCAAACAGCACATCGTCCCTGCCGCCGGCAAAATGAGTATCGGTATAGTTTGAATGGTCTATCATGTATTCATGTCCGATAGCATGCCTGCCCGTGAGCCTTACCGAGGTCAGATCCTTTATGCCCTTATCATACATTGCCTTGAAGAAGCCGGTCGTTACTATCGCATGGCCGCCCTTTCTTACATATTCCTCGAGCTTTTCCATTGCATCGGGAGCGATGGCGGTGGACTGGGTAAAGAGGACAGCGGGAGCATCCATGTTCATATACGGAGAGGGCTCAAGCGCAAGACCGCACATGCCAAGATAGTTGAACACCTGATCCTCGCCGTCGCCGTCATAGGGCTCCCAGACCCATGTACCGGTGGGGCTGCCCATTTTGCCGACCAGCTTATCCACGCGCTTTAATTCGTTTCCAAGCGCAGGAAGGGCGTTGGAGTCTATCATGGAAGAGAAATTGAACAGCATTAGCTCCTTGGCCTTTGCAAACAGGGTAAGGTCAGCCTGCTCAAGGTAGAAATTCAAATTGGGCGATGCGCCGCCAAGGTCGATCCAGCCGCCGCCGTTTCTATCGGGCGCAGTGTTTTCAAGCAGCCTTATAAGAGAATAGGACTCATACCTTTGCAGGTGCTGGGCTGAATATATCGCATCTCTGGTCTCTGTGCCCGTATATACCATATCGAATATATCCTTCTGCTTGCCTGGGTTATAGCCCGTTTCCTGGAAGGACTCGAACCAGTTGGGATATTTGATGATAAAATTGAGCTTGGGATTTATGCTCTTTGCAAGATCAACGATCTCATGGGAGAAATCCTCCAAAAGCTTTAAGCGGTATTCCGCCCAGCTAAGCTTGCCCTTTGCTTCAATGCAAAGCTCGCATCTGCAGGAGGTGAAGAAAAAGTCGTCGAGTATTATCTCATCAAACACGCCCGCCAGCTCGGAAACGATCCTTCGGTATTCCTTCTTGTGCTCGGGGTCGGTATAGCAGAACACATCAAAATACGCGGGCTTTCTTTCTTTACCAATATGCTGGGTAGACGTGATGCCGCCTGCGGTCTTGATCCCATATTCCTCAAATATCGCCTTGACTTCTCTTAAGCGCTCGGGAGTTATATCGACCTCGCCTCTGTGGTTTTCGATATAGACCTTATCCAAATGTATATACTGACTGTAAAACTCTATGCCGCGTTTTATATCCTCATCGCTTGCGTTTTTAAGGTAATACGCAAACACATAAGCGGCAATTTTGAAATTATTATAAGCTTTCATTTTGACCCACCTTTACTTTTTGATAAATCTCATTACATTCCACGACATGGGCTTGAGACATGCGCATACAACGCCGTCTTTGCAGGTCGTATCATCGATGTTTTGGGGCACGATCTTTTCAGGGTTTTCGTAATCGTTATACGCATCGGGATCATCGGAATAAAGAGCGATATGCTCTTTGAACTCGTAGCCTTCAAAGCCCTTGGCGTCCAATTTAAGCTCATGGCTTTCCTTATCGTCTGCGTTTATAACGAACACGGTCATTTCGCCCGCTTCTTCGTTAAACGCCGCAGCTGACTGGATATATGCCACGTTTTCAAAGCCCGCATACTGGTTCATGGTATCGATCGCATAGCCGGGAACATCGTAATGCTCGCATTCGACTACGGGCATTATGGAGGCGCCCTTTGCAAACCTTATCATCTGGGTGAGCGGATAATAAGCCGCGCTCTTCCATACATGCTCCCTGTCGGAAGCACACATCTGAGCAAGACCGCCGGTTGCGCAGCCGATGCCTATCCTGTCGGCATGGCGAAGGATGGTGAGCATGATGGCCGCGTTTGCAAGAGTCCTTGGCATCTCGCCTGTTTTTTGCATCGGACGCCTTGAAGACCAATCGTCCGGATCGTGCATCACATATTCTCTGTCGGGATTAAAGCTGAAGAAGCTCATTGCGGGCTGTCTGCCGCCAAGGCCGAGCTTTGCGCCCTTGCCGGGGCGGAAAGAGCAGGAATACTCGTCAAGCGAGAGCATCATCGTCTTCTTGACTCTGAGCTTGGTCTTCATATAATCGCAAAGCGCGATTTCGGTGTTGATATAGTCTTCAAACGCCTTATAGCCCGCCATCAGCGCGGGGATATCGCCGGGCAGCGCGGAATGATAATGGTGCAGCGAGATATAATCGACCACTTCATAGCACTGCTCCAGAACCTGCATATCCCAATCGGGGTAATGGTTGAGGAACGGAGAAGACGAAACGCAGGCGACCGTTTCTATGGTGGGATCTATCCATTTCATGACCTTCGAGGTCTCATGGGCAAGCACGCCATAGGCTTTGGGGTCTCTTTCGTAAGAAGCGATCTGCCACGGTCCGTCCATTTCGTTTCCGAGATACCATGTTTTTACGCCGTAGGGCTTTTCCTGTCCGTTCTTTTTTCTGAGCTCAGACCAATAGGTTCCGCCTTCAAAATTGGTATACTCCACGATATCCATTGCGTCCTGCAGGCCCATGGTACCAAGGTTTATGGTATAGAGCGCCTCTGCGCCTGCGCGCTGAGCCCATTTTAAGTACTCGTCGTGCCCAACATCGTTTGGCACATACTGGAACCACGCGGTATCCAGCCTTACCTTGCGTTCTTCCTTTGGGCCTATGGAATCCTTCCAGTTCCAGCCTGATACGAAATTGCCGCCGGGCATACGCACGCAGGGAAGCCCGCCCTCTTTAAGGCTTTCGTAAACATCGCTTCTGAGCCCGAGCTCGTCGGCTTTTTTGTGCTTTGGGTTATACATGGTGCCGTTGACCATAGAGCCTATGGGTTCAAGAAATGCGCCGAACAGTCTTTTGGATATACTCCCGGCCTGATACTTGGGATGCACTGTTATAAACGCTTTTTTCATTCGTCTCATCCTTTATATTCATTTTTGTTCATCATAATCATATTTTACAACACATGTTTTTCTTCCGCAATCCCAAGTTATTAACCGTATTTGCTCAGTTTTTACTGATCGGGCAATTTATAGTTTCCCGGAGAATAGCCCGTGACCTTCTTGAAAACTCTGTAAAAATGCTGCATATTGTTAAAGCCGCAGCGCCTTGCTACCTCCTGATTTGTAACGCCGCCCATCATTAAAAGCTTCTGCGCTTCTATGACCCTTCTGAGCTGGATATAATCCACGATCCCGGAGCCGGTCACCTGAGTGAACATATGGCAAAGGTAATACTTGCTCACGAAAAGCATGCCCGCAAGCGCGTCCAATGTTATGGGGTTGGAAAAATTATTATCGATATAGTTTACCGCGTCCCTGACAAGCTTTGAGGGTCTGGCTTTCAAATCGTCAGTCCTGTTCTGACCTTCCTTCAGCAGCTTATATGCTTCCATTATGAGTATGCTCAAATAGCCTTTTGCCGTGGGCATAAACTCTTCTCCCTTATTTGCGCCTGTATAAAGCTCATGGAAAAGCGCGCTCATGCTCAGATACTGCTGAGGGCTGAGCTTTATCGCAAGCACCCGCATATTAGACATATCGGAAAGTATATTGGGCGCACCCAAGGCCGCAAGCACGCCTTGCATTTCGTCATGCAAAAAATTTGCCACATACCTTACATAATTCGTACCTTTTTTGTACTTAATGATATGTACCTGACGCACGGGAACGAAAATGAGCGTTCGGTCGGAGAAATCATAGCCCGTATCCTTCAAAAAGCACTCGTTGCTTGCTTTTGCGCTGAGCACGAGCTCATAGCCGTCATGGTAATGCATACAATCCATTGGCTCGTTTTCAATGATATAATCCTTATAGCTGCAGGTCAGCTTTTTTATTTCGGTCACAAAAGGCTGCGGCATAGCTCCCTCCCAAATAATGCGCAATATATGTGAGCGCATATTTACAAAAGCAATCCAATCCATACACAAAACAAGTTTTATATGTTATGATATCATTATAAAACCCAAACTCACAAAGCACAACCCCAAATGATTGGAGGACAACATAATGAACAGCAAAGAACGTTTATTGCGCACACTTTCGTTTCAGTCGGTAGACCGCGTACCGCTCGTAGAATGGGGCGTACGCGAAGCCACCATGCGCGAATGGATCAAGCAGGGTTATCCCAAGGGCACTCCCACCTCTGATTTTTTCAGCCTTGACACCTTCCATCTGGGCGTTCCGATCAACCTTGGCATGTACCCCGCTTTTGAAGAAGAGATAATAGAAAAGGGTGATCGCTATCAGATCTGGAGGGACAACCTTGGCGCTATAAGAAAGGATTTCTCCACCATCGAAAACCCCGGTTTTGTTACCCGCAAGTGGATATCCTTTGCCGTAACCGACAGGGCTTCTTTCCTTGAGATGAAAAAGCGCTACATTGCCTCCGACGAAGGCCGCATGGCTGAAAACGCCAAAAAGCGCGGCGAAATTCTCAGAAACGCCGATGTTGCCACCCATCTTTCCATCCCCTTCCTTTTCTGGCAGGTACGCGACTGGGTCGGCTTTGAGAACCTTTGCATGATGTTCTACGACGATCCTAAGCTCGTTCACGAGATGATGGAATTCCTGACCGATTTTATTATCGAAACTCTGACCCCACGCATCGATCTTTTCCCCATCGATCTGGTAGAGTTCAAGGAAGACATGGCCTACAAGGGCGCGCCCATGATCTCCCCTCAAATGTTCCGTGAGTTCATGTATCCGCATTATGTTCGACTTATAGATTTTTTGCGCGCTCACGGCGCAAAGCATGTTTATGTTGACTGCGACGGTTATCCCGGTGGTCTCATCCCCGAATACATCGACGCAGGCGTTGACGGCATGAGCCCGGTCGAGATCGCTGCAGGCAACGATCTTATTAAGCTTCGCAAGGAATATCCCACCTTCGCTATGATGGGCGGCGTTGATAAGCGCGCACTTGCAAGGGATAAGAAGACCATCTACAACGAGGTAATGAGCAAGATCCCCCATATGATCGAAAAGGGCGGCTTCGTCCCCCATATCGACCATGCCATCCCCCACGATGTTCCCCTTGCAAATTATCAGTACTACCGCGATATCCTCACCCGCGTAGTATACGGCGAGTCGGTTCCGGAGCCTAAATAGGGTTTGGGGTACGTTCGAGATGGCTGCGCCCTCTCGAGCTCTGGGCCCAAGGGTTTGCAACCCTTGGATCCCGCGGCATTTGTTTGAGTAATTGAATATGTTAGCTTACGCGTGACCCGTAAAGTATGGGTCACGCGTGATTTCTTTTAGGGACGGTTAGGCGATAGCGGTTGGATAACTCAATTGTTGTTCTATATTTTATAGTGAGAAGATGCAGGTTTTAAAGGCGCCCTCTTTGAGGGAGCTGGCGCCCAAAGGGCGACTGAGGGAGTCATAACAAGTAACAAAAACATGCTCAAAGCGCATATTCCACGTACCGCAGGGAAATTTCACTGCCAAAGGCAATGTCATTGCGCCAAAGGCGCATTTTTTCTGCAATAAAGATTATCCAATAATTTACAGTTCTAACAATTGCATCATCTTCATTTGGTGATATAATAGATGTGTTATCAACAAAGAGAGAGGATAAAGGTCGAAATGCAAGAAAAAATAACTTTCAGGGACTATCTTGGCACAAAAGAGCTTTATGTCAAGATGGCCAAGATCGCGATACCGATATCGTGTCAGTCCCTGATCACTGTCGGCATCAATCTTATGGACACGATCATGCTTTCCGAGATGGGCGATGCGCAGCTTTCCGCTTCCTCGCTTGCGGGTCAGTTCATAAACATCTTCATGATCTGCTGCATGGGCATGGGCATGGGCGCATCGGTCATGACCTCCCGTTTCTGGGGCATGAAGGACAAGGTCTCGCTCAAAAAAGCGGTGACCATCATGGTGAGGCTTCTCATTTGCTTTGCATCCGCATTCACCATTGCAACCATAATCACACCCGGCGGGATAATGAGGATATACACAGGCGATCCCGATATCATAAGCCATGGCATCACCTATCTTAACTGGATCATCCCGACCTATTTCTGCATGGGCATAGCCACCACCTGCACAGTCGTTCTCAGAAGCGTAGGTCAGGTCAAGATACCGCTTTACAGCTCTATCGCAGCTTTCTTCATCAACATTTTCTTCAACTGGGTATTCATTTTCGGTAAGCTTGGCGCACCGAGGATGGAGATCGCAGGCGCAGCGCTGGGTACTCTTATCGCAAGAGGCTTTGAGATGTGCTTCATCGGCGGACATTTCTTTTTTGTTGACAAGCGCATCGGCTATCGTCTGCGCGATATATTGATGAAATGCAGCGATATGTTCAAGGAATATCTGCGCATTTCCATTCCCGTTCTTATAAGCGACGCATTGCTCGCTTTAGGCAACAACGCGGTTGCTATGGTCATGGGCCGCATCGGCAGCGCATTCGTTGCCGCAAACTCTGTGACCATGGTAGTTCAGCAGCTGAGCAGCGTTCTCACTCAGGGCATATCCAACGCATCAGGCATCATAACAGGTCACACAATGGGCGAGGGCGATTACAAAAAGGCTCAGAGGCAGGGTTACACCTTCCTTATCATAGGCTTCCTTATCGGCTGCTTTGCTGCGCTGGTAATACTCATTCTCAGGAATCCGATAATCGGTTACTACAATGTTTCTGCAGAAGCTAAGGATATCGCTCACGAGCTTATGAACGCGATACTCATAATAGTCATCTTCCAGGCGATGAACTCCATCCTTACCAAGGGGGTGCTCAGAGCCGGCGGCGATACCAAGTTCCTGATGGCCGGCGACATTCTTTTCCTCTGGATCGCGTCCGTTCCCCTTGGCGCGCTTGCCGGTCTTGTATTCCACTGGCCTGCGTTCTGGATCTATGTATGCTTGAAGATCGATCAGATCATCAAATGCGTATGGTGCTTCTTCCGCTTAAAGAGCGGCAAATGGCTCAAAAAGATCAAGCAGGCGGATTCCGTACAAGCATAATAAACAAGCATAAAAAACGGAGAAGGTATTCCTTCTCCGTTTTTTATATCAGCTTTTATTCTTCTTCGGCTTCATCGTTTTTTTCTTTTTTTATCAGTGAAACGACAGCCTTTCCGATCTGATGATCCTCAATTTCGCTGCAGACTATATGCATGCCCGCTGCGTCTATCTCAAAGCTGGTGCCGTCCTGAGGGATAGTGCCAAGCACATCAAAGACAAGACCGTTTAAGGTATCGTAATCATCGGAGGGAAGCGGGATGTTCAGCTCTTCGGAAATATCTTCAAGGGAAGCGGTGCCGTGGATGCGCCACACGCCATCGCCTGTCTTTTCGATCAGAACTTCTTCTTCGAGTTCGCTTTCGTCATCGCCGATATCACCGACAAGCTGTTCCACAAGATCGTTTATGGTGATTATGCCGTTCACGCCGCCGAATTCGTCGAGCACAACGGCCATTATGTTTCTTGTACGCTTCATATTGCGGAAGAGCACGTCCGCCTTTACACTTTCGGGAACGAAATATGCCGGATACACGGCGTTTTTCATAACGTTTTCCCTTGAGCGGTCGTCGAGCCTCAAATAATCCTTTGAGTTCAATATGCCCACGATATTATCAGCTGATTCCTCACAGATGGGATATCTGGTATGGCGGGAATTCTTGATCAGATCATGCCATTCATCCATGGAATCTTCCATATAGAGCAGATCAAGGTCGGTACGGTGGGTAGCTATCTCGCCGGCTGTGAGGTCGTCAAACTCGAACACATTCTGGATAAATTCCTTTTCCTCATGGTCGATGGTGCCCTTTTCGCTGCCGACGTCGACCATCATCCTTATCTCTTCTTCGCTTACCTCTTCCTGCTCGGCGTTGGGATCAATGCCAAGGAGCCTTAAAACGGCATTGGTGGAAATAGTGAGCAGCCAAACTATCGGCGCAAAAAGCTTCGACATCGCTGTGATGAAGCCCGACATGCCAAGCGCCAAAGACTCGGATTTTCTCATCGCCACCTGCTTGGGAACGAGCTCGCCAAGCACCAGGGTAACATATGAAAGAATGATGGTGATCACGATTACCGCAATGGAATCAAGGGTTTTTACCGGGATCTTAACGCCGATATCAACAAGCCAGTTTACGATAACATCGGAGAAGTTTTCCGCCGCAAATGCAGAACCCAAAAAGCCCGAGAGGGTTATCGCCACCTGTATGGTGGACAGAAACTTTGCAGGCTGGCTGGTGAGCTTAGCCAAGCGTACGGCGCGCTTATCGCCCTGAGATGCAAGTTTGGAAAGCTTTGCGTCATTTATCTGTATAACCGCGATCTCCGCGCAGGCAAAGACCGCATTGAGTGCAATGAGTACAAGCTGCAGAAGCAGCATAAATGCTAGTGAACCGTCCAAAATAAAGTCCTCCTGTTATTTATATATCATAGTTATCCGATAAAAAGGCACAAAAAAACACAACCTATCGCCGGCTATTCTCGCAGACGTAAGCCATGTATCCACAATAACGATTTATGATATAAAGGAGGGTTTTCTCGGTTAGGGCTGTCACTGTCGTCCATGGTGTATCTGTCAAACTCCTTTCTGAAAAATCAAATTAATTATATACGATATTACCGTCTCCGTCAATACGATTGACAAATAATTAACAGTTTCTTTACTTACAGCAGAAGAAACAAAAGGATTATATGCAAAATGAGCATAAAGGGCACAGAAAGAGTAAATGACCTGTGCTTGGTTTTATGGTGAAGGCACATCATCGCCGCAAGAGAACCCAGCGCGCCGAAAAAGAGCGATACCAAAAGCAAGGTTCGCTCTCTGACCCTTCTTCCGCCGTATTTGGCGGTGTATTTATCCCACGCAAAAAGCGCGAAGGAGAAAGAATTTATAACCGCATAAGCGCCAAGTATCAGCGCAAATACGACATTTTCGCTTTCAAAAATATGCATATATCAATTACCCTGAGAAGGCGATTCTTCTGTTTCGGGAGCTTCTGTAGGAACGGGAGTGGGTTCGGGAAGCTTGCTTAAAAACACATCGCCGACTTCGTTCATATCAAGTCCGAGATCGAACACCTCAAGAGCAACGGAAGCGTTGAGATATAAGGTATTATCCTTCATTATCGCAGTGCCTTCCGCCTGTTTTTCGTTGTTTAAGCCAACGATCAGCTCATCGCCTAAATCGGAAACGGTAAGCTCTGCCATGCTTCCGATATAGGTTATGCCCGTGGAATTATCAACGAGGAAGGGCATGGAGAGGGCATCGGCAATAGCCTGCGCCGGCAGCATGATCGCACCCTCGATATAGGTTATAAAGCCTCTTTGCGCAACATATTTGCCGTCAAGGTAAATATTGAAAAAGGTGTCGGGGGAAGCGGTGGGCTCTGCTTCCGCCTCGGGGGTCATCTCCGGCACGGAAATGATGATGGTCTCCATCTGCGGGGAAGCGGAGGGAGCTGGGGAAGGTTCGACCAGTGCGGAAACATCCGGGGTTGCCTGTGTATCGCCCATGGTCTCCTCGGGTTTTTGGCAGCCGAAAAGGACCGTGCTCAAAAGCGCGATCACGCAGAATATCAAGATAAGCTTTTTGCCCACAAAAACTCCTCCAATGCCTGTATATCCGATTTATTCTACCACAATTTTGTATATATTGCAATCATCTGCGCCTTCTGCCTGCGATCGACATCAGCCTTATCCACTGCATCATGCTTGAAAGCAGCGCTGCTGCATAGGTCATAGCTGCGGCATTGAGAACTTTCCTTGCGCCTTTTAGTTCTTCGCGTTCAAGGAAACCGCCCTCCTCAAGGGCACGCATGGCTCTGTTTGAAGCATTCAATTCAACCGGCAGGGTAACGAGATGGAAAAGCACCACAAAGAAGAACACCCATGCGCCCGCCATGGCGATCTCGGGCAGAGAGAAAATCAGCCCGATAAGGAACAGTGGCACCGCAAGAGAGCTTCCGAAATTGGCGATCGGAACAAGAGATGATCTTATTTTCAAGGGCAGATAGCCTTGCGCATACTGCATGGCGTGACCCGCTTCGTGCGCGGCGATGCCGTAGGCGGCTATGGAATCGGACGAGAACACTCCCTGAGACAGGCGCATCACGTTATCCCTCGGGTCATAATGATCCGAAAGACCGTTTCCCCGGGAAAAATCGATGCTTACCTGCTCGCAGCCGTTTTTATTGAGCAGCGCTCTTACCATTTGAGATGCGGGAACGCCGGTCCCTGTGGAAACCTTTGAGTATTTATTATAGGCACTTGCTACCATTCCCTGCGCCCAAAGGCTCAAAACAAAGGTCAAAAGAACTCCAAGGTATAAAGGATCAAATAAAAACATGCAAACACTTCCTTATAATCTTATCATATCTCAAATTGCTTTCCTTAGCAACAGAAATAAGCATTTTGGGCAGGATAAAGGGATGTTTTCGGCGAATAATTCATTTACCCTATAAAAACTTATGAGGTGGCAAGGATGGAACATAAAGATATCAATTCCAGACTGAAGATAAAGAACAGGATCCAGACTCCCTTTGGCGGCGTCAGGTTTACCGGCGGCAGATTAAAGACCGCATTTGATAATCAGATTTCCTTCTTAAAGCGTTTTGACCTTGACAGGATGATGTATTGGTACCGCGATAACGCAGGCGAAGACGCACCCGGCGCTCCCTACGGCTTCCACGGCGGTCATTTTGAGAACAACCTGCACGGTCAGACCGCAGGTCAGTTCCTCTGGGGTGCGGGCTGTGCTCTTATCTGGCAGGAGGATGCCGTGCTGCGCGAAAGGCTCAACGCGGTCATCGACGAGCTTGAGCGCCTTTGCCCCGAAAACGGCTGTCTTATCCCCATGAAGGATGAGGATATTCCCACCAAGGAATACCCGAACTATACAAGAGCTTGGATACTCTTCGGTCTTCTCTCTGCGGGCTACGCCGGCAACGAAAAGGCGTTTAAGCTTGCAAGAAGGTTCGGCGACTGGTTCAACCACTGCGAATGCCTTGAATATGTAAAGGATCTGAACCTCGGCTTTCAGGGAATACTTGCAAACACCGCGCTTTATGTTTCTCCCGTGGGAGTTGAAGAAGACCTTGAAGTTGCACAGAAGTATTACAGAGAGGATTATTGGCTCAAATGGGTCCACAACGGCGAGCACAGGGCAGTATACCAGCACCCCGGCAACCATCCCCACGGCACGCTTCTGACCTCTCTTGAAGGTTACCTTGATATTTACAGGGCAACGGGCGAGGAATACCTGCTCGAGTGCATCGTAAGCGCGCTCAAGATGTACAAGGACAAATGGCAGCACGTCGGCGGCGGCATAGTTATGTGCGAATTCGACAATTTCTACCCCGGCTGCAATTTTCTCTCTCCCAATCATGCGTATAACGAGCTTTGCATCACCACCTTCTGGATGATGCTCAACTACAGGATGCATCTGCTCTACCCCGATAACGAGGATTATATAAACGAGATCGAAAAGAGCATGTACAACGTACTCATCGCCGCACAGGTAGATGATATCGGCATCCACTACCTTGCTCTGCTTGAAGGCTGCAAGGATCTCAGGTATGCCGACATTGCTACCTGCTGCGCTGCCACCGGCGGCAGGATGCTTGCAATGCTGCCCATGTTCATGTACAGCTACGATAAGGATATCGTAAGCGTGAACATGTTCGGTCATACCAAGGCCGATCTTCCTAACGGCGTATCCTTAAATACTATCTCCGATATGCCCTATGACGGTAAGGTAAGAATAGAGATAGAAAAAGCAGACGCTCCCTTTACCCTTAAGATCCGCATCCCCGCATGGTGCAAAAGCGATGTAAAGATCGGTGAAAACACCTATAAAGCGGGCACCTTTGCAGTGATCGAAGGCGCAAATGCGGGCGACATATTTGAATTCACCCTGCCCTTTAGCTTTAGGACCACGCTGCTCACCGGCGCAGAGGTCATCCCCGGCAAGGACAGATACGCGATCGAATACGGTCCCCTGCTTTTGGCTGCTCTGGGCAGAGGCGGTGTTAAGGTGAACATCGATATAAACGATGTTGCTTCCTGCTTAAAACCCATTGGCAATGGCGTTTTCAGGGTCACTTCCGACAGATCAAAGACCTATATGCCCTATATGGATATTGTGGACGAACCTCTCACGGTCTATCCCATAATTAACGATAATGAGATTGGATAAGTTTCTTTGCGACAGCGGCTTCGGCACCAGAAAGGATGCGGCGCTTATCATAAAGCATGGCCGCGTTCAGATAGAAGGCTTGAGCGCTGTTAAGGCAAACACGGATATTACAGGCAAAAAGGTTTTCGTTGACGGACAGCAAATCGAATACGAGGACGAAATATACCTGATGATGAACAAAAAGGCGGGCGTACTTACCGCTGCAAGGGACAAAAACGCGCCGACCGTGATGGATGAGCTTCCGCAGGTAGCCCTGCGCAGAGGTATATCCCCCGTTGGCAGGCTCGACAAGGACGTGACCGGGCTTTTGCTCTTCACCACCAACGGCGAGCTCAACCACAGGCTCACCTCTCCCAAGCGAAACGTGGAAAAGCGCTATATCGCAAAGGTGGACGGCGTACTTTCTCAAAACGACATAAAGCTTTTTGAGGAAGGGCTCGATCTTGGCGATTTTATCGCAAAACCGGGCAAGCTTTCCATACTTGAACCAAATGTCGGTCAGGTGATCGTGACCGAGGGCAAGTTTCATCAGGTAAAGCGAATGTTTGAAAAGGTGGGCAAGCCCGTGCTGGAGCTCAAAAGAGTCGAAACAGCGGGAGTACTTTTGGACGAAAGCCTTTTACCGGGGCAGTTCAGGCCGCTCACTCAAGACGAAATATCGCTGCTCAAAAAAGCCTGCCAAATGGAGGATGAATGATGCAGGGCAACCATTATTTTACAAACGACCCTAACCTCAAGCACGATATAGAAAGCTTTGAGATAGAAAAATTCGGCAAAAGCTTCACCTTTTTGACCGATGCGGGTGTGTTTTCCAAAGGCAGGCTCGATAAGGGCAGCGAGCTTTTGATAGAATCCGTGCCCACCCTTTTGGGCAAATGCGCAGACATGGGCTGCGGCTACGGCCCTATCGGCATAATGCTTGCGGGCAAAAATGAGGAAAGCGAATTCATCCTCGCCGATATAAACGAGCGCGCGGTGGGTCTTGCAAACGAAAACATCAAAAACAATTCTGTCAAAAACGCAAAAGCGGTCGTTTCCAACGGGCTTTGGGATATTGACGGCGGTCTTTCGTACGTGATATCCAATCCACCCATCAGGATCGGCAAACAGGCGATGTACGATCTTTTCAGATCCGCATACGAAAAGCTGAACGCGGGCGGCGAGTTTTATATCGTTATCCGCAAACAGCAGGGCGCGCCCTCTGCAAAGGAATTCTTGAAAGAGCTTTTCGGAGAAGCCGACACCGTCAACCGCGGGGCCGGGTATCACATAATCAGATCAATAAAAATAAAGTAAGGAGATAAACAAAATGAAACTTGCTGTCTACACTGTATGCTTGCCCGAGTATACCATCGAAGAAGCCCCTGCTCTGCTCAAATCCATGGGCTGCGACGCCATTGAATGGCGCGTGGATGATACCTCCGGCGGTATCGCCGCAGCGTATTTTGCAAACCTGCCCGAGGAAAAGAAGTTTGAATACCGTTACTGGACCGATAACAAAGCCACATTGGATACCAAGAACATAATGGAAGACTGCCTCAGGGCAAAGAAGGTCTGCGACGAAGCGGGCATTGAGATCGTCAACCTTGCCGCAGCACTTGGCAATGATCTTGAGCAGCTTGAAAAAGTGCTTGCAGCCGCAAAAGCTATAGGCTGCAGATCCATCCGCGGTCCCATGGTGGGCTACAACCCCAAGAAATCCTACAAGGAACAGCTCGATACCTTCCGCGCAAATCTTAAGAGCTACGAGCCTTTGCTCAAAAAGTACGGCGTAAAGATGATGATCGAGACCCATCACGGCAATCTTGTCACCAGCGCGAGCGCCGCGATGCACGTTCTGAACGGCTTTGATCCCGATTACTACGGTCTGATCTACGATCCCGGCAACATGGTATTTGAAGGCTTTGAAAACTACAAGATGGGCTTTGATATGCTGGGCAAATATCTGGCTCACGTTCATATCAAAAACGGCGCATACACCCCCGCAGGCGAGGATGAATTCGGCGCAACCAAATATGCGCAGAGCTGGAAGCCTTTGGACAAGGGAAGCGCTAACCTCTATGCACTTATCAAGGCTCTGGTGGAAGTCGGCTACGACGGCGTGCTTTCCATCGAAGATTTCTCCAACGAAAAGCCCACTTATGAAAAGCTGCAGGAAGGTCTTGATTACTTAAAGAAGCTGATCGCAGCAGCGGAAAAGGCAAACTGATGATTATATCTTCTGCCCGATGATGTTTTTCATCGGGCATTTTTGGGCTTATCGTACAAAAACGAATACGATATTGCCAAATAGGCGGTTTTTTATCGACTAAAAGCGTTTATTATGCTATAATCCCAACTATTAAGCACGAGGAGACTTTTTTCTATGGAAAGCAATCCGAAAAAAAGATCATACTGCACAGCGCTTTTGGCTCATGTTGACGCAGGAAAGACCACGCTGACAGAGCAGATGCTCTATCTTTGCGGCAGCATAAAGCAGGCCGGCAGCGTTGACAGGGGCACGGCGCATTCGGATTCCATGGATATCGAAAGGCGGCGCGGGATATCGGTGCGCGCAGCCTGCGTGAGCATGCTTTGGAACGACTCTAAAATAAACCTTATCGACACCCCCGGTCATGTCGACTTTGCAGCGGACGTTGAAAGGGCAATGCGCGTGCTGGACTGCGCCATACTCGTTGTATCCGCAGCCGAAGGCGTTCAGCCAAGGACCGAGCTTTTATGGAAAGCTATGCAAAGCGCCGGCATCCCGGTTATGATATTTATAAACAAAGCCGACCGCATCGGTGCGGATATTGAGCGAACTTTGGACCAGCTCAAAAAGAAGCTGGCATATGATATGGTTCTCATTAACCGATACAGCGACGCAGATGTATATCCGCTTTCTCCGGACGAGCTTTTGGAGCAGCTTGCCGACAAGGACGAAGAGCTGATGGAAAAATACCTTGATGGCAGAGGGGCGGAGGTATCCAAGCTTAAATCAACGCTCAAAAGGCTCACCCTTTCGCGTCAGGCTTATCCCGTGCTTTGCGGAAGCGCGCTCAAAGGTGTGGGCGTAAGGGAGCTGCTGGATGCCGTAACCGATTATTTCCCTGAGAGCAGATCGGACGAGAATTCCGATTTTTCCGCGCTGGTATACAAGATCGAGCACAGCAAGCAGCTTGGAAGGCTTGCGCATGTGCGCATCTGGGCGGGCAGCATCAAAAACAGGGATGCGATATTCAACAACCGCACGGGCGAATCGGAAAAGGTCACAAGGCTTATGAAGCCCATGGGAGCGCAGATGATCGAAGCAAAAAGCGCGGGCGCGGGCGATATCGCGGTGCTGTGCGGACTGCCAAACGCGAAAATTGGCGATATATACGGCGATATTTCAGCCGTACCCGAGCAGACGGAGCCCACGAAGCCTCTGCTTCGGGTCAGGATAGCTCCCAAAGACGACAGCCAGATACCTGCGATAGTTGAGGCGCTGAGCGAACTTACCGACGAAGATCCGATGCTTGGGCTGGAATGGGAAAGAGAGCTAAGGCAGATATACATAAACATCACAGGTCTTATTCAGCTGGAAGTTATAGACGAGCTTTTGAAAACAAGGTTTAACATAACCGTCGATTTTGAGCCGCCGACAGTCATTTACAAAGAAACGCCGATATCCGAGGGTTACGGTTTTGTGGCATACACGATGCCGAAGCCCTGCTGGGCGGTCATGAAGCTGCATTTTGAGCCGCTTGAGCGCGGCGCGGGCGTGGTATTTGAAAGCGTTGTAAACGATAACCTTATCCTTCCCAGATATCAGAACCAT
Organism: Clostridiales bacterium; assembly: GCA_015056005.1. Lineage (GTDB taxonomy): Bacteria > Bacillota > Clostridia > Christensenellales > UBA1750 > SIG373. The sequence goes on from SVHB01000009.1 coordinate 24,134, forward strand.
GTTGAGCAGGGATTGCCCACGGCGCTCAGGCAGGGTCCCTTGGGCTGGGAGGTAACGGACGTGAAGATCACGCTCGTTGACGGCAGCTCGCATCAATTCCATACGCATCCGCTCGATTTTATCGTGGCAACGCCAATGGCTGTGATGGACGGACTTACGAGGATAGGAACCACGCTGCTCGAACCCATAATGGCCTTTGAGCTGATCTGCGAAGAAAGCCAGAGCGCAGCCGTTATAGGGCAGGTGCTGGCAATGCGCGGTCAGCTTGAAAATTCGTGTGTAAACGATGAGGGCAAAATGGTCATAACCGGTTTTGTACCCCTTGCGACCTCGGTAGATTTTCCCGTATGGGTCGCATCGGCAACATCGGGCAAGGGCGTGCTTTCCATGCGCTTCCACAAATACGAGCCCTGCCCGCTGGAGCTTGGCAAAACCACAGAGTACAGGGGCGTACATCCCCTTGACACAGCCAAATATATACTATATATCAGAGGCGCGCTTGGCGATCTGAGACCAAATTAAAAGGAGGCATTGCCTCCTTTTTTTGTTTACAATTTAAGCACCCTTTATTCACATGCAGTTCAAGATAGTCAATTAATATAAACACAGTCAAGAGCGCATATGCGTATACATAGATAGAGCATTTCATGGTGCAGGCGCTTTTTCTCCTTTCCTCCTGCCATGCCCATTGGATGCTTCGATAAAACAGCCGCAAGGTGATTGTCCCCCACCCTGCGGCTGTTTATTTTTACTTATATAGCCTTATCCTTACTTATAAAGTCTTACTTTTTCGATATTCACAAAACGGAATGCTCCGCCTTGCTGCTCAAATTCAAAATGCATTTCGCTGATCGATGCGTCTTTTTTAATACCCGAAAGCCCGGCTTCAAAGGTACGCCAGCCGCCGATGAGCTTTTCTTTTTCTTCAATCGGAATAACGATATCGCCGTCATTTGTTTTGAGCCTCAGCGCTGCCTTCATGGGATCAAGAGCATAGATATTTACGCTGAGCTTATCAAAATTCATAAGGTCAAGCTCGTTATATAAATACGATCTTACATAGCAGCCGAAACGCTCGTTTTCGCCTTCGACTCTCAGAGAATACCCTTCAAGGGTGAATGCATCGTCGCGGCAGACACTGCTTTCCTTATCCGCAAGCCATATGGGGCGATAGAAAACGTCCTTTTCGTGACCTTCGATATGAGCACCCGATGCCCAGAAGGAGGTCTTTTCCATATCGTACCACGGGCGGGACTGGATAAAAATCTCGTTTTCTTTATCCGTGAAAAACGGCTGAACGGGATATTCTCCTGCCCATATATTCCCGAAGGGCTCCATGGACTGCACGGAATAAGCTGCGTGTTTGATATCGTTTATTTCATCGCACCATATTTCCAGCACAGCGCCATCCGCCCTTGCGCTTGCGGGCAGATATATTCCGTCCTCGCCGGCAGCATAGAGCGCTCTTGCATTTTCGCCCTTTATCTCAAGTCCGCCCAAAGCTTCGGCAAATTTGATCATTATCTTATTTCCGCACACTTCATAGCTTTCCATATAGGCGGGGTGCTTTTCCTTTGCAGCTTTGCCGTATACGTTTTTGAGCGCAAGATCAGCCATGCGATCTGCGAGCGGATATTTATGAGTGGGATGGATGGGATGATTATCCAGATAATATGCCCAAGAGGACTTCAGATCATAATTGGGTACGGCTATAAATTTATCGGGAGCTTCCTTGGCGGTCTCAACAAACGCGCGGTTCACATAACCTACGCCGCATTCGCCCGAATCACCGTATTTCCATGCAGGATAGATCAGCGAGGATATCATGAAGAAATTTTCCTCATCCGCAGCAAATCTCTTGGCATATACCTTATGGTAGAACCTTAAATAATCGGAATACACTCGGTTTGCAAATTCGCCGCCTATATCGGTCTCACCCTGATACCAGATGATACCCCTGACCTTTGCTCCTTCAAGAGGTGCGATCTTGATGTTGTACTGAGCCGAAAGCTGCTGGTAATTTCCTTCGCCTTTTTTGTTCCAATCATCAATGCTCGGGAACTGAGAAAGCTTTTTGAGGATATTTAGTATTTTCTCATCGCCTTCAACTGCGTCCTTGGGAAGCCATGAGCGCATGGAGGTGCCGCCCCATGACGCATCGAGAATGCCGACGGGAACATCATTCCCATCATTCAGGTGATCATAAATATCATTTGCAAACCTAAGCCCTACGGCAGAATTTTCTTCCAGATTTTTGTCATCGTCGGAATTTACCCAATAGCCGGGAGCATATTCGTCGGGCTCCCACGGAAAATCGCCTGCGTTATTTCTATGGTGATATACCGCATGGTACATCCTGATCTTTTTATCGCGCACAAGATCGAAAAGCTTTTGCTTGTCGGTCTGGTCAAAATTGCGCATTTCCATATTGGATTGTCCCGACGCCAGCCAAAGCTCACCGAACAGTATGTTCTTTACCGTTTTTGCCTCGCCGCCGCATTTTACCGTCAGATCATATTCATCAAAAGAAGCGCAGGGGGTTTTTATTTTGACAGAAAACCTTCCGCAGCTGTCGGCGGTCGTACTTGCCCCGACAAAAACCTTGCCCGACAAAACGATATCGACGCTTCTTTCTGCCTTGGAATTTACTGCAACACCTTTGATCTCAAGCACGCTGTTTGCCTGAAACAAAGCACCGTCTAAGAACATGTTTTTAAGCTTGATCATTAAGGCCTACCTCCAACGCTTTCAGCTTTTCCTTTATTTCCTTACGGGAACGACTTCAAGCCAATAGCCGTCGGGATCTTCTACAAAATAAAGACCCATGGAATGGTTTTCAAAGCAAATTACGCCCATCTCTTCGTGCATTTTATGGGCAGCGTCGTAATCATCGGCAACAAAGCAGATGTGGCTCTCGTTTTCGCCGAGGTCATAGGGACGGTCGGCATGATCCCTGAGCCAGGTCAGCTCGATGCGGAAAAAATTATTGTCGTCGTTCATGTAAACGATGCGGAATGATCCATCCTTCGCCCATCTATCGCCCGCCACCTTTAAGCCGAACGCTTTTTTGTAAAACTCTATGGAGCGCTCTATGTCCTGTACGTTTATGTTGCAGTGATTGATAGTGAATTTCATGATGCTGCTCCTTTGCTTTTTTATATATTTATATCCAGCGCTTCACCGCGCTTAGTCATTGCCATGACCTTGGTTTTCATAAACTCGTTTTTCGCAAAGTCAATCGCGGTCCTGCCGCTTTCGTCGCTCGTATGCATGGGGATAAGATATTTTGGGCGGATACTTTCGATGAAAAGCTCGGCGCCGCGCCCGCAGTTTTTGCCAAGGCGCTTGTCCACCGGGAAAAACGCGATATCGATCTTATCGGCATGTGCTTTTATGGGTTCTAAAACTTTATCGAAAAGCGCCTTTGCTTCTTTGACATACGCTTCGTCCGATTCCTCGTCCCAGTGCCAGAAATTGAAATCGCCTGCATGGAAGATATTTACTCCATGGACGTTCACAAGGAAGGAAACTCCAAGATCGGTGGAACCAAAGACGTTGAGCTTTATTATTTCACTTGAAAGCTCGATGCCGGGGGAGACCCTTGTTCCCGGAGCATAGGGCAGAAAATCGTCGGAGATCAGTATATCGTTAAAAGGAAGTTCAAAGGCTTCCTGAGTATAATGATCGCGGTGGGAATGGGAGAGGAAAAGGAATTTGTATTTATACTTTTCAAGGTCTTCCCTTTCGATCCTGCCCGCGCCCGAATGCTCGCAATAATCAAAAACGAGCACGGTATCATCGATACTTACCATAAAGCCGCTGTGATAGAGGTATTTTACGCTTACGTTCATTTTATCTTCCTCATTGTCTTGAGCTTGGGATATGGGATGAACATCTGAGGTGGATAGGACTGATCGGCAATATCCAATGTGTAATAGTCAAGATCGTGCCATCTGCCCAGCTTAAAGCCGCATTTTTTGAGCGTACCTTCAAGCACGAAGCCGTATTTTTCATGGAAGGCCTTGCTTCTCATGTTGTCGCCGGTGATGAGAGCATACGCCTTTACCATGTTCTGCTTTTTGAGTATGCCGATAAGCTCATTATATAAAAGCGTGCCCACACCCTTTCTGGTCATGGAACGGTCTGTATAGACAGTGACCTCCGCATCCCAGCCAAATGCAGCTTTCTCATACGCCTTATGAGCATAGGCATAGCCTACCACAACGCCGTCTGCCTCGCAGACAAGGCAGGGAAACTCCTGCCTTATGTCATCAAGCCTTTTTATATACTCTTCCAAAGAGGGCACATCATATTCAAAGGTTATGGCGGTCAGGCGGACATAGGGAGCGTATATCTCAAGCACCCTTTCATAGTCCTTGTTTTCGATTTCGCGGATAATGAATTTACTCATACAACTTACGCTTTCTTTCTATCATCTCGTCTATCCTTGCGGTGTAAAGCTCGATATTTTTTAGGTTGGGAGCGCGCTCTATCCTGCGCGCACGGTCATAGGTCCATTTTGATATGGCGCCGGCACCGAAGGCAAGGATGGGCGTGGTCTCTTCCATGATATCGATATTATATACGCACTGGAACCCGGGCAGGCTGTAGCCCACGTTTTCCAAATTTCCCGCCATATACTTCTGGCGGTAGAGGTAATAGGGCATATAGCCGTTATCCAGCGCGGCTTTTCTTGCCATGAGCACCATCTCCTGTGCTTCATCGGGATCGGTCTGCTTATATTCCTCGCTGTGGAGGGCACTGGAGCGCTTTATGGCAAGGGTATGGACAGTAAGGCTTTCAGGACGTATTTTGATAAGCTCGTCCAAAGTATATTTAAGATCGTTTTTGTCCTCGCCCGGAAGCGCGGCGATGATATCGGCGTTAATATTGTCAAAGCCAAGATCGCGCGCCATTAAAAACGCATCCCTGATATCCTGAGCGCTGTGCTTTCTGCCGATGAGCTCAAGGGTCTTATCGTTCATGGTCTGGGGGTTTATGCTTATCCTTGTAGTGCCCGCATTCTTTATGACATTGAGCTTGTCCAAATCGATGGTATCGGGTCTGCCCGCTTCAACGGTAATCTCACCCTCTATTTCAAAGCCTTCCCTTGCGGTTTTGAGCACCCTTTCAAGCTGAGCAGCCGAAAGAGAGGTGGGAGTACCGCCGCCCATGTAAAGGCAGCGTATTTTCCTGCCCATTTTGCGCATATCCAGGGCTGCTGTCTCGATCTCCTTTACAAGCGCGTCGACATACGGGGCAATGAGCTTTTTGCCGTGCTTTAAGTCGGTTGCGGCAAAGGAGCAATAGGTGCACCTTGTAAGGCAGAAGGGGATGCCGATATACACATCAAGGCCTTCGCTGCCGTTATCATATATGCCCTCCTGCATTTTGCAGATCTGACCTAAAAGCTTTGCGTTATCCTCCCTTACGTCGAACCTGTCTATTACAGAGCTTATGGCTTCATCCAATGTAAGCCCGTCGTTCATGGCTTCATAGACGAGCCTTGTGGGGCGGATGCCTGTAAGCGAGCCCCACGGAGGGGTATAGCCGGTCGCTTCCTTCAAGGCATAATACAGCGCCTGCTTGCACGCTCGCTTTCTGAGCCTTATGTAGGTGAGCTCGTCTTCCCCTTCATAAGCTTGGACGCTTCTTTTTATCGTTTTTTCCCTGCCGTCTGCAAAGACGCTGACATTATCTACCCAGCAGCCGCCGCTGATATCGGATGAATGCTTCGCTTCGATATCCTGTGCTACCGGCAGGAAAAGCCTTGCAACATCCATGAGCTCGGGCTGGAACTTTTCTATATCTGTAAATACATTTATCATAGCTTTATTAAAACAATCTGCTTGAATCAAGCAATATGGTCACGGGGCCGTCATTTACAAGGGATATCTTCATATCCGCGCCGAATTCGCCCTTCTGTACGTTGATGCCGCTCTTTGAAATGATATCGCAGACCTCGTCGTACATTTTGCTTCCGATGTCGGGAGCGGCGGACGCGATAAAGCTGGGTCTTCTGCCCTTTCTTGCATCGCCCGCGAGGGTGAACTGGGAGATTATGAGCATAGAGCCGCCGACATCGGTGATCGAGAGGTTCATCTTGCCCTGCTCGTCCTCAAAAACGCGAAGACCCGTAAGCTTTTGCACCATGTACTCGATATCCTTTTGGGTATCGCCCTCCATAACGCAAAGAAGCACCATATATCCTTTGCCGATTTCACCTGTGCGCCTGTCTGCGATATCACAGGCGGCAGAAGTGACCCTCTGTACCACAGCTCTCATAGCTTTATATCTTTCCTCCGAAAAACTTCGATACAAAGATTATACCTTGATATACGCTATTTTGCAAGCGTCTGAGACATGGTGCGCGCTCCTTTGAGCACGGCCTGATACAGCTGGTTTCCGCTTATGCGTCCCTTTTCGATCTGATCTTCATCGATCACGCTTATCTCATAGAGGCCGCCGTATTTAAGGTTTGCAAGCACCTTTGCGGTAGGTTCGTTCAAGCTCACCGCAATATGGTTTATTTTGCTCACGCCCCGTACCTTGGGTCTTTGGGCTGTCAGTTTTTTTGCGCCGATGAGCTTAGCGCTTTTGTATTCCCTTATCGATGCGAAGAATATACCAAGACCTGTAAGCAGCAGCGTCAGATTCGCTTTGCCGAATTTTCTGCTTGCTATTCCAAGCCAGAACAGACCTATTCCCGTTAGCATACCCAAAACGGACGCAATCCTTGTGGCTTTCTGAGCTTTAATAAAAAAGCTCAATACTGCGCGCAGGGCTCTGCCTCCGTCGAGGGGAAGGGCGGGTATAAGGTTTATCAATGCTATATACATATTTGAACGGATAAAGCTTCTGAGCATGACTTCGGCCTGAGGCCAGAGCTCGTTTGCGGCAAGGGCGTTTACTATGAGCCATATGTTGCACATAGGACCTGCCAAGGATATCATAAGCTCTCTTAACGGGTCAAGTTCAAAGCTTTCGTCCATCCTTGCCATGCCGCCGTAGGGCATGACCTCTATGGACTCGACCCTGACCCCCATGAGCCTTGCCATGATCACATGGCTCAGTTCATGGCAAAAGAGCGAAACAAAGCTCAGCATCAGCCTGTTTTGGTCAAAAAAGAAAAAGGCGCAGCCAAAAAACAGTATACTTATGGGGCGCAGAACAATTTCCACGCCCCTGACAGAGAATACTTTCATATTAATCCTTACTGAAAATACGGTGTGGGATCGACTACAACGCCCGATAAGCGCACCTGCAAAAACATTTCCAAAGAATCGCCTTCGCCCGAGCAGTCGCCGATCCTCTCGCCCTTGTCGACCTGATCGCCCTCTTTTACAGCGGCGGCGGAGAGCCTTGCGTAGACCGTTTCAAGCCCTCCCGAGTGGGAAACCGTGACCGTCACATCACCTGTTTGCTCTTTTTCAACGCTTTTGACCTCGCCCTGCCAGCAGGCATATACCTTTGGGTCGGAAGCTTTTATTGACAGACCCGGCGAAGAGATCGAATATCTGCCGGTGACGGTGCCGTTTACCGGAGATTGAAGCTCATCGGTCGCACTCTGCTGCCAAAGCACTGCCACGGTTTCGGGGAACATGTTCTGCACAAATGTGAGTCCGCCCAAGGGTTCGTCTATCTCCATTTCCATTGTGACCGCGTCCTTTACGATGGCGCTCGTCATCTGCGCTGCAGGCAGGTCTATCGCTTTTATGCCCATTGCGGCAAGCACTATGGCAGAGCAGATCGCGATCTGCCCCTGCATTGAAGAAAACAGAGAAAAATGCTTTTCTTTATTGCCCGTATATTCGCTTTTTTTGAACCATCCCCGCTTTTTACGCTCTTTTTTGGGCTTGGGTATGTGGACGGCTGTGCGAGATCTGCGCCTGAAGGCTTTGATCGCCTCCATCAGCTCTTCCCTGTGATCGGGTTGGTCAGATGCAAATTTTACAGTTTGAGTGTTCTCAACTATCGGCCTTACGTTGAGTCTTCTTTCCTGAGGCTGTTTATCCATAAAAATTACTCCCATACGCTTTGATGGTATAATCTATGCGGATATGGGAGCAAATATGATAAAAGAAAAACGGCAAGGGAAAACCCTTGCCGCAGCTTGTTCGGTATTAGATGTGGTTGGCGATAATGGTCAGAATGATAGCCAGAACTACAAAGATGACCATACCGATTTTGGTATAAAGAGCAAGCTTGCCTTCCATAGACTTAGCCTTCTGCTTGCCAAAGAAAGTCTCCGCACCGCCGGTGATGGCACCGGACAGACCTGCAGTCTTACCGGGCTGAAGAAGAACCAGCACGATCAGACCAAGGCAAACAATACACATAACTACGGTGAGGATTATTCTTAAAACTCCCATCGAAAACGACCTCCGTGAATCTCATAGCCTATATATATTATCACACAAAAAGCAAAAGTGCAAGCATTATAAGAAAAATTTACTTTTTTGCGTATTTATATATCTGTTCAAGCACTATATCAACGCCGTTTGCAAGGGGCTCGGCCTTCATAGCGTCGATATACTGCCCGCGCCTGTTATACACATCAAAAATATCCCTTGAGATAGAGCCCGGGGTCATGTTTTCCTGCAAAAGGACCTTGGAAAAACCTCTGCGCTCAAAGGAAGATGCGTTGTCTATCTGATCTCCTCTGCTAGCGGTTGCGGGATAAGGAATCAGTACATTGGGCTTTGCCATTGCAAGTATCTCGCAGATGGTGTTTGAACCTGCCCTTGAAAGGATCACATCCGCCATGGCATAAGCATCAGCCATCTCATCGTGCAAAAACTCTCTTTGCACATACCCGCCGCGCTCCAAAAGCTCTTCATCGGTATTGCCCTTGCCGCAAAGGTGGAGAATATCAAAAGCACCCAGCAGGGGAAGCTCTTTTCTAAGAGCGGTGTTTACGCTCACCGCCCCCAGGCTGCCGCCGGTCACAAGCAGCACGGGTTTATTCCCGGAAAAACCGAAGGTTTTAAGCCCTCTTTGCCTGTCGCCCTCAAAAAGCGCGGGACGAAGGGGGGTACCCGAGGGCACAGCCTTATGCCCAAGCTGCTTTGCGGTTTCGGGGAAGGTGGTGCAGATAGCCTTTGCAAAAGGCATGGAGAGCTTATTGGACAGCCCGCTGGTCATGTCGGATTCATGAAGTACAAGCGGGATGCCGCGAAGACCCGCCGCTGCTGCTACGGGTACGGAAACAAAGCCGCCCTTGGAAAAGACCACATTGGGCTTTAGTTTGCCCATGAGGGAGAAGGCTTCGCCGCAGCCTGCGATAACGCGGAAAGGATCGGTGAAATTCTTTATATCAAAATAGCGGCGCAGCTTGCCGGATTTTACGCTGTGATAGGCGACTCCGTCTATCTTTTCGATAATATTGCGCTCGATGCCGTTTTCGGTTCCGATGTAGTGGATATTCCAGCCATCTGACATGAGCCTTGGAATGAGCGCCAGATGAGGCATTACATGCCCTGCGGTGCCGCCGCCTGTAAGTACAATAGTTTTCATGCAAACTCCCAAAAACTTGTTTTACCTATCAAGTATATGCACCTTTGGATGAAAAATCAAGCTTTTCTTGCACAAATATGAAAAAGCGCGGGTATTTTACCCGCGCAAACGCATTTTTTATTTTTCAATGGGATAATCTTTTAGGTATTCGTCAAGCAGACCGCATTCATCCAAGGTCTTGAAAAGAGTGTAGCGGGTGCGGTAATCCTTGGCGCAGTGCATGGACATGTTCCTTATCTCGTCGCTTACACCAAGATCCTTGGCTTCCATGGGAGCGCCGAGTTCCTTCATCGCCGCAACGATCTTCTCATAAGGCGGCAGATCGTTGATGACCGCCTTGATGTCCTCGAAACGCTCCTGAGCGCGCCTGATCCTGCGCTTCTGCTCTTCCCATGTAAGGAAATCTCCTTCGTTTTCACTCATGATGGTATCGCCGCCCTCGATGCCGTAGGTGCGGTGCATCCAATCGATCCTCTCCTCACGGGTAATGCGGTTTGCCTTGATCTTATTTAAGTCGAGCTTTGAAAGGTCTTCCTTCGCGAAGCGTTCAAACAGGGGCCAGACCATAAGGGTGCCGATGCCGACGCTTGCGCCGTGAGAGGGAGCTCTCCTGCCCTGCTCCAGAACCTTCATATCCCAGTAATGAGCAACATTATGCTCAACGGATGCAACAGCTCTGGTGTGACCGACAATCATGATGGTAACGCCTGCGAGCAGAAGTCCTTCGATAAGGATCTTTATGCCTTTTTCACTCCTGGTTTTGATTTCGGAAACGTTATCAACAAGCTTGTTTACCGCATCGGTAACTATTTCGCCGCAAACAGGGCAGTATACCTCGTCGTTTATGATGCTGCCGATGAGCCAATCCGCCTTGGCAATATACTTGCCCAGAACATCGCCGACGCCGGCGGCTACCAATTCCATGGGAGCAGTCCTTAGTACGTCGATATCGCAGAGGATGATCTCGGGGCAGGGACCGTTGCGGTGAATCTTCAAGCCTCTGAGAAGAAGGGGCGCTACGACCGAGGTATAGCCGTCCATTGAAGGCGCGGTGCCCACGCTTACAAAGGGCATTTTTGTTCTTGCGGCGTTGACACGGCAGGTGTCGGTGATTGAGCCGGAGCCCACAGCTACCAGAAATTCGGTTTCGGGCTGAATGGACAGAAGAACTTCGCCAACGCTGGTCTCGTCCGGGTCTACATCCTTTTCGCGCATAAGCTTGCAAAGGATAACATCAAAGCCGGCATCACGCAGGGTCTTTTCCACCTCGCGGCCTGCGACCTCGTAGGTGTTCTTGTCCGCAACCAGCACGCAATGAGTGCCCAAGCCGCGCTTTTTTATGTAAGCGGGAAGGTTTTTGATAAGACCCGTGCCTACATATATATCCTGATCGGGACTGCTGTGCTCACTGCCGCAATCACATTCTATCCCGGAGATGATGAGCCTTGAATCGCTGTCGTAGCCTACCTTGACTGCCATGAATATCACTCTTTTCCGTTGAACTGTATGCATATATTATAATCCGTTTTGGCAGTATGAGTCAAGCAGGGTTTGGCGGTCGTGCAGGACACGAGAGCAGTTAAGCGCAGCTTGCGCCGCGTGAAGAGTTAAGTGTCCCTTCGGGACGTGAAGTATGCGCTGCGCGCATGATTGGGTTACTTGTTATGACTCCCTCAGTCACCCTGCGGGTGACAGCTCCCTCGGGGAGGGAGCCTTTATAGAGCAGCCACTTACTATGAATAGAAACGGGCGATTGGCTGTCCCAATCTCTATCGCATAACCTCCTATAAAAGCAATCACGCGTTGCCCATGCTTTACGGGCAACGCGTAAGCTTCAGTATGAAATTGTACAGTCCCAATGCCGCGGGATCCAAGGGTTGCAAACCCTTGGGCCCAGAGCTCGAGAGGGCGCAGCCATCTCGAACATACCTCCCCCGTCCCTATCCCCTCCGCTCAAGCCACGCGGTCATGAAATACATGGCGACGGCGCAGATACAGAGGATGACAGTGGAAGCCATTACCAGATCGAGTTGGAAGACCTGCCCTCCGTAGACGATGAGGTAACCAAGGCCTGCGCGGGAAACGAGGTATTCGCCCACGATAACGCCTACCCACGAAAGACCGATATTGAGCTTTATGGCGGAGAGGATCGCGGGCTTGCCCGAGGGCAGAATCACCATGGAAAAGATCTGGGACTTGGTGGCGCCAAAGGAGCGCATAAGGAATATTTTTTCCTGCGAAACTTCAAGGAAACCGTTCAGGACAGTTACCAGAGTTACAACAACACTGATCAGAACAGCCATTGCGATTATTGCGGGTATACCCGCTCCCATCCAAACGATTAAAATGGGGCCCAGAGCGATCTTGGGCAGAGAGTTCAAAACAACGATGTAGATGTCGAGCACTCGGCGGGCAAAATCGAACCACCAAAGGAGCACGGCTATGACGAAGCCAATCACGCCGCCCAAAAGGAAGCCCGCCAGCGTTTCAAACACTGTCACGAAGATATGCTCAAAAAGTACGCCCTGTCGATAAAGATCGAGAGTTGTTTCCAGCATGCGCGAGGGCGATGACAGAAGAAAAGCGTCTATCCAGCCAATGCGCGCACCGATCTCCCATACTGCGATCAGAGCTATGAGCAGCGCCCACCTGACCGCAGCTACCAAAAACCCCCTGCGGCGGTGTTTTTTCATGAACTCCGCCTGTGCTTTTGAAACTTCATTCATCCATGTTCAGCTCCCTCCAAAGCATGTCGAAATATCGGTTGATCAAGCCCGACATGCGCCGCTCCATAGGCGAACCCGTAAGCTCGATATCGTGCACAAAAAGCACGCGTGCAGGTCTTTTACTCAGAACAATGACCCTGTCTGCCATCGATATGGCCTCGGTTATGTCGTGAGTAACAAGCACAGCCGTCTTGCCCTTTTCGCGGATGATGCGGTGTACATCCTGACTTACGTTCAGGCGCGTCTGAAAATCCAGAGCGGAGAACGGTTCGTCAAGAAGCAGGATATCCGGGTCGAGCGCAAGGGTTCGCACAAGCGCAGCGCGCTGACGCATGCCGCCCGAAAGCTGATAGGGATATTTATCCATGAAATCGGCAAGCCCGCAGCTTTCAAGCAGATCGCGTACGTTTTTTAGGGTGTCAGGGTTGAGCAGATGCCTTACCTTCAGCCCCACGCAGGCGTTCTTTTCTATGGTAAGCCATGGGAAAAGGTGATCGCTCTGAAGCATGTAGCCGACCTTTGCGCTTGGCCCCTTTACCTCTTCACCGTTCAAGAGCACCTGCCCGCTGTCAGGGAATATCAGCCCGGCGGCAAGGGACAGTATGGTCGATTTTCCGCAGCCCGACGGGCCCACTATGGCGGTAAACTCGCCTTTTTCAAAAGAATGGGAAAAACCGTCTATGGCAAGAGTCTCACCGTCCAAAGTATGATATCTCATGGATATGTTCTTATAATCAAGTACAGGCATCAGCATCCCCCCAAAGTATGGCGATACAGCATTTTATTCACATCAAAACTTAAATGTGCGTCTTGTAAAATTAAGCGCATTATGCTATAAATAAAGAATGGAAAATATCGCTTTCTTTCAGAGGTGAGCTTTTATGATAAACACCGTATTCTTCGGACGTGAGCCCATGCGCGAAACGCCCTTTGCTCCCCTGCCCACAGGTGCGATCATGCCCAAAGGCTGGCTTAGCGACAGGATGCAGCTGATGGTTGACGGCACTACAGGCCATATACATGAAGTTTTCCCGGATCTTTCCGACGACAATGCATGGCTCGGCGGCGAGGGCGAAAGCTGGGAAAGAGGTCCCTATTGGCTGGACGGCGCGCTGCCTCTCGCCTTTATGACAAACGACGAAGAGCTTATGACAAGGTGCATAAGGTATGTTGAGCATGCGCTGGGTTCCCAGAGAGAGGACGGCTTCTTCGGTCCCTCCGGCAACGAGGATTGGTGGCCCAGAACCGTTATGTGCAAGGCGCTTATGCAGTATTACAGCGCAACGGGCGATAAGCGCGTGCTTTCCTTCATGCTCAAATACTATCACTATATGTATGTGAACCTTGAAGAAAAGCCTTTCTATGATTGGGCAAAGGCAAGAGCGGGCGAAGCGCTGGTGACTGTCATCTGGCTCTACAGCGTGACCGGGTATAAATTCCTGCTGCTCCTTTCAAAAATGATCAGCGAGCAGACCCTTAACTGGTCGGGTAATTTTACCGCATTCCCCTACACCACCGACCTCAAAAAATCGCTGCCCTTTGAGGATCTGAAAAAGAGCACCGATCCCACACGCGCAAATTATCACTATACCCATGTTGTGAACAACGCAATGGCGCTCAAATATCCCGCGCTTTTTTATAACGCGCTTTCTTCAAACCGCGATCTTGACGCTATGCACGCAGGCTTTGACAGGCTTATGGAGCATCACGGGCTTGCTGTCGGCATTTTCTCGGGCGATGAGCATCTATCCGGCGCATCACCCAGCGCCGGCGTTGAGACCTGCGCGGTGGTCGAGGCGATGTATTCGTTTGAAAACCTTCTGCAGTTCACGGGCGAAGCAAAATACGGCGACAGGCTCGAGACCCTTGCTTTCGGTGCGCTGGGCGCGCCCATGGATCCCAAGTGCGTGCTGCACCAGTACCTGCAGCAGCCCAACCAGATCCGCTGCGATATAGCAAAGAGAGCCTGGTACAACAATAATGATGATTCCAATATCTTCGGCATAGAGCCGAATTACGGCTGCTGCACTGCGAACCTCCATCAGGGACTGCCCAAATATGCCCAATCGCTGTGGATGGCAAGCAAGCGCGGTCTGGTCTGCCAGTCCTATGCACCCGCAAGCGTTTCATGGCATATCGATAATGAACCCGTCAGGATAGAGGTCGAGGGTAATTATCCTTACGACGAAAAAATCAGGCTGATCGTAAAGACCAGAAAGCCCATAAAATTCGCCCTGGATCTGAGGATCCCCGCCTGGGCTGAAGGCGCCGTTTTCACTCTGGACGGCGAAAGCGTTTCTCCCAAGGTCGGTGAATACCATACTATCGAGCGCATGTGGAGCGGACAGACGGTGATCGATCTTACCCTTCCCATGAATATCAGGGTCAACAAGCATTACCGTCAGAGCGTTTCGGTATCCGCAGGCGCGCTGGTATTTGCAATGCCCATAAAGGAAAAATGGGTGAAGATTAAGGGCAATTATCCCGTTGACGAATTCGAGGTAAAGCCCGACGATCATTGGGGCTATGCGCTCATTTTGGATGAGCCCATGGAGCTTATAAAGACCAATCAGGATTATGTTTTCAAAAAGCAGTCCCCGGTAAAGCTTAGGTGCAAAGCGGCCCTGATAGACTGGAACGAAAAGCAGAACAGCGCGGATGTTCCCCCGGTGCTGCCCAAGGTGAATGAGGACGATATCGTTGATATCGAGCTTATCCCCTATGGCGAAACCACGCTCAGGATAACCCAGTTCCCGGTGGGGCGCAGATAAAAAACTGTTGACAAACCGAAAAAACGCCATTATAATTGTTTTAATTCATATCTCCACAGGCTGTGATGGGGAGGAGTAAGCGGATCTTTTCCGGTACAGAGAGGGGCGGACGGTGCAAGCGCCCTGCGGAAACACTGCCGAAGTAGCCCTTGAGCCTTGGACCGAAAGCGGACGCAAGTAGGCTCCAACGTGTTCCTCACGTTACAGGGGAAGAGCATCGATGTTTTATATTTAATCCGTGCTTGTAAAGATCACAGGTCAGCTGTGAATATAGGTGGTAACGCGGTACCTCGCCCTATGCTTGGGGCGAGGTTTTTTTATTTGTTTTGAGGTGATATAATGCTTCCGGGAATCCTTAAAAAGACCAGATTTTCTTCTTATGAAGATCTGAGGGCAAATTATACCATAAATGTACCCGAAAACTTCAATTTTGCAAACGATGTAGTGGATAAGTGGGCAAACTGGGACGAGGACAAGCTGGCGCTGATATGGAGAAACGAGGTCGGCGAGCGCAGAGAGTTCACATTTGCCGATATTTCAAAGCTCAGCAAAAAGGCCGCTAACTTTCTTGTGAAATGCGGCATCAAAAAGGGCGACAAATGCATGTTCATGCTGGGCAGAAGATGGGAGTACTGGGTGTGCGCGGTGGCAATGCACAGGCTGGGCGCGATACTCATTCCCACTTCCATACAGATGACCACCAAGGATATCGCATACAGGGTAAACAGCGCGGGCGTAAAGCTCATGCTTTGTGCAGACGATGATTATGCGGTAGAGCAGATACGCGGCGCAATGCCCCAATGCCCCACTCTTAAGACCGTGGCTGTAGCGGCGGGCGGCAAAAGGGAAGGCTTCCTTGACCTTGACGCAGAAATAGACGCTGCAAGCGATGTTTTTGAAAGAGCGGACACAACTAACGACGATATCATGCTGCTGTATTTCACCAGCGGCACCACCGGCATGCCCAAGATGGTAGCACATTCCTACACCTATCCCTTGGGTCAGGTGACTACCGCAAAGTTCTGGCATCAGTGCCAGGACGGCGAGCTTCACTACACCGCATCCGACAGCGGCTGGGCGAAGTTCGGCTGGGGCTGCCTTTACGGGCAGTGGATCTGCGGCAGCGCCATACTCGGCTATGAATTCAACCATTTCAACGCAAAGCAGATGATACAGGTAATACGCGAAGAGAGGCCCAAGACATTCTGCGTGCCGCCCACCATTTATCGTTTCCTTATGAAGGAAGGGGTAACGAAGCAGGATTTTGAATCCGTTGCCCATTGCTCGACCGCAGGCGAGCCGCTCTCCCCTGAGATCCACAAGGAATTCACCGCGATCACGGGTCTTGAGATATGCGAAGGCTACGGTCAGACCGAATCCACTGTGCTTTGCGGTACCTTTGATTTCTTCAAACCCCAGCCCGGCTCAATGGGCAAGCCCGCTCCCCTTTATGATATCGCCGTTATAGATGCAAACGGCGAGCCCTGCCCCATCGGTCAGGAGGGCGAGCTGGTCATAAGGAACCTCGATAAATTCTGTCCTCCCGGTCTTTTGAGGGGATATTACGATGAAGGTAACATCATTTCCTGCTACCCCGACGGGACCTATCACACCGGCGATATGGCTTGGGTGGATGAAAAGGGCTATTTCTGGTTCGTTGGCAGAAACGATGATATGATCAAATGCAGCGGTTACCGCATCGGCCCCTTCGAGATCGAAAGCGTGCTTCTGACCCATCCCGCGGTGCTCGAATGCGCAATAACCGGCGCGCCCGACCCGATCCGCGGTCAGGTCGTAAAGGCCACCATAGTGCTTGCAAAGGGCTATGAGGAATCACCTGAGCTCACCAAAGAGATACAGAACTACGTAAAGAAGATGACCGCGCCCTACAAATACCCCAGAGTGGTCGAATATGTGAAGGCTTTGCCCAAGACCACCAGCGGCAAGATCAGCCGCGTCAGGATCAGGACGGGCGATAAAGCTTAATATCACAAAACACCCCTTTACGGAATATGATGCAGTGTATCAAAACCGTAAGGGGGTTTTAGTTTGAAAAGAATTATCTTACTTATGCTCAGTCTTCTTTTGTGCTGCTCGCTCGTGCTCACGGGCTGCCAAAAGGAAAGCGGAACTCTTACCAAGGTTCGCTTATCCGAGGTCACGCACAGCATCTTCTATGCGCCGCTTTATGCCGCGATAAACCTCGGTATGTTTGAGGAGGCGGGCATCGAGATCGAGCTCACCAACGCGGGCGGCGCGGATAAGGCAATGGCTGCGCTTTTATCGGAAAGCACCGACATCGCCTTTATGGGCCCTGAGGCTACGGTATACGTTGCCCTTGAAGGAAGAGCTGATCAACCTGTAGTCATAGGACAGCTGACTCAGAAGGACGGCGCATTCCTCGTCTCCAGAGAAGAAAATCCCGATTTTACATGGGATGACCTAAAGGGCAAGTATGTTATCGGCGGCAGAAAAGGCGGAGTGCCGGAAATGACGCTTGAATACGTGCTGCGCTCAAAGGGTATAGACCCTAAGACCGATCTTGAGATAGACACGGGCGTGCAGTTTGCCATGATGGGCGGCGCGTTCCTGGGAGGTCTGGGCGATTATGTTACCCTTTTTGAACCCACCGCAACCGAGGTCGAGGCTCTGGGCTTGGGGCACATAGTAGCATCGGTAGGCGCAGAGGGCGGAAACGTCCCCTACACCTGTTTTCAGGTGACCAAGAGCTTCCTCAATACGAATGCAGATTTGGTGGAGAGGTTTATGGAAGTAATCTATGATGCACAGCAGTGGGTAGCAACTCACAGCGACATGGAAGTTGCAGAGGCTATACTGCCCTCCTTCCCCGACACCGCGCTCAACACCGCAGCATCGGTAGTAGGCAGATATCGCTCCATCGATGCATGGTCCTACGACCCCATTATGACCGAGGAGAGCTATAACAGGCTTCTTCATAATGGAACAGGCAGGCGAGCTTACCGGCAGGCCCGAATACAGCAAGGTCATCGATAACTCGGTTGCTCAAAAGGTAGTAAACGGCAAATAAGCTAAAAAGAACCTTGCAGTTATGCAAGGTTCTCTTTTTTTTATATCTCAAAATCATCCGAGCCCAGAAGGTTCTGCGCCTGATCTTGGTCGATCTCTTCGACGCTTCTAAGCTTTCGCTCGATGGCTCTGGTGCGTACGCCTGCGGATTCGATGGAATTTGACGCCTGCTGGATGAGCTTATGGGTCTTATCAAGGACGAGAGCGAACTTGCCGAACTCGGTCTTTACTGCGCCCAAAAGCTGCCAGATCTCGCCCGAGCGTTTTTCTATGGCGAGTGTTTTGAAGCCCACCTGCAGGCTGTTTAAGAGCGCCGTGATGGTGGTGGGACCCGCCAGCACTATGCGCCATTTGCTCTGCAGAGTTTCGCAAAGCCCGTCACGGCGAAGCGCTTCGGCGTAGAGGCCCTCGATGGGCAGGTACATAACGGCAAAATCGGTGCTGTAGGGCGGGATGACATATTTTTTGCTGATCGACTCTGCCTGCTTTTTGATGGCGTTTTCAAGTGCTGATGAAGCAAGCTCGATCTCCTTTATATCGCCTGCCTGACTTGCGGTGATTATGCGCTGGTAGTCCTCGATCGGGCATTTGGAGTCAATGGGCAGATATACAGGGGTATCGCTGTTCCCCTGCCCCGGCAGGAGCACGGCAAAATCCACGCGCTCGTCCCTTTTGGGGTCAATTTTTACATTTCTTTGATACTGGGAGGGACTCAGAGTCTGTGACAGAAGGTTATCCAGCTGTATCTCACCCCATGTACCTCTGACCTTCACGTTGGTCAGCACATTTTTGAGGTCGCCCACGCCCGATGCAAGACTCTGCATTTCGCCAAGGCCTTTATATACTGCTTCCAGCCTTTCGTTTACGATGGAAAAGCTCTCGCCAAGGCGGCGGTTCAAGGTAACAGTCAGCCTTTCGTCTACCACGCCTCTTATCTCGTCAAGCTTTTTCTGGTTATCGTTTTGTATGGTCAGAAGCTTTTCGTCGATGGTACGGCGCATCTGCTCGATCTTTTCGTCGTTGGCGTTGAGCCTTGTATCGAGGGTTGTGCTTAGCTGCTGCCCGGTACCGGTTAGGCGCGCATCCACCGTACCGCGCATCTCGTCGAGCTTTTTCTGGTTATCGTTCTGTATGGTCAGAAGCTTATCATCGATGGTACGGCGCATTTGCTCAAGCTTTGTATCGTTGGCATTGAGCCTTGTATCAAGGGTCAGCCTAAGCTGAGATAAGCTTTGGTCGTTTGCGCTTCTCAGGCGCTCTATCCTTGCTTCATCAAGGGCGGTGTTCTCCGATATCAGAAGGCGCACCTTTTCAATAAGCTTTTCGTTTTCTTTGGAAGCGGTCTTGTTTTTACCGTTTATGATAAGCAGCAGCGCAATAAGCAAAGCGCACACCGCGGCAAGAAGGATCAAAGATAATATCTGTAGCAGCATTGCATCTTCCATTTATTTTTCCTCCGAATCCACTATTTTTATGATCTCATCGTTCCATACCTTTTGGCAGGCGCGGCAAAGCTCGGCAGCGCTGATGAGAGTTATGCTGCCAAAGGGCGCTTCGAGCTGTTTTTCCACGATGCTGCGCACGAAAACGATCTTGCTCATGATGAAGCCGAGGTTCGGTTCCATATCGCATGAGAGCAGATATCTGCTCAAAGTCTCCAGCATATCAAAAAGCAGCCTTACGATCATATCGGCAAGCTCCAAAGGATATGCCGTATAAAACTCCTGATCCTGCACGCCCAAAGCAAGTATCCTTGAGATATCGTCGGAAAAGGCTCTCAGCATCGCATCTTCCATATATGCCTTCAGCCACATGTCGTCGCAGCGTATTGATCTGGTTAAAAGCTGCACAAAGGGCGCGCAGGACGAAAATACGCCACTTTTATCAAAAACGGTGTTGAGCTTTTCGATAGCGGTCGGGCATTTTTCCGCTTCATCCCTGCCGTTTACCGCATATCCTTCCGCCATTTGAGCCATTGCCTGAGCAAAAACATCGGTCTTGCTCACAAAATAGTGGTAAAAGCAGCCTTTGGATATATCAAGGGCATCCAGAACTTCTTTGAGAGAGAGATCGGATATTCCCTTTTGCATATACAGGTCGCGCGCTTTTTCGAGTATCTGAGCTTTTCTTTTATCTCCCTTTACCATGCTTTCACGCCCTCAAATAATACTTTGGTCTGTTTTTATCATTTTACAACATTCGCTCATTTCCGTCAACGATTTGACGCAAGGCATATATTGATGGTATAATATATTTTGTAAATTTATGCGTATTTCGCGATATGGAATGAAGCTTTGATATGATCATACTTACTGTCAGCAATCTCACCAAATCATTCGGTGTTGACGACGTATTAAAAGATATAAATATTCAGCTGAAAGACGGGCAAAAGCTGGGCATGGTCGGCGTGAACGGTTCGGGAAAAACGACGCTTATGCGCATTATCGCCGATCTTGAGCCTTATGACGGCGGCAACATCGCAATGAAGCCCGATATGAAGATAGGCTATCACGCGCAGCTCGACGATTTTACCAGCGACAGAACTGTCATGGAGGAAATGGAGCTTTGCTTTGAGCATGTATTTAAGATCGAGCAGCGTTTAAGGCAGATGGAAGAGGATATGGGCAAGATGCACGACGGCGACCCATATGCTTACAGAAAGCTGACCAACGATTATACAAGGCTGATGGACGAGTTTGAGCAGGGCGGCGGTTACGGCTATAAAAGCGCGATACTTGGCGTATTGAACGGTCTTTCGCTGCCAAAGGAGCTTTACGACAAGAACATCAACCTGCTCTCAGGCGGTGAGAGGACAAGAGTAAAGCTTGCCAAGCTCCTGCTTCAAAAGCCCGATCTTCTGCTTCTGGATGAGCCCACCAACCATCTCGATCTTGAAGCAATAGGCTGGCTCGAGGATTATCTTGCATCCTTCAAAGGCAGCATGATACTCATTTCCCATGACAGATACTTCCTTGATACCATCTGCGATTCCATAGTTGAGATATCGATGGGACGCTCTGAGCAGTACGAGGGAAATTATACGAGATATCTTGCGCTTAGAAACGAAGTATACGAGCGCAGGATGAAGGAATACACCCAGCAGCAAAAGGAGATCGCAAGGCAGAAGGCCATTATCGAGCGATACAGGCGATACAATCAGGAATGGAGCATCCACAAAGCGAAGACCAGAGAGCATGTGCTGGAGAAAATGGAGCTGGTTGAAAAGCCGAGGGATGAATCGCAGATAGAGTTCACCTTTCAGGCGAGGCGAAGGACGGGCAACGATGTTCTGATAGCCGAAGGACTCAAAAAATCCTTTGGTGAAAGAAAGCTTTTTGAAAACGTAGGAATGCACATACGCGCCGGCGACAGGATAGCGCTCATCGGACCCAACGGTATCGGCAAGACCACCCTTCTGCGCATAATTCTTGGGCTTGAAACTTCGGACGACGGCGAAATAATATACGGTGCAAACCTTGATACCGGCTATTACGATCAGCAGCAGACATCGCTTACGCCAAAAAAGCAGATCATCGACGAAATCTGGGACGAATTCCCGAGAATGAGCCAGACACAGGTGCGTTCCTGCCTTGGCGCATTTCTTTTAAGCGGCGACGATGTTTTCAGAACCATCAGCACGCTTTCCGGCGGCGAGAGGGCAAGGGTAATGTTTACAAAGCTCATGCTTCGGGGCGATAATTTCCTTATCCTCGACGAACCGACCAACCACCTTGATATGGACAGCAGAGAGGTGCTTGAAAGCGCGCTTGCCGATTTTACCGGCACGATCTTTTTTGTATCCCATGACCGATTCTTCATAAACAGGATCGCAAACAAGGTATACGAAATGAGCCCGGATGGGATGCGCGAGTATCTTGGCGATTACGACGATTATATTTCCGCAAAGCGCAAGGAGGAGCAG
Source organism: Clostridiales bacterium (assembly GCA_015056005.1). Classification (GTDB taxonomy): domain Bacteria; phylum Bacillota; class Clostridia; order Christensenellales; family UBA1750; genus SIG373. The sequence continues at coordinate 46,117 of SVHB01000009.1, forward strand.
CCGCCCGAGGATCTTGGTCCTGTTCGCACCAAGACCGCCATACGCGACGAAAAGCGCAGGGAGCGCGAGGCAAAGGAACAGCGCCAGCAAAGGCGGGCAGCCATCCAGAAATGCGAAAAGGATATTGCCGCCTGCGAAGAAGAGATTTCGCGCCTTGAAGCGCTCATGGGCGACCCCGAGACCTACAAGGACAGCGAGCTTGCGGCAAAATGCGCCGTTGATTACAACAAAGAGCAAAAGCGCCGCGACGAGCTTTACGAGCTCTGGGAATCGCTGCAGGATGAATAATTGCAACTAAAAAAGGCATGACGATCGGTCATGCCTTTTTGTGTATCGCTGCCTTATACCTTTTGGTATATCTGCTGGTTAAGAGGAGTCTTGCCTGCGGCATTGAACACACCTTTTGCATCAGAGTTTACATATGCCAAAAACATTGCACCCAATTTGGATCTTAAACCCTTTGGTATCCTGTCCCACTCAACACCGCGGAAAAGATCCTTTACCCTAAAAGTTTCTCCCGATAAAACGATGTCGTTTGCAAGCTTACAGGCAGTATCAAAAAGCTCCGTCAATTCAGTATCCTTTGTAATCATAGTACCCCTCCATATTATATTCGGACATATGTCAATTGTTTTTCAAAAATACATAACACGATCATAAAAAACGATTCCCGAAATATGATCAGGAATCGTTCGTTTTATCTTGATACACCTGCTTATGCGGTTCTGTCGTAGGAGAGCTTATCGGCGATGAGGGCGATGAACTCGCCGTTGGTGGGTTTATCGTTGGGAGTATAAACACAGTGACCGAAGATGCGGTTGACCTGCTCTATCCTGCCGCGGTTCCATGCGACCTCGATGGCATGGCGGATGGCGCGCTCGACCTTTGATGCTGTGGTGTCAAACCTTCTTGCGATGGTGGGGTAGAGCTCCTTGGTTATCCTGTTTATGACATCCGGAGAGGAAATGACGAGCTTTACCGCTTCTCTTAAGAACTGATAGCCCTTGATATGCGCCGGGATGCCGATGGTCAGAAAAAGGGTCGCGATCTTTTCGTCCACGCCGCGGCTCATTTCCGATGCGGAAGGAGCGGCCTGATATTCGCTGCTCTTGCTCATGGACAGCATATCCTTTATGCGCTTGACAACTACCTCCTCATCAAACGGCTTTATCATATAATACTTTGCGCCAAGAGACATCGATCTTGCTATCACGCTGTCGCCCGAGAGAGCGGAAAGCACAAGTATTTCGGGGCGCTCGGACTTTTCCATGGTATTTACCGCTTCCATAACGCCAAAGCCGTCCACGTTCTGCAATACAAGATCAAGGACTACGACATCGGGATGTGTCTTATGGATCAGCTCTATGGCTTCAAGTCCGTCCTTGGCGCTGCCGGCAACAGATAAACTATTAGAATTATTTTCGTTGATACATCTTTCGAGCGCCATACGCACATATTGCGACTGATCGGCTATCAAAACCTTTACACCGTTGTTATTTTCCTGCATTTTCTTTTCCATCTCCTGATAATAAAACTTGTTTTTACGCGTTTTTGACGTCAGTTTTCCGTCGACAGGATAAATTATAACAACGTTGGATATATTTTTCAATGTTATTTGCTGCATTTTTTTGAAATTTATGTACTATTAGCCAAATTTATAAATATATACTAATAGAATTATTTGCAGATAAAAAAAGCGGCGCGAATAATCGCACCGCAATGTGTTTTCCCGGGAAATATGATCTTTTATTCTTCCCAAGCAAGGGAGCGCTGGACGGCCTTATGCCATTTCTCGACGGTCTTTTTGACAGTTTCGGGATCTGCATTGGGATTGAAGCTGCCGCCCTCCTGCCAGACATCCTTGAGCTCGTTTTCGTTCCAATAGCCAACTGCAAGACCGGCAAACATAGCCGCGCCAAGAGCGGTGGTCTCAACCACCTTGGGACGCCTTACCGGGATGCCGAGGATATCGGACTGGAACTGCATGAGGAAGCCGTTCTTGCTTGCGCCGCCGTCGACCCTGAGCTGTTCAAGGCTTATGCCGCTGTCGCGCTGCATGGCGCTGATGACGTCATAGGACTGGAGTGCGATGCTCTCAAGAGCCGCTCTTACGATATGGGCTCTGCCTGTACCTCTGGTGAT
>SVHB01000093.1 GCA_015056005.1 Clostridiales bacterium
CCTAATATGATATTCCTCTATATGTTTTTGACGGCTTTAGTGAGCGTTGCTTCAAGCATAATAATAGTGCTCACACAAAAGTTTTACCTTGCACTTACTTTGCTGCAGATAGTATGGGCGCTTTCCATTTATGTGATAACAAGGGCCTTTACGGCGTTTATAAAACCCAAACGCCTGCTTCGCTATGATTATTCATCGGGTATCCCCGAAAGCAAAAAGACGCTTGTGGTCATCACAGCCCTTATCCGCTCACACGATGACGTACTTACCCAGACGCAGAGGCTGGAAGATCTCTATATATCAAATTACGATCGGAATCTGCGCTTTGCTCTTTTGCTCGATTTCGGTGAGGCAAATAGCGAGATCGTGGATGGCGATGAAGAGCTTCTGCAGTATGAATACGAATGTATACAAAGGCTCAACAGTATTTACAGAACCAATGCTTTCAATGTGTTCCACAGAAAAAGGACAAAAACCGGCGATTCATATATCGGCTGGGAGAGAAAACGAGGTGCGCTCTGCGACCTGAACGATATACTTCTTGGCAAAAACAAAGACCTTGCGCTTTGCGTATTTGATAATAATGATATAGGAACGACCAAATACGTCATTACCCTTGATGCGGATACCATGCCCTACCCCGGGAGCATTCAGGAGCTTATCGGTATAATATCCCATCCGCTCAATCACAAATATGCGATCATTGCCCCGAGGATACTCACCGATCTAAAAAACGCAAAGACAAAAATACAGCTGATGCTTGGCGGCATATCAAGGCTATGGTCTTATATAGGCATAAGCAGTGAGCTTTATCAGGATCTTGCCGGAGAAGGTATTTACTGCGGCAAGGGTATATACGATGTTGAAAGGTTCCATCTGGCTCTTAACGGCAAAATTCCCGAAAACACTGTGCTCAGCCACGATCTGCTTGAAGGTCTTTTTGCCAAATGCGCTTTTGCCAGCGATATCCGCTTTTACGATTCCCAGCCCGGCACTCCCGAAAGCTATTTCAAGCGCCAGCATCGGTGGATCAGGGGTGATTTCCAGCTGATCCCCTATCTTTTCGGGCATCTTGGCAAAGACCTTTCCGCGCTCGATAAATGGAAGATCGGCGATAACCTCAGGCGCGCATGGCTGCCCGTTGCGGTGCTTTATATAAGCCTCGTGCTTCTGCTGTTTGGCAGATGGTATTTTGCGCTTGCGGTCATGATCGCCTACATCATTATCCTTCCAAGGGATTGGTCATATATCGGTGCGGCGCTTCTCCCAAAGGAAGCATGGGTATCTTTTTCGGCTATAACAATTACACTTTACAGGGTGTTCATATCAAAAAAAGGTCTGCTTGACTGGACTACTGCGGCGGATGCTGAAAAAAGCCGCAATCCGAGCATCGACAGACAGCTTATACCCAATTATGTTATATCGCTTGTTATACTCCTTATAGGTTTTTTCGTACCTAAAAGCTTACCTGTTGGTATACCAATGATACTTCTGTTCTTGAGCGGACGCTTTGTATGGCAGTATTTGGGCTTGAAGGTAAAAGAAGACGAAAAATATATTTCAGATGACAAAAACTTTCTTTACGACGTCGCAAAGCGGACATATTCATGGTTTACCGAGTATGCCGATGAAAAGCACAATTTCATCGCGCCCGATAATGTGCAGAAGGAACCGTATCTCGGCGCGGTAATGAGGACTTCGCCCACCAACATAGGCTTTACTCTTGCCGCTCATGTGAGCGCTTTAGACCTTGGGTTTATAGACGAATACGAGTTCTTTGACCTCGTTTCCAAAGCATATCAAACCATAAGCCGCCTTCCCAAATGGCATGGGCATCTGTACAACTGGTATTCCACGACCACATTGGAAGCTTTGCATCCGGCTTTTGTGTCAACCGTTGACAGCGGCAATTTCTGTGCCTGTGCGCTCAGCTGTGCCCAGACGCTCAGAGAGCTTGGCAGCAGGCAGGAATACCTCGATCTTTCCTTTAATCTTGAAAGCCTTGTCTTTTCCTGCGATTTCACAAAGCTGTACGATCCCGAGAAGAAGCTGTTATATATCGGCTATGACGCATTGAACGAAAACTACACAGGCGCTCAATATGACCTGCTTGCAAGCGAAGCACAGCTTACATATTATATCGCCATCGCAAAGGGTGATCTTCCTGTCGATACATATATGTACATTGGAAGACCTATATCGCAGTTAAAGCCGAAAAACGCGCTCATATCCTTCAGCGGGACCATGTTTGAATATCTGATGCCTTCGCTGTTTTTGACGTTTAATTCTCATAGTCTCATCGGAGCTTCCATAAAAACCTGTGTATACACTCAGAAAAATCATTCCTGCCTTGGCATCTGGGGCATATCGGAATCGGGTCATTATGCCTTTGATCAGAACATGAACTATCAATACAAGGCTTTCGGCATAAAAGAGCTTTCCATGGACGGGCGAAGAGATCCTCTTCATGTATATGCTCCTTATGCGGCTATGCTCGCGCTTCCATATGACAGGGACTCAATGAGAGTGCTTAAAAAATATGCCGATATGGGCATGCTGGACGAGCACGGCTTTTTTGAAGCGCTCCAATTTGACAACGCGACCCATCGACCTAAAAAGGTCCAAATGCATATGGCGCATCATCAGGCGATGGGACTTATTCAGATACAGCGAATGATCGGTGACAGGCAAAGGGAGCGGTTTGCAAGGATACCCATAATCAGGGCGTATTCGCTCCTTCTGGATGAGAGGATGCCGCGAACTATCCCGAACAGGACAAGGATGACCCAATATAAAGCAAATAACGACCGTAAGCATGAGGCTCCCCTGAGCCGAAAGCTGCCAAAGATCAATGCGGACGCTCACGCTGTTTGCAGCGGTAAAGTGTCGATGCTTATAACAAGCAGCAAAACTGAAGCTGCGATGGACGAGCTTTTGCTCTATGCTTCAAGATCAGACTCAGACAACGGACTTCACATCCGGATAAGATCAGGTGATACCGAGCTTTATCCCCTAAAATACGGAGATATTGAGGTTTTTCCGGAAAAAGCGGTCTATACCCAAAGGTCCGGGCTCATTTCAGCTTCGGTCACACTGACTCCGACTGAGGAAGGGCTTATTGCTACCGTGTTAGTAAAGGCATTTGGAGCTTCAGAAAAAAACGTCGATGTTTCGATGGGCTTTAAGCCTTTGCTGCTTGAAAGAAAGGAAAGCCTTTCCCATCCCGCATTTTCCGATCTGTTCATTTCCGCATATGCGTATATGGACGCAGTAGTGATCACCCGCACAAAGCAAAGCGGTGAAAAGATTCATATGTTCTTTGGCTCAGCAGGCGGAGAGCTAATAAAAATGAGCGCATCTAAAAGCGAGCTTTACGATCAGGCTTCCTCCCCGCAGATATATTCAGCATCCAGGGAGGAGCCATCAAGCCCGATCACACCGTACTGCCTTATATCCAAAACAGTCAGCATAGCACCCGCACAAACCGAAAAGGTAAACTTTATCATAGGAACCGGCAGCAGGGATGAATGTGAAAAGCTTATCAACCGTTTTGGCTATGAAAGCGAATTTACAAAAAGCACGCAGCTTGCCAACGCTCACGCAAAACTTACGAACGAAATGTTTCATCTGACCCAAGGTACTCTTAAAACCTACGGTAAGCTGACTGCATTGCTTTTGGGTCTTGGCAAACGCACGGAATATGCCTTGGATATTCCTTCGGATATATTGTTCAGATTCGGCATCTCGGGCGATCTCCCCGTGCTCATTGCATTTATAGATACTCTCTCCGGTTTGCAGCTTGTTTACGACGTACTCAGTGCTCATGAATATTTATCCTATTGCGGGGTTAGATTTGATGTGCTCTTTATAAACAGACAGGGTGCAAACTATATAAACAGCGTATCAAGAGGCATTGAGGACATAATCAGGTGTACGGGCATACTGATGAAAAACAAAAAGGTCGGCAGCGTTTATTCGGTAAACGAAAGCGATCTTAATAAAAATTTGATCGATGCGCTCATTGCGCGGGCAAATATTGCGCTGTATGAGGGAGTTCCTCTTTCAGAGCAGGTCGAGAGCCTTTGCAGAAAAGAGCCAAGAGTATCCGCACTGAAAACTCATAAAATACCCGACCGCTTTGACCCTCCCCTTCCCGCCAGCGCTATAGTCAAGAACTTCGGCTATGGCGGTTTTACCGACAAGGGCAGTTTCTTTATGCGCCTTTCAGACGATGACCGCCCCAGATCGGTATATTCAAACGTGATCGCAAATAAAAATTTCGGCACGGTGATCACTCAAAACGGCGGCGGCTATACCTACTATGAAAACAGCAGAGAGTTTAAGATCACACCCTTTGAAAACGACGCAGCATCGGATACCCCTCAGGAGTGCATTTATATTCGCGATGACGAAAACGGAGACATTATTTCGCCCACGAGCGGAAAAAATATACGTCGGCAGGTGGAGCACATGCCTGGAGCAAGCATATTTACCGCAAGCGGCATCGGGCTTTTGATCACAGCAAAGGTTTTTGTGGATAAAGATAATCCCATAAAAGCTGCAGTTGTCGACATTGAAAACCCGTCCCTGAGCAAAAGGCATATAAGCTTTTGCTCATATGCCGCGCTTTGCCTTGGCAGCGATGATTCAAGCGCAAACTGCGTGCACACCTTCACCAAAAACTCAGCGCTGTTTGCCATAAGCTCAAAGAACCCCGGCAATATTGTTTTCAGCAAGATCAGATCATCCGGCAAGCACAGTTATACCTGCGACAAAAACGAGTTTTGGGGCAGCGGCGGAGTGCATTCTCCCGACGCACTCAAAAATATTCGTCTTTCAAACACGTGTAATTTCGGCGAAGCCTGCTTTGCGCAATTGAGCAGGCTTGAGCTTGAAGCTAATTCCAAAACCAGAGTCATTGTTCTTTTGGGAGCAGCCAAATCGATGGAAGATGCCTTGAAGCTGATCTGCGATTTTAATGCAGACACAGCTTATGCAAATGCGGTAAACATTTGGCAAAAAAGGCTTCTGAAAGCAAACATATCAACAGGCGATCCCGCGCTTGATATATTTGCAAATATCTGGCTTCCCTATCAGGTATATGCTTCAAGAATACTTGCAAGAGCTGGATATTTCCAAGCCGGCGGCGCATACGGTTTTCGCGATCAGCTGCAGGATGCTATTGCGCTTTTGCCTTATGACAGAAGCATCGCCAAAGATCAGATACTGAGATGCTGCAAGCATCAGTTCACTCAGGGAGACGTTCAGCATTGGTGGCATGAACCCAGAAACGGAGTGAGGACAAGGATAAGCGATGACCTCCTTTTCCTGCCATGGGCGGTATCGGAGTATATAAAACAGACCGGAGATCATTCCATACTTCTTGAAAAAACGGAATTCTTGGTGGGAGAAGAGCTGAGCAGCGATGAAAGCGACAGATACTTTACGCCGGATACAAGCATAGAAAAAGCAAGCGTTTTTGAGCATTGCAAAAGAGCGATAGAGCGCGCAAAACGCTTCGGAGCTCACGGACTTTGTCTTATCGGCAGCGGCGACTGGAACGACGGAATGAACGAGGTCGGAAACGGCGGAAAGGGCGAAAGCGTATGGCTCAGCTTTTTCTATATCCATGTGCTCAAACTGTTTTCTAATGTTTGCAAAACGATCGGCGAGCCTTACGAACTATATCTGTCCACCGTAAAGCAGCTGATATCTTCAATAGAAGAACATGCTTGGGACGGCAAATGGTACAGGCGAGCATTTTTTGACGACGGAAGTATTCTGGGAACCGAAGGTGACGAGGAATGCAGAATAGACCTTATAGTACAAAGCTGGGCTGTGCTGTCGGGCGCAGCGGATAAAAACAGGGCAAGACAGGCAGTTCTTTGTGCATATGATATGCTGTTTGACCAAAAAAACGATATAATCAAGCTCCTTGACCCGCCGCTGAAAAACCATAAGCCCAGAGCGGGTTACATACAAAGCTATCCCAAAGGCGTACGCGAAAACGGCGGGCAATATACTCACGGCGCCATATGGTTCATTATGGCATTATTAGAGCTTGGCGAAAACGAAAAAGCCGCAAATATTTTTTCCAAAATACTGCCGATGAACCATTGCCTCAGCAAAAACGACGCGGATAAATATCTTGCTGAACCCTATGTGCTTGCGGCTGATGTTTATTCCGGTGAGCATGCAGGCAGAGCTGGCTGGACATGGTACACCGGCTCTGCAGGCTGGCTGCTCAGGCTTATGCATGATCGCTTCTCAAAATAACGCATTGCGTTTTATCGCCATATGGAATATAATTGTTTCTATCAAGCGATGAGGTGAAAGCTATGCGCCTTTGGGGCATTATCAGAAAAAACCACAAAATATACAAGCAGGAAACGGTTCCCCTTGCATCTGCATCCCTTTGCGATGTCTGCGATGCTATGGGCGAGCTTACTAAGATATTCGATATTTCCCGTCCCGTTTTGCTCACAAAGCACGAAAACGATATCGAACAGTTTTCAAGGGCGTCGTTTCTGCCCGATGATTTTATCGACAGCGTGAATTTCGACCGTTTTGAGATACAGATACTTCACGATGACGATAAAAAACGCAGAAGCAGCGACCCGAGAAATGATTTTTCTTTCTGATATGAATAAAAAA
>SVHB01000094.1 GCA_015056005.1 Clostridiales bacterium
CAAACTTGCTGGGCTCTTCTTCCTCAAGACCGTAAAGCCTTGCGCTGGTTGTCAGGGTCTGATAACCCATAACCAGCATGGAAACAAAGTTTACTACGCCGCGCACGATGGGGAGAGCATAGAACTTGTTCTTTCTGGTCAAGGGAGTGGCAGGAGAACTTTCTATAACGATACTGCCGTCTTCTTTTCTTACGGCGATCGACATTCTTTCATCGGCAGGAGAGCGCATCATAACGCCCTCTAAAACAGCCTGACCGCCGATATCGGTATATTCTTTCGGCATTATTATACCTCGTAAAAATATGGTTGATGCGTCATAAATATGGATATAACCCAGTGAAACACCACTGGGTTATATAAATGATCGATGTTAAATATTGTAGCGCTTCTTGAAACGGTCTACGCGGCCGCCGGTATCAACGAGCTTCTGCTTGCCGGTATAGAAGGGATGGCACTTGGAGCAGATTTCAACACGAAGCTCTTTCTTGGTGGAAGCGCATTCGAAGGTCTCGCCGCACAGGCAACGAACGGTTGCTACCTGATATTCGGGATGGATCTTTTCTTTCATCGTAAATTTCACCTCTCTGGCCGGAAGGTCTAAACGGCGTTCACCGCTTAATCAACAGCCAACCTATTATAGCACACTTTACATATTCAATGCAAGCATTTTATCTTCATTTTTATATTTTTTGCTATCACATTTACTTATGACTAAAGCGTACGGCCGTATCTGGAGGTGTTGGGACCCGCACCGGAGCTTCCGCCCATGGAATAGCCGTCCTTTTCCCAGATTCGCATCCAATCCTTCAGGCGCTTGAAGAAGTCCTCGTTGGTAGCGGTCTTCATCATCATGGAAAGCATCTGATCGGTAGCCTCTGCGTTGTTGCCGCTTGAAAGCACCTTGCGCATGGTCCACATGCCCTCGAGCTCGACGGGAGTGAGCAGAAGCTCCTCTCTTCTTGTGCCGGACTTGTTGAGGTCGATGGCGGGGAATATCCTCTTTTCGGAAAGCTTTCTGTCGAGGAAGATTTCCATATTGCCGGTGCCCTTGAATTCTTCGTAAATGATATCGTCCATTCTGGAGCCGGTCTCGACCAGCGCGGTCGCAACGATGGTCAGGCTTCCGCCCTCTTCGATATTTCTTGCAGAGCCGAAGAATCTCTTGGGCTTATGCAGTGCGCCCGGATCGATACCGCCCGAAAGCGTTCTGCCGGTGGGCGGAATGGTCAGGTTATAAGCTCTTGCAAGCCTTGTGATGGAGTCGAGCAGTATCACGACATCCTTTTTATGCTCAACGAGCCTGTGCGCCCTTTCAAGCACCATTTCGGAAACCTTGACATGATGCTCCGGAGTCTCGTCAAAGGTCGAGTAGATGACCTCGCCGTTTATCGAGCGCTGCATGTCGGTAACTTCCTCGGGTCGCTCGTCGATCAGAAGAACGATGAGATATACCTCGGGGTTGTTTATGGAAATGGAGTTTGCGATTTTCTTGAGCAGGGTGGTCTTACCTGCCTTGGGAGGTGCAACTATAAGACCTCTCTGACCTTTGCCGATAGGCGCGATCATATCTATCGCTCTTATCGCAAGATCCCTCTGCGCAGTGGGCAGTTCAAGTGTTATCCTTTTATTGGGATAAATTGGGGTCAGATCGTCAAAATTCGGTCTTCTGTTGGCCTCGTCGGGAGAATCATCGTTTATGGCGGTTATGTAAAGCAGCGCAAGATAGCGCTCGCCTTCGCGCCTTGGGCGGGTCTTGCCGGTAATGCTGTCGCCGGTTTTAAGGTTGAAGCGGCGTATCTGAGTTATGGAAACGTATACATCGTTATTGCCGGGCAGATAGTTTTCGCTGCGCAAAAAACCGTAGCCTTCGGGAGTGATCTCAAGAATACCCGAGCAATCGCCGCAGTCGGGGTCCAGCAGAAGTTCCGGGACCGCCATATTGGAAAAATCTCTGTGACGGCGCTTGTTTTCGCCATCGTGCTCGTCATGCTCGTCAGCTTCGTTTCGTGAAGACCTGTCTTCTTCCTCTATCGCTTTTGCGGCATCCTGCGGCGCAGCTTCGACTTTCGCAAGAATGCTTTTTTCTTCCTGTGAAGCTTCTTCGATATCCGTCTCGTCGTCCGCTTCTATCACAGCCGCAGCAGCTTCGGGCGCTACCTCTTCCTTCTTGCGTCGTCCGCCCTTGCGTTTTTCGGGCGGCGGAAGCTCGGTCTCATTTACGGTCTCGCCCTGTGCGCTGAGGATCTTAATGATAAGCTCGCGCTTGGGATAGGTCGTGGGTGAATCAACACCGCACTGCTTACCTATAACGCGCAGCTCCTGCAACTTCAGTTTTTGCAGTTCTTCATAAGTCATTGGAATTACCTCCTGTCACGGCGCACAAAGAAATGGGTACAATTATAGAAAGGGTATGGATCACAAAACAAATATTAACTAAAAATGGTGTCAATTTGCAGCGATATGTGAAATAACAACGAATGAATAAAATGATATGTTTCAGAAGAATATAGATTTAGATAAGATTCCACTGATACAATTATATCACAACAAAGCAAAAAGGCAATAATTTTGTTAGTTTAATCGTATTTTTCATTGAAATTTCACAAAACGAAACATAAAATTTCACCGCATTGTACATTGCATGAAGCTCCGTATCATTCCGGAAGACTTACCACGCCCATTCCCTCTACATGCCTTGGCTCCATAATGGAAACCGCGTTTTCAAGAAGCTTTTCTTTGACCTTTATGGGGCTTAGACCCGGCTCTTTCGCCAGCAAAAGCGCGGCGCAGCCCGCAGCTATGGGAGTCGCCATGGAAGTCCCCGACATTACCGTATAGCCGCCGCTTGCAGACGCCGCTGTTATGTTCACCCCGGGAGCTACGATATCGGGCTTATTGTCTCCAACATTTCCCCTGCTTGAAAACGAAGCCATCTGCCGCTTGCCGAACCTGTCGTTTATGGCTCCGACAGTTATTATATCCGGGCATGTGCCGGGAGAATTGATCGTACCCTCGTAAGGTCCCGAGTTTCCCGCTGCGGCAACAACGGTTATCCCCTGCGCCCATAATATCTTTGCAGCATCCGAAAGAACATCCCTCCCTCCTGAATCTTCCCTTGATTCTATTCCAAGCGAGATCGAAAGAACTTTTATGTTATATTCTTCTGCGTTATCCGACACCCATTGCATTGCTCTTAAAATATTGGAAACGCTGCCCGAGCCCTGAGAATCGACCGCTTTGAGCATCAACACCCCGCAGCCGGGCGCGATACCGGTATATTTGCCGCCGGACACATATCCGCTGCCCATGGCGCAGCCTGCGCAGAATGTACCGTGACCGTTGTCGTCATAGGGTTCTTCGCGATCGTTTATAAAATCAACAAATCCTATTATTCGGTTGCTGGGCTTTGTAAAGTCGTTATGAGGAAATATGCCGGTATCGATGACCGCAATGTTCACGCCCTGACCGGAACCGTATTTTTCTCTGAATGCATATGCACCAACGGTCTTTGCGGCAGCATCGATGTCGATCTTTATATCGTCGTCGGTCTCTATGTAGCTGATAACACCCATGGACGCCAGAACCGGCATCATCGAAAGCGGAGCTCTTGCAACGATGCACCTGACCATGGGCAGTCTGTACAGCACCTCTACCCCTCTTTTGTTCAGTTTCATCCCGCATTGCGGACAGGCTTCGTATATCAGCACTCTTTTGGCAGTATGCCTGTTATCCAAAAGCGAATCAAGTATTTTTTTAGATAATTTTTTAGTCAGCGGCTGCATATTATCCCCTCCAGGGCATAATATGAGCACAAGAACGGGTTTTGTGAACCGTAAAACATTTGCGCAAACCCGATGAAAGGGATATATATGTGCGGAATAATCGGATATACAGGAAATAAAAATGCCCTGCCCATCCTGATCGATGGGCTTGAAAAGCTTGAATACAGGGGCTATGACAGCGCAGGCGTTGCCGTAGTAAGCGGCGGAAAAATTCGCTTCAAAAAGAGAAAAGGCAGGATAGATGTGCTCAAAGATTCTGTCCGATCAGATAATCTCACCGGCACCTGCGGCATAGGTCATACCAGATGGGCGACTCACGGCGAGCCGTCCGACCAAAACAGCCATCCTCATTTGAGCTTGGATCAAAGAATAGCACTGGTGCACAACGGGATAATCGAAAACTATGCAAAGCTTAAAGATCAGTTAAAACGCTTGGGTCACAGATTCTTGTCCGATACCGACACCGAGGTTTTAGTGCATCTGATCGATCATCACTACAGCGGTGATATGATAGCGGCAGTAAATCAGGCTCTGCTTGAAGCAGAGGGCAGCTACGCCATATGCGTGCTTGACCAAAATTCGCCCGACAGAATAATCTGCGCAAAAAAGGACAGCCCTTTGATCATTGGCGAGGGAAACGGCGAGATGTTCATAGCATCCGATATTCCCGCACTTCTGCCGTACACTCGCAAGGTATATTTTCTTGAGGACGGCGAAACCGCCATAGTGGAAAAAAGCGGCGCTCAGATTTTTGATCGCTACGGGAAAAGGATATTCCGCAAAGCTTATACGGTCGACTGGGACATTTCCGCAGCCGAAAAGGCGGGCTATCCGCATTTTATGTTAAAGGAAATACACGAGGGCGCACCGGCACTGAAAAGGACGATTTTTCCAAGGCTCAAATCAGGGCGTATAGTTTTTCCCGATCTTGATATAAAAGAGCTTCTTTGCAGCGCTCAAAAGATATTCATAATAGCCTGCGGCACAGCCTATCACGCAGGTCTCACCGCCAAATACACATGGGAGCGCGAATTCAAAATACCAATCGAAGTCGATCTTGCAAGCGAGTTCAGGTATAGAGATCCGTATTTATCCAAAAACACGCTTGTGATACTTTTGAGCCAGTCGGGAGAAACGGCGGATACTCTTGCATCGCTCAGGCACGCAAAAGCCGCGGGCGCAAAAACGCTGGCGATAACCAATGTGGTCGGCTCATCCCTTGCAAGGCTGGCTGATAACGTGATATTCACTTTAGCGGGACCCGAGATATCCGTTGCCGCCTCCAAAAGCTACTTGACTCAGGTGATATGCCTTGCGCTGATGCTCATATCAAGCTCCTTTACGGGGCAAAAACTAACGGATGCTGTAAACTTCCTTACCGCACTGCCCGACCTTGCGCAGTTGGTCATAAAAGAACAGGACCAAATAAAGAAGCTTGCGCACTTATATCACAGCAAAAAAGATATTTACTTTATCGGCAGAGGGATCGATCACGCTATAGCGCTTGAAGGAGCGTTGAAGCTAAAAGAGCTCTCCTACATTCATGCCGATGCATACGCCGCAGGCGAACTCAAGCACGGTCCGATAGCGCTTATCGAAGATTCAAGTTTGGTTATAGCTTTAGCTACATATCCTCAGCTTTTTGACAAGATCGCAGGCAATATAATGGAAACCAGAACAAGAGGTGCAAAAACCTGGGTCATCACAACCAAAAGCGGATATAAAAGGTTTGCCGATATGAGCGATCATATAACTGTGATCGAAGATGCTCCCGACTGGGCGATCCCAATCTTAGCCGTGATCCCCATGCAGTACTTTGCCTACTATGCCTGTATCGAGCGCGGATTTGATGTTGACAAACCAAGGAATCTTGCAAAATCCGTGACTGTGGAATAGCCCCCGATGCACTTCGCTCCAAAAACCTCATCTATCAATAAAAACCGTCCCGAGCATTAGAGTAGGCTTCGTAAAACAGCAAATCTTCCCTATGAGACTTTTCATAGGGAAGATTGTTATTGTGTAATCGCGCGGCACAACACCGCATGTAACGCACTACACCGAATGGCGTATAGAAGTGCGCCCTTTTTCTGTTCGACAAATTGGAATTTGTTTAATCCTTGCTTAATACTTTCTTCTGCCAGGACTTTTTTCCGCATTGGGGGCAGAGCATATATCTGGTTCTGCCCATATGCATTGCCATATTCACGGCTTTATAGGTAGGTACATATCTGTGCTTACAGTGCTTACACTCATAGTAGCCTGCCACCTGCTCAATACGCAACGCGTAGAAGCAGCCTGCCAAAAATAGAATAAAGCCAAATACGATAAGAGAAA
>SVHB01000010.1 GCA_015056005.1 Clostridiales bacterium
AACCATCAAGCGAATTATGAAATCGCTTCAGGATAAAAACTATATCCGCCGTGAAAGCGGCAAACGCTACGGCAAATGGGAAGTTTTGGTTTAAATCTTATTATCCCGCATATATCTTTTCCTCAAGCCCATATTCATTGGTACCATCGGTGCGAAATTTGTAGATGCTTGGTAGAAAATACAACCAATATAGGAGAATTCCAAATGGATAATCATAGCGAAGAACAGCGGCGTAAAAATATGCAAGCTGTAAAAAACAAAGATTCCAAGATCGAAGTTATGTTACGTAAGGAATTATGGAAACGAGGACTACGATACCAAAAGAATAGCAAAAAAGTTTTTGGCAAACCCGATATTGTGTTTATTGGTAAAAAGGTTGCTGTTTTTTGCGATAGTGAGTTTTGGCACGGATATGATTGGGACAACAAAAAGCAAGAAATAAAGTCTCGGCGAGAATTTTGGATCCCCAAAATCGAACGAAACATACAACGAGATATAGAGGTAAACGAGAGACTCAAAACCGAGGGCTGGACTGTTTTAAGGTTTTGGGGGAACGATATAAAGAAAAATTTGACTGTTTGTGCTGATAAAATTGAAAAGGCGGTAAAAGAAAATGTCTAAACTGAAATCAATTGATTTGTTTGCCGGTATCGGCGGTATTCGGCTTGGTTTTGATAAAGCATTTAAAGAAGATATTGAAACGGTTTTCGTTAGCGAATGGGATGAATTTGCTCAAAAAACCTACAAAGCAAATTTTGTAGACAGTTTCGAAATCGCAGGAGACATTACCAAAATCGACGAAAAAGAAATCCCTTCATTTGATATTTGTTTAGCTGGTTTCCCGTGTCAGGCATTTAGTCTCGCCGGACACAGAATGGGATTTGATGACAATTATAAAGGGTTATGCAGAGGAACTCTGTTCATGGATGTTGCCCGTATTTGTGAATATCACAAACCGAAAGTTATTTTCTGCGAAAATGTTAAAGGTTTAGTCATCCACGACAAAGGAAGAACTTTCAAGATTATATGTAAGACATTTGAAGATTTAGGATACAAAGTGTTTTATCAAGTCCTAAACAGCAAAAATTACGGTGTGCCGCAAAACAGAGAAAGAATTTATATCGTTGCATTCAGGAACGATATTGCACCCAATGAATTTATCTTTCCGGACATTATAGATGACAGCAAACGCTTGTGGGATATCAGGGAAGAAAAACCTGTACCTGCAAAATATTATCTTAGCGATGTTTATCTGGATACACTTAGAAAGCATAAAGCTCGTCACGAATCTAAAGGTAACGGATTTGGTTATGAAATTCGTGATTGGAGCGATATTGCAGGAGCAATCGTATGTGGTGGTATGGGTAGAGAAAGAAACCTCGTTATTGATAAACGTCAAAAGAACCTCATTCCCACAACGCATATTAAAGGAAACATCAATAAAGAAGGTGTTCGTAAAATGACACCTCGTGAATGGGCACGTTTACAAGGATTTCCTGACAGCTTTGTTCTTCCCCTTGCCGATACACACCTATACAAGCAGTTTGGAAACAGTGTTACTGTCAATGTTATTGAAGCAATCGCAAATAAAATCAAGGAGGTATTGAAATAATGGCTGCAAATAGAGGTGAGTGGGCTGAATTATATGTGCTTTTTAAGCTCTTGGCAGAAGGAAAAATCTATTCAGCTGATGAAAATTTAAATAGGAATGCCAATTCATATTTAGAGATAATTAAGATTATTCGTGAAGAAGTGCGTAATGTAATCAGTGAATATCACACGGGCACTTCAGTAGAAGTATTTGTTTCGGGAAATCACGTAGTTTCCATCCCCTCGGTTGATTTTTTAACCAATGCCGATTTATTGCTGGACACTATCAATCATGCAACCGGGCGTTCATTTGATGTGACTCCTGCAACAGAAGCATTTATGAATCGTGCTCACATTACTCAAGTTAAAGCGAAGAGCGTAAGCAGTTATGGAGATTTGGGTGGCAAAAATGATATAGTGATGGAAATTCGTGATCACTCTACCGCCCTCATATCAGTTGCCGGTTTTTCTATAAAAGCTAAAGGTAAAAGCCCGGCAACTTTATTTAATACCGCTCCCGCATCTGCATTTGTTTATAGATTAACCAATCTTAACGATACGGATATGAATAACATAAATAATTTGTTTACCACAACGGGAGGCAAAGACAAAAACGCTCGCTTAAAATATATCGTAGACCACGATATAAATATGGAATTTATGGGGAACAAAATTCCTGAAGGTAAAGAACATTCTGTCTTTGCCGACAATTTAGATATGGTAAGAGGAGATATGCAGGAAATAATGAATCAAGCCATATTGATTCACTATACATATGATGGAGATAGTACAAAACTCTCTGATATTTGCAGTGTTCTTGTCAACAAAAATCCTCTTAACAAAAGAAATGCAGAAGCATTTTACACCAAAGCACTTAAGGATTTTCTATACGCATCTTTTGCTGGAATGACAGCCGGATCTCCTTGGGATGGAAGAGAAGTTGTAAACGGTGGGTATATTGTTGCTAAAGAAAATGGCGAGGTGTTGGTTTTCCATACTCGAGATGGCGAATCTTTCAAAACATTCTTGTTTAATTCCACTAAAATTGATCGCCCAGATGCCTCTGAAAGAAAAGGTTATCCGTATGCGCATGTATACAAAGTAAATGATGAGTATTACTTTGATTTAAATTTCCAGATCAGATTTACAAGCTGATGAAAGATAAATCATTACGTATAGGAAGCCTTTTTGCCGGTATTGGTGGAATTGATTTGGCATTTGAACAGGCAGGTTTTGAAATCGTTTGGGCAAATGAAATAGATCCTGATGCTTGCAAAACCTACAGACACAACTTCCCGTCAACTCGTTTGATTGAGGGAGACATAAAAGACATTGAACCCTGCTCATTAGAATCAGTTGATGTGATAACCGCAGGATTTCCATGCCAATCATTTTCCGTTTGTGGAAATCAAAAAGGATTTAATGATAACCGAGGAAATTTATTCTTTGAAATAATAAGGATAGTTGATGTACTCAACCCAGCAGTTATCTTCTTGGAAAATGTTGCCAACCTTACAGAGCATGATAACGGAAGAACATTCAATATTATTCATAATGAGTTGGCATACAGAAATTATTACATCAGATACATTATAGCTGATGCTTACGATTATGGTATTCCTCAACACAGAACAAGAACGTATATAGTTGCTTTTAAATCACAAGAAGCTTGCGTTAACTTTAAATTTCCCGATAAGGTTAATCTGAAAAAACGGATATTTGATGTTATCGATAAAGCTGCTAAAGTTGATGATTCATTTTATGCGAAGCCTGATTCTTATCAATATAAAAAACTATCTGAATTCATTAAGGATGATGGACAAATATATCGTTTTTCGGATTATGGAATTCAATCAAGCAAAGATGGAATATCATTCACGCTAAAAGCAAATATGGGGACTTGGAAAGAACGTATTCCGTATATAAAAGACAGTTATGGAATCCGAAAAATCACCCCTTACGAATGTCTTGCCTTACAGGGATTTCCTCAAGAATATCGTTTCCCAAAAATTCCAATCGCAAGTGCATATAAACAATGCGGTAATAGCGTAGTTGTACCGATAATCAGAAAAATAGCAGAGCAAATAGCGATAGTAATTATGCCATAGTATCAAACCAAAGGAGTACAAATATGAGGCGAGAAAACATTTCAATTGATCTATTATTACTTTCAGACGGAAATCCCAGATTGGATCCGTCGTTGGGAGAAGACGAAGCTATTTTTAATATGGTTAATGACCAAAATGATAAGTTGTTTGAGCTCGCTTCTGATATTGTTAAATACGGACTGAATCCATTAGATACAATCGGTGTTTATCCATCTGAAACATATCATGGGTTTTATGAAGTTGGCGAAGGTAACCGCCGTATATGTGCATTAAAACTATTGATTTCCCCTGAACGCATCCAACATATTAATGGCAGTTTGCATTCAAAATTCCTATCTTTATCAAAGGCATTCTCGGCACCCAGCTCTATAGAAGTAGGAGTATTTAATGATGAAATATCTATGCGGCATTGGATGGAAATTCGTCATATGGGTGAGCAAAGCGGTAAGGGATTATCGAAGTGGAATTCTGTACAAAAAGCTCGTTTTAACCGAATGCAAACAGGTTCTGATGCATTGTTGGATTTTTGGGACTGGATGATTGCAAACAGTATCCTTTCTGAAGCGGAAATCTTAAGTGTTACAAAAACCAATTGGCAGCGAATTCTTCGTGAAAAGTATTTTCAGTTTTTAAAAATTCAATATGACGGAAATTATTCGGTTTTGCCTAAAGATATAGATGTTTTCGCATATCGAATCAAAGAAGTCCAAAAAAAGTTAGATGGACAAACAGTTGCTATAGTGTATGACCAAATAAGGATTGAAGAATTTTTTAATTCTATTTCAAATGCGCTATACGGAAAGCCCTACCAAGAAGTAGTGAGCGAAGAATCAGAACAAGTCAGCATTCTTCCTTCTGTGCAAGGAACTAACGTTAATAACGAAACGGAACAAGTTGGCGTTATTTCCAAATCTCAAAGCGGTTCTGTTAGTGGTTTCACTATTGAAGAAAACGATGATAGTAACCTCACTCAGACTATTTTAAATACTGCACAAACCATCGGAAGAGATGTTTTTAATGGTTGTGGCACAATTATTCCATATGGGTACCCTATTCGCACTGACAATATGCGATTAAATAAAATAATCAATGAGCTCAAAAGAATCAATGCTGATGATTATCCAAATGCTTGTGGAACTCTTTTGAGAACGCTTTTCGAACTTTCGGCAAAGGTATATTTAGAAAAACAGGATGGTCAAGATCATACTGAAACTGAATTTTCGCCAGCTATTAAACAAGCAGCTAATCTATTGCGCCAGCAAGGATGTATCGACAACAGTCAACATTCGGCCATTTATAGTGATATTGACAATTTAAGAAAGATTTTTAATGGTTATATGCATAACACTGAATCTTACCCAAGTAGCGAAGCCCTTAAAAATTTCTTTAAATGCCACCGTGTGTTTATACAAGAGTGTTTAAAGTAACAGGAAGGTGATATTGTGATTAAAAATATAAATATTATTCAATATCGAAAACTCAAGGATTTGACGTTAAGTTTTACAAAAAACATCAATGCAATTTCAGGTACTAATGGTACTTGTAAAACATCATTATTGCATCTGTTAGGTAATTCTTTGCAAGCTCCAACGAAAACATGCAGTTGGATAACCGATGAGAAATGTTTGCCTATAGTCAAAGCTGTAAATAATGTGACAAATCCAAAGGTTGAAAGTCTTACTCGTGGAGATCAAACATATAATGATCCCGCTCACGGAGTAAAAGGTCCATTATTCTCAGTTGATTATTATGGTGCAGAATCCTTAAACTTTAGACGTCATAATTCCACACAAATGACTCGTTATGCCGTAAAACCAAAATATCAACCAGGGACAAAAGATACATTGCCGTATTGCCCTGTAATATATTTAGGACTGTCAAGATTAGTGCCTTTTGGTGAGTTTCAGAATGATGATGCATTATCTAACATAAAGAAAAAATTGCCTCAATCATATCAAGAGGAAATTGCCGAACTTTATAAAAAATTCACCAATTATGAAATCTTATTTAACGCCACTAAACAGATGGGCGATATAAAGGTAAGAAGTGAATTTTCAAGCAATGTAGAAGGTATCGACTCTAATACAATATCTGCTGGCGAGGATAACTTGAGTATTATACTTACAGCACTTATCTCACTAAAATACTATTATGAATCCATATCTTCTACTAACGAAGTAGAAAGTGTTCTCTTGATTGATGAAATGGATGCAACACTACATCCCGCTTTCCAAATCAAACTTTTGAATTTGTTCCGTGAAATGTCTGAAGCATATAAGATGCAGGTGGTATTCACAACACATAGTATGTCTCTTTTGGAAGAGATGCTCGCAAAAAAGGACAATGTACTATATTTAATTGATAATGTAACTTCAGTTTTCCAAATGGAAGAGCCTGATATCTACAAAATCAAAATGCATTTACAATCTTTAACGCAAGAAGACATCTATGAAGATAAAGTAATACCTTTGTTTACCGAAGATGATGAGGCACGCTGCTTGCTTGAATTACTTTTTGATTACTATCAGAAAACATATTCTGAGTTCCGAAACGTTAGTGGACTGTTCCACAAGGTTCTCACTAACATTAGTGCAGAAAACTTAACAGGAATATTCACAGATAGTAAACTTTTACATACTACTATGCGGTCTATTTGTGTTTTGGATGGCGACCACAAGTCTGACATAACAAACTTCATTGTGGCTCTTCCCGGAAAGGTTGCTCCAGAAGCGGTATTGTTAAATTATATCGAGAAGCTTTATAATGATGACGATCCTTTTTGGAGAGATAGAACCATAGTTGACAAAGGTTATACAAAAAACTACTATATTACTAATATAAAAAATATAGTTGATAATTTTGAAGCAGATCTTGTTAGATTGCACGAAAACGGCGAGTCTGCCAAAGGCAAACGCCGAGCGTTCAATAAAAAACTTTTTAATGATAACCAAAACTTTTTCAAATTAGTATTCAAACATTGGATTCACAACCCCATAAATAAATCCGAAGTTGAGCGCTTCTATAATGAACTTCATATCTTATTCCTAAAAGTAGCGCCTTATCACGAAATTAATCCAAAGGAATGGGCATAACACATGAGAGGAGGGAATAATTTGCCACTAACACCATCACCGCTAAGATATCCTGGCGGGAAAACTAAACTGTATAATTATGTTAAATCAATTATAGAAGCTAATAATTTGATTGGAGAGACATATATCGAGCCTTTTGCCGGTGGATCAGGGTTGGCTTTAAAACTATTATTGAATAACGATGTGAAAAGAATTGTAATCAATGATTTGGATCCAGCGATATATGCATTTTGGTATTGTGTGCTTAATCATCCTGATGAAATGTGTGATTTTGTTACTACAGTTTCGTTAACAGTTGAAGAATGGGATAATCAACACAGTATATACGTCAATCAGCAGGCCCACACTCAGTTAGAATTAGCTAAAGCAACATTGTTTTTGAATAGAACCAATGTATCCGGTGTTATTACTGGTGGTGTGATTGGAAAGCGAGATCAAACAGGTAAGTACAAAATAGATGCTCGATTTAACAGAGAAGAACTTGCAAGGAAGATACGAACAATATCCGCATTATCAAATAAAATTGATTTGTATAATTTAGATGCTGTGACTTTTTTGCAAAACGAACTGCACCACTATTACAAAGCCTTTATCAACTTCGATCCTCCATATGTGGTCAAAGGTGGACAATTATATAAGAACTCCTTTTCTGAGGAGGATCATCGTTTGCTTAGAAACCAAATTGCCAAGTGCAAAAGAAAATGGATAGTCACGTATGATGTGTGTGATCTGGTTGCGAAACTTTATTCTGGCTTTAGAAGAAGTACTGTAGACATCTACTATAGTGCAAATGGAGCAAAAAAGGCTAAGGAATACATTTTCTTTAGTAACAATTTGATATTGCCCGAAGATACATCTTTTATAAACAACAATGAGAATTAACTATTCCATAAACAAACATAAGCACGAGAGGTTAACTCCCGTGCCTGTTGTTATTTTGTGTATTTGATTAAGAGCTCGTCGACACCGTCGGTATACTTACCTTGAGATAATATCTTGTTTCGGTATTCAAGCAAGCATTGAAGGATGAAGCGGTGTTCCTTGTCGGTCAGACGAAGGTAGTATTTCCGTTTTCTCATACGAACACCACGTTTGAATAGACAGTTTCGATTATACGCTCTCGTATGTTGTTCATCCATTGCACCCACTTTATTTGGTCGGTAGCTTTGAGTTGTTCGGTGATGCCTTCTTTTTCGGCGTGTTCTTTTACAAGCCGAGAAAAGAGGTCTTGTGCTTGCTCTTCGATGTCTGCGAGGTGGGAATGGAGCTTACCGGAAGTGAGCAGGTTATAGTACAATACTTTGCGGTGATGCTTTAGGTAATTCAGTCTGCGCTGTCCCCATACACCGATAGGGCGTTCTTCTTCGGTAGGTGGAAGCAGATTTGGCAAGCGGTAATCGCCCTGCATTGTGTATGTGCCGCCTTGCTTTTCAAATATTGATTTCATATGTAATCCTCCTTTATGATTCCTTCAGCAAATCTTCAAACGGTGTTTCGGTGGAGATAAACGCATCGTAGGCAAAGTTAGCGCCCAAGCGGAATCCCATAATGAAGCTATCAAGATTAGATTCTCCATTTACTACACTCCACGCATTTGAGAAGTCGAGAAACCATTTCTTTTGCTCGTCCTGAAGAGCGTTGGTTAGCTGTTCTTCGGTTTTGGTCAGCACGGCCATTTCCTTTTGCACCGTCTTATTTTGCTTTGTGCTTCGAGCCTGTGGATCAATGTTGCCATAATAAAATTCTTCGATAAATCGTGCCATAAATAATGCACCTGCCTTTCGATTATAGTTTAGCAAAATCAAAAGACAGGTGCGAGTGTGCGAAAATTCAAATCGCACATTACCGTTTCTGTTTCATTTTTCTTTGAAAATCATTCAGCGTTTGCACGTGCCACATACTCTTTCGAGTAATAGAGCGAAATGTCAAAGAGCAGAAGAAATCAACAAGAAAAATTTTAGGTATGTAGAATATTTGTCTTTTACGGAATGATTTCAGATAACCTCTATTACACCAGTTATTTATCGTTGTTTTAGCGTATCCGGTCAAATCCATAACTTCCTTGACAGTCAAAACGTCATTATAGTCCTTTAAAAGTTTTGAATAATAGACGTGCATACAGCCGAGCACTTCTTCAGGTAGCTCTTTTGAGAGTTTTGCCACATAGTGATTTCCGTACCACCCGCTTGGGGCAGAATACAGTTCAGGATAGACGGCACGGGTTTGTAAATATTCTTTGACATCCTCTTTTTTAATCTTGTAGCATCGTGTTTTCTTGCCCGTCCACTCACAAGGAACCTTACCGCTTTTTAGCAAATGTAATGCAGTCGATTTACTGATATGGCAAATCCGATAGAATTGATCTTTGTTTATTACATCGGGAATACTATCCCAGTCAATAAATTGATATTTCATTTGATACACCTCGAACATAATTTTGTCGGTATGGAGTCCGTTCTTTGGTGTGTTGCCTTCTATCATTTTTTCTTCCCAATCTATCCATTTTTCTTCCCAAAATCCGAAAAATCGTCAATTCGAACCCATTTCCGAAAAATGTGGATTTTTCAAGGCTTTGAAGGCAAAAAGCCTTGTATTATGCGGTTTTTACCGAGGATAAAACTGCCTTAAGTCCCTACAAAACTGCCCGATTTTTGTAAGATGGCTAAAAGACTCGAAATCAGTTTGGCGGCAACGTCACATGGGTTCGAATCCCATCCTCTCCGCCAGAAAAAAGCAAGTCGAAAGACTTGCTTTTTTTTAACGAAATAAATCCCTTACGGGCTTTGTGAAATGCGCTTCGCGCGTGAAATATGGCTCCGCCATGTGAAATGCGCTGACGCGCGTTAGGGATTTGTTTCATTTCACTTGATGCGTCGGCATCAAATTTCACAATTTACGAAGTGAATTATTTCACCGTGAACGTAAGCGAACGATTTCACTAAGATTTCATCAATCCCGAGTATAGGCTAACACTTTATCATATGCCCAATAATTTATCGGATCGCTCTGTGATGCGCCATTTTTGCCCATCATACAGTATAATACATTGAAATAAGCAATATTTTGTGATATCATTACCAATGGAAAAATATGTCGAAACATAAGGGTTACAGGTATTGCTATGGGAGTTATCGAGACTTTATTGATCACTACCTTCCTTGCCGGTGTGGTGGGAACGGGCTTGGGCGGCCTGATAGGCGCGCTTCTGGAAAAGGATTCAAACAGGACCGTCAGCCTGCTTTTGAGCTTTGCGGGCGGCGTTATGCTCAGCGTTGTCTGCTTTGACCTTGTTGTCGAGGCGATCGAGACCAACGTGGGCGTGCTTACCGTTATAGGCGCTATCGCGGCGGGCGTTGCGATAATTTATTTGCTCAACTATCTTATAGACAAAAAGACCAACCCCGAGGTGCCGCACATCGACGAGAACCACCCCAAGACTGCGGACGATCTGGATGAGCTCATCCACAGCGACCATCTTGAGCAGCATTACGCAAAAAACGATAAGAAATTCAGCCTGTTTATTGCAGGTATCGTTATGGCAAGCGCGATCGCGCTGCATAACGTGCCCGAGGGCATGACGATAGGCGCTTCCTATGCAAGCAATAACGGCGTGATGGGCAGCGCTGCGCTGGTTCTTGCCGTTCTTATCGGTCTTCACAATATCCCTGAGGGCATGGCGGTCTCTGTTCCTCTGATAGCGGGCGGCATGCCCAAATGGAAATCCGTGCTGATCACTGCAAGCTCGGGTGTTCCCACCATGATAGGCGCGCTCCTTGGCTTCCTTCTGGGCGAGATCGGCCCGCTCGGCCTTGCGATAAGCCTTGGCTTTGCAAGCGGCGCGATGCTGTATGTCGTCTTTGGCGAGATCCTGCCTCAGGCTATACTCATGTATCACAGCAAGCTGCCCTCTTTCTCTGCGATAGTGGGCATACTGGTAGGCCTTTTCATCATCTTTATTTAGGCGCGCTTTGGTTTAGGAGAGTTTGATATGCTTGAAAAAATGGCGAATTTTTTTGAAAACAGGATATCCGATTACGATGAGCATATGCGAAGGGATATTTTTGGCGCAAAGGAGTTTTATCCCTTTACGGCTGCGTGCCTGCCCGCATGCCCCGGGGCAAAGGTTTTGGATCTTGGCTGCGGCACCGGGCTGGAGCTGGAGGATTATTACAAAATAAATAAGAGCGCCGATATCACGGGTATCGATCTTTCACAGGGGATGCTCAAGAAGCTTGCGCAGAAATTCCCGGATAAAAAACTAACCCTTATCTGCGGCTCGTATTTTGAAGAGGATATGGGTTTGGAAGTTTTTGACGCAGCTGTTTCGGTCGAATCTCTCCATCATTTTACCAAAGAAGAAAAAATACCGCTGTATAAAAAGCTGTTTGGTGCTCTTAAAAGCGGCGGATATTTCATCCTCACCGATTATTTTGCCGATACGACTAAGCGCGAAGAGTTTTTTGCCAAAGAGCTTTTGCGGCTCAAAAAGGAAAACGGTATAAACGATAACGAGTTTTATCATTACGATACTCCGCTGACCGTGGAGCATGAAACTCAGGCGCTTTTAAGCGCCGGGTTCACATCGGTAAAGGTATTGAAAAGCTGGGAAAACACATACACTCTCAAAGCCCAAAAATAAGCATACGCCCGAAGAAATATCCTTCGGGCGTATATTTTTGTTTTTACAGCTTTTTTCCGCATTGCGGGCAGAAGCGCGCGAAGCGGTTTAGAACGATCCTGCAATCATCGCAGTGGTGATTGCTTTCGTAATATTCGTCAAAAAGGCTTTTTTCGGGCAGCGGCGAAGAGCAGATATCGCATTTTACTGCCTTTGCATCGCATTTGCAGCCGCAGGTTTTGCAGACTTTGATCTTTTTCATCGCCTCGGTACCAAAACCGAGCTCTTCCATATCAGTTTTTCGAAGTTTTATAAGCTTTTGCGCAGTCAAGCTATTCCACCTCTCTGTACCTGAGCTTTGAACCGCATTTGCGGCAGAAAACATCGTCGGGGTCAACTCTTTGCCCGCACTGAGAGCAAAAATGGGGAGTATCCTCCCATGGAGTGCATATCGCACAGTTGAGGGTATCGGCGTTGTACATTTCGTCGCTCACCCATTTGCCGCATTTCTGGCATCTGTTGAAATGGTTTTTGCCGTCGCGCTCCCATGCGATATACAAAGCATCTTCCTCGGTCTGAGCAAAGGTAGGGTTACTGGTAGCCACCAGCATTCCGGAGGCTTCGCAGAAAAAATGGTAACGCCTGCCCTTGTCGCTTGTGATCATCCTGTAGGGCGCAGTCTGACCTCTCATAACAGCTCTGCCTCCTTTGCGCTTGTTGTTTCATACCTGTATTTATGTTATAATAAAAAAATAAGGAAGGGCGAATTTGTTCGTTGGCGTGTCAAAGAGATTTTCAAAAAGGATGACCTTGTTTGAAATAGGGAGCCCTTCTGTTGGGGTGTCAAGCATTGCTCGTTCTCCTTGGGCGATGCTTACATTTATTATTTTATATTATTCCGTGTTTTTGTCCCCACACCAAAACGGAAAATGGGTGGGAAAAGAATGGATTTCTTCAAAACGCGGTATTTTGTGCATGATTTTTCTGCCAAGGAGGAAAATGCCATGAAACGATTTGTGTCTCTGCTTGTGTCGGCGGTGCTTCTTATGCTGCTTTTGACAGGCTGTGCAGAAAATACGTCCCTTTCGCCCTCGGATCCCGTCACCGTTACCCTGTGGCATGTATACGGTGAGCAGGCAGATTCGCCCATGAACCGCCTTGTCGAGGAGTTCAATTCAAGCGTTGGCCTTGAAAAGGGCATCGTGGTGTCGGTCACCAACGTGACCGGCTCGTCAAAGATCAGCGGCCAGCTCGAAGCTGCCATCGCGGGGACCCCCGGCGCGCTTGAGATCCCCGACCTGTTTTCCTGCCATACCAATACTGCGGTGGTCATCGGAGCGGACAAGCTTGTTGACTGGAACGATTTCTTTACCAAAGAAGAACTTTCCGATTTCGTGCCCGAATTCATCGAGGACGGCACAAAGGACGAAAAATTTGTGGTTTTCCCTGTGTCCAAGTCCACATATGCGCTTTTCATAAACGGCTCCCAGTTTGAAAGGTTCTCCGCAGATACGGGCGTAAATTATGATATGCTTTCCACATGGGAGGGCTTCTTTGACGCTGCTCAAAAATACTATGAATGGTCGGGCGGCAAGACCTTCTGCGCGCTCGATTACCTCATCCGCCATGTGGAGCTGGACGTTCTTGCAAAGGGCGATGAGCTTGAATACACTCAAAACGGCTGGTATGACCTTGAAAGCGAGTCCGTAAAGGAAAGCTTCATGATGTTTGCAAACGCTATTGCCAAGGGGCATATCGCGGTCTCCGACCTTTATGCAAACACTCAGGTAATGACGGGCGAGGCGCTCTCGGGCATCGGCTCCACCGCGGCTATCGGCTATTATAACGACGAGGTCACCTATCCCGACAACACCAAAGAGTCCACCAATCTTCAGGTGCTGCCCCTGCCAAGGAGCGGCGAGGGCACTCAGTATATGCCCCAGACCGGCGTAGGGCTTGCTGCCTATTACAAAAACGAGCGCAAGGCCGAGGCGGCGGCAGAGTTCATCAAATGGTTCACTCAGGGCGAGCGCAACCTCGATTTTGTAGTAAGCACAGGCTATATGCCCGTGAACAACGCCGCCTTTGACGCGATCGAAAATTATGATTTTGATTCTCAGGGCTACTTAAATCTCTACAGCGCCATAAGGCAGATGCGGGAGGAATATATCCCCGTCGTCCGTCCCGATTTTGACGGCTACTACGATAAGGTCAACGAGCTATATGACGGGATCAGAGGAATGCAGGCTGAGCTTTCACAAAGAAGCGATTCGGGCGAGGACGTTTCGGTGCTTGCAAACGAGATCTGGGAGCTTTTCAGCTCTATCAGGTGACCCAAGGGGTGGTGAGATGTGCGTCTTTTGCGTATGACGAAATATCCCGAATGGACGCTGAAGAGAAAGCTCTTTGGCTATATGCTGCTTCTGGCAGCGGTGCTCATACTTACCGTTATGGTGGGCTTTTTTCTGCTGGGCAGGTTTGTGATAACTCAAAAGGACGTCTATGATACCCTTGATGTGCAGATGGAGGTCTTTGAAAGGGATATAGAGACCCATTT
The DNA here is from genome assembly GCA_015056005.1 of Clostridiales bacterium. Taxonomy (GTDB): domain Bacteria; phylum Bacillota; class Clostridia; order Christensenellales; family UBA1750; genus SIG373. The sequence continues at coordinate 13,966 of SVHB01000010.1, forward strand.
TGATCATCTCTTTGCCGCAAGCATACGACTTTCATATAACATGAGCGAAATGCTTGAGGAATATTTTGCCGATAATGACGTCTCGATACGATCAATAACCGATTCAGCCGACGATATAGCCGCCCTTCAGGAAAAGATGATCGAGCATCTGAGCTTCAAGCTCTTGCAGGAGGAATGCTCAGGCGTTTTCGTTATGCTGGATACCACCATAAACAGCGCGCTTGAAAATTCCGACCTTTCAAGAACCGGAATATATCTTCAGATAAACGGCTATGAGGACTCGAGCGAAAATATGCTGCTCTACCGAGGCTCCTCGAATATCGCAAAGCGCCATGGGATAATGCCGCACAGGAAGTGGCGTCTGGAGTTCAGAACGGATCTTTTCCCAAATTACGATAAGATCATGGAGTTGTCCTCCGATTTGCCGGAAACTGCCTATTATTTGACCGACCTTTTTAAGCTGCCGGGGACCTCCGACGAGGTCATGCTGCTTGTAAGCCCCATAAAGGGCAGCGACGGAAGCTTTTTGGGCGTCTGCGGTTATGAGGTCAGTAAAAGCTTTTTTATGACCCATCACGCTCAGCCCAGCAAGCTTGATCACATGGTATGCCTTTTAAGCCCCGGAGACGGAAATGAGCTTTATTCCTCCATGGGTCTTAGCTGCGGCATAAGCAAGGGCTATTACAGAGCTCCAAGCGGCGTTCTGACTTTGGAGGGCGAGCGGGGAGGTTTGCTTGAATTTTCGGGCGATTCCGTGCCCTATATCGGCATCACCCGACCGATATCCTTTACCCCCAATAACGAGGACAGCTATCTTTCGGTCATGCTGCTCAAGGACGATTATGACAGAAGCATAAGAAAATCGACTCTCCAAAACCTGCTGCTTTTGGTGTTTGTGCTCTTCTTTGCGGTCAACTGCTGTTTGTTTTTCTCAAGACGGTTTTTGTCGCCGCTGCTTAAAGGGCTGGAGCAGCTCAAATCCGACAGGCATGCGGGTACCAATATACCCGAGATCGACGACCTTTTTGAGTTTTTGGCGGAAAAAGATAGAAAATACGAGGAAAAGGTGAACGACCTTATCCGCGAAAACAGGACCGCGCTCATTGAAAAGGAAAGCCTTCTGCGCGATCATGAAAAAGCGCAGCAGCGTCTGGATGAGCTTTTGCTTGCATTGAAGGTAAAGGACAGGCAGCACGAGGAAGCCCTTTTGATCCTTGACAGGGAAAAAAGAGAGATACAGCGCGAAAAGGATAAGCTGATCAGCGAAAACATCAGCGCGCAGGGAGACAGGGACGAGCTTCTTTCCTCACTTTATAAAAAAGAACTGGAATATGAGGAAAGCCTACAGCTTCTTATAAGGGAGAAAAACGAGCTTATCGAGCAGGTCGAACAGGCAAAGGCAAACTACACCGCCGCTCAGGAGAACCTTTCAAGAATAGCCTATAAGATGCGTCAGGAGATCGACCCCGACGATTATCAGTGCTTCTTAAACGGCATCAGGGACCTCACCGCCGCCGAGCGCAAGATATTCGATTTGTATTTTGACGGCAAAAGCGCAAAGGAGATCCTTGATATCCTGCAGATAAAGGAAAATACCCTCAAATATCATAACAAGGGAATCTACAGCAAGCTTGGAGTATCATCCAGAAAACAGCTTTTGCAGTATGCTTCCCTCATGAAACAGCAGAACGAAAACGGCGAATAAAAAATACCACCCGAAAAGGAAATGAAAAATCTTTTCGGGTGGTTTTTTGTGATACTGCAGCCGAAGGCTGCTTTTTTGTTTAGAAGCCGGTAAGCCTGAATGCGATAAGCTCGTCTGCGGATTTATCGGGTCTTGTTTCTGTCATAACGCAGAGGATGCTGCCGTCGTCCATAAGGTCTGCGCCTGCAAACCAGGGGTAGCTGGTGCCGAACAGCTCGGAATCCTCAATCACGCCGATGAACTCGCCGCTGTTATCCCAGAAAGCGATCTCGCGCATATTTCCGTCAAAGGCGATAAAACCGTTTTGGGTGCCGGCTGCAAAAGTGACGCTGCCGAGCCCGAAACCGTCGGTTTCGTGGTCAAGCTTGTATTTGAGATTACCCTTGTGGTCGTAAACAAATACCCTGTGCTCATCGTCGGATTTGTCCGTGCCGGAAATGTAGATATAGTTTTCGTCAATGTTCAAGGAGGAGATGTTGCCGACCTCGTCAAAGGTGAAGTCTCCGCCGTCCTCCATGCCGTCATAATTTATAACGGCGCGCCTTGAACTGTCGCCGGAGGAGAAATAGCTGATGCCCCAAAGTCCGTCGGGCGCAACTGCAAGGTAATCCGGACCCTCGCTCTGGTACAAAATGTCTCCGCCGTCATAGGCGAGAACGTCCTTCATAAAGCCGGAGAAGTAAACCACGCCGCCGCCTGCGTCGACCTTATCGTATTCCTCGTCGGACTCAACATCGCGGAAGTAAGCAAGAGTGCCGTTTTCGAGCTGATATACTTTGATCTTATGATCGGTGAGTATGTATACGGTGTCTTCAACGGTCTCAACATCGTGATCGAAAACACTTTCGGCCAGCAGAGGATCGTCAAGCTTTAAGAATTCGGAGGTTATGGTATAGCTGCCGACCTTTGCGGTGTGCAGATCGGTATCATAGGGCTCGCCTTCCCAGTACCAGGGGAAATCCACATTGCCAACATCGGTCAAAGTGAAATTCAGGCTGTCGATAATGGGCTTTACGCGCTCATCGTCAAACTCGTCTATCATGATGGTGTAGGAAACGCCTGCGCCCTCGCTGCGGCCGAAATAGGTCACTGCGTTGCCGTAGGGGCTTTGGTAGCAGAGCATCTCCTGACCGCCGATCGTAAGCATCTGAGAGTCGTATTTGCCGTCGACGAAATCCCTGTGATCAAAGCCGTAGTATTTAAGGTCGTCCCTGAAATCCTCGGCGTCTTCGATCTCGGCAAGCACGGTCACCGAATTTTCGGTCGTATCGTCTTCACCGGGGATGCTGAGCTTAAAGAAGCACATATCGTCGTCGTAGTACGCATCGTCATCATCCTGAACCCATTTATCGTCCTCGTTATAGCCGACTGAGAACATATTGCCCTCAAAATAAGTGAGGTCTTCATTGAGCACGGGAGGAACAGGGTCGGGTGCGCCGTTCATAGGCTCCCCCGCTTGTGTGGGATCGGGCGCGGTCTGCTGGGGCTGGTTTTGAGCGACGGTGCTGCTTTGTTCGGGCGCCTTGCCTGTTTTGACAGCGATAGCATCGGCTGCGCTTATATCGCTGAGCGATTTACCGCTGCAGGATACGAGCAGGAGCATAAGAGATGCGAGCAGCAATGCAATTAGCTTTTTCATGACGGTCTCCTTTCCTTTTCGTTTTGAAAAACTTAGTTGATGGTGTCGGGAGCTTCTGTCACGCCGTCCTCGATGAGGGGGAGATACCAGTTGTCAAAATAGAAGGGGAGAAGATCGGGATCGTCCTGGATCATCTGGGCCCAATCGCTGCCCCATTTGACCAGGAAGATCTTATAGTCGAATTCAAAGCCTTCCTCTTCGTAGGTGCCGGTAAATTGCAGCAGATCGTCGTATTCGGTCTCGTCGGAATAATACAGCCAGTCGGCGTGCTCAACAACATCGTTTCTGAAATAACCGTCCTCGGAGCAGAACCTGAAGGTGCCGTCGCCAAGCACTGATGCGGAGAGACCTGCCTCGATCATGGGAGCGCTCTTTTCGGTGTTTTCATCCCAGATGGTAATGCTGCCTATGCCGTCGCTGCCGATGTTCACGCTTGCGCAGCTGTCCCACCAGTTGCCTTCGTAGCTGTCATCGCCTTCCCAGACGTCGTAGATGATCCACCAGCCGTAGTAATCGCCGTTCCAGACTTCATATTCATTGTCTTCGCCGATCACCTCGCCCGGGATATCCTCTGCGTGCTCGGGAACGGACTCGTTGGTCTTTACTGCGGTGTAGGAAGTGCCGTCACTGTCTTGCATAACAAGCTCTACGCCGTCAAAGGTATAATCGAGGGAATAGTCGCCGATGGTGATCTTTTTGTCGTCATAGCTTATGGGAGCGGTCTCGCCAAAGAGGTAGATCGAGCCGCTGCCGCCCTCTTCAAATACGACGTACATATCGCCAAGCATCGCAAGCAGATCTGCGTCGATATCCGTTCCATCGGCCTTTCCGGATACTGCCTTGTAGGTGCCCAAGGGTGCCTTATCAGCGGCGGTATTGCCGCCGGGAGCCGTGGTGGGTTCGGTGTTTTCGGTCTTAGTATTTGATGCGGTATCCGCCGGGGTCGCAGCGTTTGCTGCCTTGTCCTTTGTAAAGGTATAGTCCATTCCGGCAATGTTGATCTTGAGCGTGCCGCTTGAAAGCGTGCCGTCAAATTTATCATCGTTTTGCTTTACGGTAAGCTTGTTCCCGTCAAGTTCCCAGCTGCCGTTGTATTCGTCGCCGAGTATGAACAGAGTGACCTTGCCCTTTTCCTTGAGCTCCACCCATTCGTCCTTTGCGCCAAGCTCCATAGAGCCCACAACGCAGGAAGTACCGTTGTATACGCCCAGATCTGCGGGTGAGCCCTGAGCTTTGCCGCCGCCGAGAAGCGCTATCAGCAAAACTACGGCAAGTACCACCGCAAGACCAATGCCGCCGAAAATAAACACCTTGGGGTTGATCGGCTTTTTGGGCGCGGCTTGCTTTTTGGACGCGGAGGGACCCTGATCGGGAACGTTATTGTAGGGCACAGAACCCGGAGCCTGATACACAGGTGTCGCAGGCTGAGCGGGAGCCTCGTACACAGGAGCCGCAGGCTGAGCGGGGGCTTCATACACGGGAGCCGCAGGCTGAGCAGGAGCCTCGTACACGGTAGCTGCAGGCTGAGCAGGAGCCTGATACATGGGAGCCGCAGGCTGAGCGGGAGCTTCATACACTGGAGCTGCAGGCTGAGCGGGAGCTTCATACACTGGAGCTGCAGGCTGAGCGGGAGCCTCGTACACGGGAGCCGCAGGCTGAGCAGGCGCCTCGTACACGGGAGCCGCAGGCTGAGCAGGCGCCTCGTACACGGGAGCCGCAGGCTGAGCGGGGGCCTCGTACACGGGAGCCGCAGGCTGAGCAGGGGATACCTGCACTGTTTCTACTTTTGTGCCGCATTCCGTACAGAATTTGGCATTATCGTCTATCTGCGCACCGCAGTTTTGACAGAACTTCATATCCGTTCCTCCTGTTTCTTAGAATTTGCCGGCTCTGCCCGAACCGCCGCCGCCCGAGCGGGACGAGGACGAACCGGAGGACTGGGATTCGATTTTCTGACGCGTCTGAGTCATGTAAGCAAATACGTCCTGAGTGTTGGTCAGGTTAAGATTTCCGGAAACATAATTGTTTGCCTCGGTCTTTTGATAAACGTTTTTCATTCCCGCTTTCATGATCGAAACGGCTATGAAGGCGATGAGGAAGGAAACGAGCACCGCGATAACAATGATGGGACCGTTGCTTGCCCTGACGGGCTCGCCTTTCTGGGCAAGGTCAAGATAGCTCAGGCATGTATATGCGTAAGCGTTCAGACCGCCGTACCAGTCGTTCTGAGAAAGCAGGGGTAAAAACTCGTCCTCAAGGCACATCTGACCGTAATCGTCAAATGCGTAGGAGGCTTTATCGCCGTATACGAAAAACGCGAAATCTCTGTCTTCCATGGACAGAAGGAGAAGTATGCCGTCCCTTCCGCTGCCGCTGCCAAGGTTATAGTTATGATATATCGAGTATGCGGTTTCGTAGATATCGTAGCTGTAGCCAAGGTCAGTATAGTCGGGAACTGTTATCATATACACGGCGCAGCCGTATTCTTCTTCGATGGAATAGCAGATATCGTTGAGCTTGCCGACTTCGTCTGCGTACAAAAGCCCGGCTTCATCTGTTACATAGTTTAGCTGAGCGCCGGCAGAGAAAACAGGCAGCAGCATAATTGAAAACGCCAGAAGGAAAGCAAAAAGTTTGTTTTTCATACCCTTACCCTCCTTATGACAAAAGAAGTATCGCAAGCGAGCTGAGCACGCTCAGCGCACCGCCGATGATGAAGAACATGCGCCAGTACTTGCCCTTGTCTACGGGCAGATCGCCCACGAGCTTTCCCGTCTGACCGTTCATGGCAAAAAGGAAATCCTGTCCGTTCCATTTGGTGTTCAAAAGCCAAACGGGCATCAGCGCATAATGCACCTTGCCGCGCTTGAGCCTGAGATCCTTGGCTTTGCTCATGGCGGTCTCGTATTCGCTCACCGTACCTGAAAGAGCGCTTTCGATGGTCTCAAGGCAGCGCTCGTCGGCTCTTTTTATGCTGTCTTCAACGCTTACATCGAATTTATCGGCAAGGAAACCGGGGAGATACGCAGTGGAGAAGGGCTTGAGCTCTTTGTAATCATAGGGCTCGATCGAATCCATATGCGCATCGGGCATTTTGGAGGAAGCGTCCACGGGGATCTTTTCAAAGGCGATATTGCCTGAGCGAAGTACGTCAAAATGAAGCGTTTCGGTGATCCTGTAATTGCCCTGCCTGTAGCTCCTCGTCTTTGTTGCGTCGTAGGTGATGTCGCCCTCGGCCTCGCCGTCAAAAAGCCAGAAGGGAACGTATACGCCCTGTATCTTTTCGATATGGTTTTGATCGGTAAAGCTGTTTGGCAGAAAGCGTCGGCCCGAATAATGCTTTTTGAGCGCCGCTATCGCCGCATCCTTGTCATATTTGAAGGGGATGACAAAATCGGGCTTAAGCGTACCCGTGAACTGACCGGGAACGATGGTGGGATTGCCGCAGTAGGGGCAGCTGGTCGCGGCGGTGCTTTCGTCGCATATCAGCTCTGCAGTGCAGGAGGGGCAGTTATATACCTTCATGCCCTCTGCGTCGCTGCCCCAGTCATAGTTGAACTGAGAGGTATCCCATTCGTTCTCCCTTGAATCCGCCTGCTGCTTTGCATTGGCTGCCGCTTCGTCCTTTTCTTTGTAAAGCTCCTCGATCTCGCGGAGCTCATAGATACTGCCGCAGTATTCGCAGGTGAGCTTACCGGTTTCGGGGGAGAAATTGAGCGGGCCTGTGCAGGCGGGGCATTGGTAATTTGTTATCTGTGCAGCCATCTGAGCCTCCTTTTTCTATGTCGGAAGAAGGATCAGCCGTTTATGGCACCGCCGCAGTATTCGCAGCAGCCGCTCTTATCGGGCTTGGTGGTTGCGCCGCACCAGGGGCAGACCACAGCCTGCTTGGGCGCAGCGGCAGATTTGATCTCTTCCCTTGCCTGAGTCCTTGCGGTAGTAAGGGTGGTCTTGATATCGTTTGCCATATCCATATATTCGAGATACTCGGCGCTGCGGTTGGGATCGGGCTTGCGCAGCATGGTTACGGGGTAGTCGCGATTAATCTGAATATCGGAGTTGTTCAGGCGCACGTTGATCTCGTCAAAATAGGGATGGTTCACCAAGATCGTGACGCTGATATCATAGCTGAAGATGTAGCGGGGAGGATTGTAGCTGACCATGTTGCCGTCCTTGTCCCTCGTTTTTTCTTCTCTTTTATCCTCATCAATGTCGATACTGACGTTGGTGACGCTTGCAAAATCGATAACATCGGGATTTTCTTCGGCAATGTTTTTCTGGGATGCATTCGTTACCATGAACTTGCCCGCATCCTCGTCAAGGTAGATTTTGGTGCTGTCGCCAAGCACTCTGGTCACATTGAACGATGCAACCGCGTTTTTGTTTTCCTCGCGGTATTCAAGCTGCTGCTTGATATCCTCTATGGTGCTCTGCCTTCTTTCGGAGAAGAAAGGGGAAAGCTTTTTGGCGCAGTCTTTGCACATATTGCCGTCTTCAAGCTTTCTGTTTCCCAGAAGACCTATCTCTTCTCCGCATATGTCGCATATCTTTTTTTCAAAAAGTTTCTTAAAGAAGCTCATGATTTCATCTCTCTTTCCCAAACGGATGGTTTAGTCTTTCGCGCCTGCTATTTTTTCCAGAAGCGCTTCAAGCGCTTCTGCGTCTTCGCCCTGAGGCCAGAGATAAGGAATTGTTTCTTCCTTATCTCCGATAGTCAGGGTGAGAGTAAGCTTGCGGAATTCTCCGCCGTCAAGCATTTGAGGTTTGATTCTGTTTATGATTTTACCGAAAAACGTATCGGAACTGTCCTTTTCAAGCTCCGGGCTAATTTTGCCAACAAGGTCGGCTATGCTTTCCCATTGCGCCTGATCAATGGGCGCACCAAAAACTTCGGTGGGATCGTTAGCTCCCTCTTCCGGGAAAAAGCTTGCATAAACGATCTCGTCTTTGGTCACTGTTATGCTGAACTGGCTGCCGTACATGGAACCGTGACCTCTTATAAATGTGACCTGTGTAAGCTCTGCGTTTTCCATATCAAAAGTACATGCGGTCAAAAGCATTGCAGCGATCAGCGCTGTCAATGCAAGCAAAAGTGCGATCGGGCGTTTCATCATACCATATCGCCGTCATCAAAGGGGTCGCCGCACTCGGGGCAGAACTTCGGGGGCTTTACGCCCTTTTCGGGCTCCCAGCCGCATTTGTCGCATTTGTACTGGGGTACGCCTGCGGGCTTCTTTGCGCCGCACTCGGGGCAGAACTTACCCTTGTTCACTGCGCCGCAGGAGCAGGTCCAGCCTTCGGGCTGCTCGGGCTTCTTGGTGCCGCATTCGGGGCAGAACTTGCCGGTCGCCTTTGCGCCGCAGGAGGGGCAGGTCCATTCGTTTGCCTGAGGCTTGGGCTCGGGCTTTTTGGTACCGCACTCGGGGCAGAACTTACCGGTGGCAGTTGCGCCGCAGGAGGGGCAGACCCAGCCCATTGCAGCTGCGGGGTTCGGTGCCTGCTGGGGGTTGGGAACAGTCGTCTGCTGCTGATACTGCTGCTGCATCATCTGCTGCTGCTGACCCATCTGGAAAAGGTTTGCAGCGCTTGCGCCGCCCGCGTTCTGAGCCATGCCCATGCCCATGAAGGCCATTGCGGGACCGGTCGCGGTGTTGCTTGCCGCTGATTCCATAGCGTTTGCGGTAGCGCCCGCCATTCTTGCGCCTGCAAGCGTGGGATCGGAATAGAACAGGGATTCCTGCATCTGGCGGATCTTGGCTTCAGATTCTTCATCGGGACGGATGGAGGAAATACCGAAGGATACGATCTCGATACCGCGCAGATCGCGCCATTTCTTGGAAAGCACCTCGTTGAGCTCATCGCCCATCTCCATGGTGTGCATGGTAAAGTCGGAATAGATGATGCCCTGCTGGGAGATCTTGCCGAACGCGGGAGAAAGCGCGGTCAGAAGCTCGGTGCGCATCTGGCTTTCCATGGACTCGCGGGTATAGGCCTGTTCAACGTTTCCGCATACGTTGGTATAGAACAGCAGGGGGTTGGAGAGCCTGAAGCTGTATTCACCGAAGCAGCGGATGCCGATGGTGAGGGTACGGGAAACGCTGCGGTCCACCAGAGCGGTGATGGAAATGGGAGCGGGAGTGCCGTACTTGTTGCCGACGATCTCCTTGGTGTTGAAGTAGTAAACTCTCTGATCCTTGGGGGGCTCACCGCCGAAGGTGAAGCGCTTGCCTACGGTTTCAAAAACAGCCTTGATGCTGTCGCCCAGATCGCCGGTGAACAGGGAGGGCTCGGTGGAAGCGTCGTAGGTGAATTCGCCGGGCTCTGCCGAGAACTCAACGACCTTGCCCTGCTCTACGATCATCATAGCCTGACCGTCAGCAACTGCGATCACAGAGCCGTTGGAGATGATGTTGTCGCTGCCCTTGGTGTTGGAGGAACGGCCGGAAACACGTTTCTGACCCTTTACCGCAAGAACGTTTGCGGGAAGTGCATCGCAATAAAAATACTCTTTCCACTGATCTGCCAGAACTCCGCCTACGGAACCGAATGCTGCTTTAATAAGACCCATGTTGTTTCTCCTTTCAAACCTTAAAAAGTATATATGTTGTTTATATCGCTTAAATTCTTATGCCCAGGGATCGGCGCTCACGGGCTTTCGGATATCGGAAAGCAGGAACTGCTCCCAGAGGAACCACTGCCCGGTGGAGGGTTTCAGCCGCAGTTTGATCTGTCTGGGCGAATCGGCGCCGCCGGAATTTACGTGAAGGGTAAGGTAGCCTTCCTGAGAGCGGCTGTAGGGATTTTCAAATAGGGTGATGGTGTAGGGCACGGAAGGCTCGTAATTGTTATTGGGTGTCGCGCCCTCAAAGTAAGAGCGGGGCACATAATCCTTATCGCGGAACCTGTCCTGAATAAATTGCTTGTCATAGGGGGTAAGCTCCCTCGGTCCCTGCAAAAAGCTCAGCATTTCAAGAGAAGCGTTTTTGTCTATCGGGTAAATGCAAAGGGCGGCTATGGTCAGCGCCGCGGTGTTCTGGGGCTCTTTCAGGGAAGCCTCGGGCATAGACTGCAGCTGGGCAAGGTTTACGGGCAGATCGTGAAGTACAACCGAGTACGTCGCATTGCCGCCGCCCGAGGAAGAATTGGATGAATTGCCTTTGGCGTTTGCGGCCTGCTGTTTAAGTCTATCAAAAAATGACATGTGATCGCCTCCGATTCATTTTGCATGTGCATATTTATTGTTGTTTGGGTCAATACGACCTTCCGGTATAATAAATTATACATTATTTTTTAGCTTTTGTCCCCACCCGCAAGTAAAAAATGGGTGGGATGAAGGCGGTTTTTCATAAAAAACAGCTCATATGCCAAGCTGCGGCGTATTTGCTATGAAGAAAACTGTCCGGGGAAGGAGCAGAAAAAGCTGCTTCCCGGACAGTTTATGATAGGGGCTGTTTATGCGATCTCTCTGAACTGCTGAGAATAAAGCATTGCATACATGCCGTTTTCTTCTATCAGCTTGTCGTGAGAGCCCTGCTCGATGATCCTTCCGTCGGATATAACAGCGATCTCGTCTGCGTTTTTGATGGTGGAGAGGCGATGGGCAACAACAATGGTCGTTCTGCCCTTGCAAAGCTCGTCCAGAGCCTGCTGGATAAGGATTTCGGTGGTGTTGTCAAGGGCGCTGGTGGCCTCGTCAAGGATGAGGATGGGCGGGTTTTTGAGGAAGACCCTTGCTATGCACAGCCTCTGCTTCTGACCTCCGGACAAGCGCACGCCGCGCTCGCCGATAACGGTGTCATAGCCTTCGGGCATGGTCATAATGTAATCGTGTATGTTGGCGCGCTTTGCGGCCTCAATTACCTCTTCCTCGGTTGCGTCGAGCCTGCCGTAGAGGATGTTATCGCGGATGGAGGCGTTGAACAGGTAAATATCCTGCTGTACGATGCCGATATTGCGCCTGAGCGAAGTCAGAGTGATGTCGTTTATATCCTTGCCGTCTATCAGGATGCGGCCCTGGCGGATGTTGTAAAAATGGGGGATAAGATGGCAGATTGTGGTCTTGCCGCCGCCGGAGGGACCGACCAGCGCAAAGGTCTTGCCGCTGTCGATGTTAAGGTCGATATCCTTGAGCACGTTCTTTTCTTCGCCGTAACCGTAGGAAACGTCCCTGAACTCGATCTTGCCGGATAAGCGCTCAACGGGCTTTGCGTTTTTGCCGTCGAGCTCGGGCTCGGTGTCCATGATCTCAACAAAGCGCCTGAAGCCGGCAACGCCGCTCTGATACTGCTCGGTGAAGCGGATGAGGGTATTGATGGGGTTCAGAAACAGGTTTATGGAAACGATGAACGCGGAATAGTCGGCAAAGTTTATGTGACCGTTGTACATAAATATACCGCCTGCGATAAGCAGAACGACGTTGAACACATCGGTGATGAAGGAGGTGGAGGAGTGGAACTGTCCCATCGCCTTGTACGCGCCTCGGCTTGCCTCTCTGAACTGTGCGTTGCTCTCGTCGAATTTTTCCTGTTCTTTTTCCGCGTTGGTGAAGGCCTTGGTGACCCTTATACCGGAAATGCTGCTTTCAAGCGAAGCGTTTATGAGCGCCATAGCCTGACGGTTTTTGGTGAACGCCTCGCCCATTCTGTCCCTGAGCACCAGCGATACCACCACAAGGAAGGGAACGCAGGCAAAAACGATAAGGGAAAGGGTAAGGTTGATGGTTGCAAGATAGGTGAAGGAGATTATTACGGAGATAACGGAAATAATGATGTTTTCCGGGCCGTGGTGTGCAAGCTCGGTAACCTCGGCAAGGTCGTTGGTCATCCTTGACATGATCTTGCCGGTCTCGTTGTTATCGTAAAAGCTGAAGGGGAGCTGCTCCAAACGCTTGAACATATCGGCGCGCATATGTGCCTGCATCCTTACGCCCATCATATGCCCCTGATACTGTATAAAGAAGTTGAGCAGCATTCTTACAAAATACAAAAGAAGGAGCGTCACGCCGAAAATGACGATCATTCTGTAATTGCGGTTGGGTATAAGGTCGTTGAGCATGGTCCTTGTGACCATGGGATAAATGACTCCGATAAGCGCAACTATGAGCGATGCGCCCATATCGAGCATAAAGATCTTTTTATGCGGCTTATAGTAGGCCACAAAGCGTTTGAACATTTTTTCCTCCGGGACAAAATACATTATTATACAAAATATTATACGCCCGTCCGGCGGTTTGTCAAGCATCCGCTTGGTTGTATGTTCCAATCATTGTTTGTTTATGATATAATATGTAAGAAATAGGTCAAAAGGAGGCTTGTGCGTGCAGGATCTAAAGAGACGCCAGGCGAACTGGATATATTTTATCGTTTCATGGGGCTTGCTGGCGGGCTCGGGCATTGTTTCCGTGCTCAGCGTTTTTGCACCCGAATTTGTTGAAAAATATGTTTTGCAGCTGTCTTCCGTGATGACTCTTCTTGTCATCATGCTGCCCACTATGATATACATTTCCACGAACTCAGGGCAGGAATTTGCAAAGCGGTTTCATTTAAGATCAATAAAAAGCAGCACTCTTTTGGTAATCCCAATGGCTGTTGCGGGCTTTTTCGCCTTCACGGGGCTCAACGGGCTCATCACTGCGGGCGCCGCAATGCTGGGGTTCAAAAGCGCAAACTCGGCCGCTCAGACCATGGGCAGCGCTTCTTCTGCAGCTGCGCTTCTGCTCATGGGCTCGCTTTTGCCCGGCATCATCGAGGAAAGCTTTTTCAGGGGCGTGCTTCTGCCCGCATACGAGGATAAAGGCGCGGTCAGGGCGGTGCTCATCAGCGCCGTGCTTTTTGCCACACTTCACGGCGACCCGATAGCGCTCTTTGCTCAGTTCGGTCTTGGCGTGCTTTTGGGCTATATCGCCCTTCGCACAAGGAGCGTATACCCGGGCATGATCTATCACGCCATACACAACGGTATAACCTTTGCAGTGCTTTTGATCGAAAGCTCGGCTGTCAGCGGAAACTATGAGGATGCTCTGGCGCAGTCGCTGGCTCAAGAAAATCTGCCCATACTCATGATTTCAAGTGCGGCGATGATGATCGCGGGCGCGATAGCTCTTGCCGTCTGCATCATAATTTTCCATATTCAGACCAAAAACGAGCTTAAAAAGGCAAAAGAAGCGGAAATGTTTGCGCCGATGGAGTTTGTCGATGCTCCCAAAAAGGTCAGACTGGTTTATCTGCCCCTGATCCTTGGTATTATCGGGGCGGTCATAATAAATGTTCTTGGCGCGATAAGCCTTGGTATAGCGGCATGATAGCGCGCATAATATGTGTGGGCAAGCTCAAGGAAAGCTACTGGCGCGACGCCATGGGCGAGTACATGAAGCGTTTGTCCCGTTTCGGCAAATACGATATAGTTGAACTCCCCGACGAGCCCGAGCCTCAGAGCGATTCACCCGCGCTTGAGGAACAGGTAAAGAATACAGAAGGGCAGAAGATCCTTGCGCAGATAAAGCCGACCGATATTGTAATAGCGCTTGCGATCGACGGCAAGCAGTACGATTCGAGCGATCTTGCTGCAAAGCTTTCCGAAATATCGGCGCGCGGCAGGGTCTGTTTTGTCATCGGCGGTTCGCTCGGGCTTTCAAAGGAAGTCCTTTCCCGCGCGGATCATAAGCTTTCCTTTTCAAAGATGACTTTCCCCCATCAGCTTGCAAGGGTGATCCTTGCCGAACAGCTTTTCCGCTGCGCCAAGATAAGCGCTGGGCAGCGGTATCACAAATGAATTTAGGAGCAGTTACTGACATGGAATACTTAAAGACATTGGTTCTGGGCATAGTGCAGGGGCTTTGCGAGTTCCTGCCCGTATCGTCATCGGGGCATCTTTCCGTTTTTCAGCAGCTTTTCGGTATGGAAGAAGCAGGGCTCCTGCTCGATACCATGCTGCATATAGGCACCCTCATGGCGGTTTTCGTGGTGCTTTGGCCCGATATTTGGTCAATGCTGAAAAAGCCTTTTTCAAAGGAAGTGCTCTGCCTGATAATTGCGACGGTGCCTGCGGTAATATTCACTCTGCTTTTCGGAGACTTCTTTGATGATATCTTTGCGGGGCGTTTCCTCGGCATAAGCTTTTTGCTCACAAGCGCCATTCTTTTTGCGTCTGGCAAGGTTAAGCGCGAGGGCAGAAACGAGATCACTTTAAGGGACAGCCTGATAATGGGCGTTTGGCAGGCCGTTGCCATCCTGCCGGGCGTATCCCGCTCGGGCTCCACCATCGCAGGAGGCTTGTTTGCAGGGCTGAATAAGAGCAAAGCGGCAAGGTTTTCCTTCCTCATGAGCATTCCCGCCATATTGGGCTCGCTCGTGTTTCAGGTAAAGGATATCGTATCGGGCGAGGCTTTGGGGGCGGTCGGCGTTTTTCCAATGCTTCTGGGCGTTGCCGCAGCCGCAGTTTCCGGCTATTTCGCCATCCGATTTATGCTTCGTATACTCGAAAAACATTCCCTTAAACCCTTCGCAGTCTATACCCTCATCCTCGGATTGATCGTGCTTTTGGACCAGCTCTTCTTCAACCTCGTTTTCGTCCCGATGTTTTAGGGGCAGGGGGAGGGGGGTACGTTCGAGAGGTTTCACCTCTCGAGCTCTCTGACCAAGGGTTTGCAACCCTTGGATCCCGCGGCTTTTTGGTTGAGTAATTGAATACTTTTGCTTACGCGTTGCCCGTAAAGTGTGGGCAACGCGTGATTGCTTTTCAGGATAGTTATTCTTTAGGGTGGTTACTAATCATCATGTGCGCGCAGCGCATATATCATATCCCGAAGGGATATATCATTCATCATGCGCCGCAAGGCGTATATCATTGGCGGTCGTGCCCCGCACGACTGCCCTGTGGGTTCCTCGTGATTTGTTTTGCGGGCGGTTATGCGATAAAGATTTAGGATGAAAACGTGTAATGATTATATCAACGATTGCGGTGTTTAAAGGCGCCCTCCCCGAGGGAGCTGTCAGCGAAGCTGACTGAGGGAGTCATAAGCATAATTCTTTTCTTGCCTAACAGAAACGGACGCTTGACCATTCAACCCCTCTATCGCCTAACCCTCCTGAAAAGAAATCACGAGGAACCCATACTTGACGGGTTCCTCGTAAGCTACAGTATGAAATTACTAAATACCAATGCCGCGGGATCCAAGGGTTGCAAACCCTTGGCCCAGAGCTCGAGAGGGCGCAGCCATCTCGAACGTAACCCTCCCCCTAAATCTCCTTGGGCGCGAACCTTAGGTGGTCACAGGAGACGAGGTGGTAGGTTATGCCGTCGAAAGTACCTTCTTTGGCATTTTTACAGGACGGGCCGTGGAGGTGACCGTAGACGACTGTATCTACTCCGTAGGCTTTGAACAGGTCGACAAACTCGGTATCCTTCAGTTTTTCATCAAAGGGCGGGTAATGCATCATAACTATGATACGATCGGGGGAGCGGCGTTTTGCGTCCTTCAGGGAGAGCTCCATCCTTATGACCTCGCGCCTTAGCACGCCTGCCTGAGCGCCGGTGAAATCCCAGCCGCGGGAGCCGGCGACGGCGATCCCGTCGCCTATGAGCACGGAATCGTTCTGGAGCGCATAGGAACCCTTGGGCAGGGCCTCGCGCAGTCGGGAAACGGAAGGCCACCAGTAATCGTGATTGCCTTTCAGAAAAATCTTATGACCGGGAAGAGCGCAGATGGACAGGATATCGGGCATGGCGGCCTCGAACTGCATCGCCCACGAATGATCTCCGGGCAGAAGCACGATATCGTCGCTGCCTATTTGCTCTTTCCACGAATTGCTGATCTTTTCAAAGTGACCGCTCCAGCCCGCGCCGAACAGGTCCATGGGCTTATCCTCGCCCCCGGGCAGGTGCAGGTCACTTATTGCGAAAATACGCATCAATAATTGTCTTCTTCCTCTTCTTCGTCGCTGTCCTCTGCCTCGGCCAGTTCGTGCAGGGAAACGCTGCCGAAATCCTCGTCAGCTTCAAGCTCGTTCTTGATCTCGTTGTACTCGCCCTCGGGGATGGTGTCATCCTCCATGCCGATGTCGATCTCATCCATTTCGGAAGCGCTGTGCATATCAAGGGTGCTCTCCTCGGAGGTTTCGGGCTCGATCTCGGAGGTGTTCTCGTTGGCGGTGTAGCCTTCGGTGCGGCTCATCTCTTTCAGGCAAACGGCGCAGTAATCCTCGCCGGGCAGAGCGGGACGCTCGCCGCAGTTGGTGCATATTTCAACGGTGTCGGAATTATCCTCGCCGCGCAGCTCGCGCTTGCATACGGTGCAGTACTTTTCACCGGGCTTAACATAGTTCAGTTCACATCTTGGGCATTTTGCAAGTGCCATGTTTCTGTCATACTCCTTAAAATTGTTGATTTATTAACTTTATTTGACTCCCATAACCTTGTTCCATGAATTTCCATGGAAACCGGCTTCCAATTTGTTTGATTTTGGCGTTTTTCAGGGCTTACAATTGAACCGTACCAAATCAAACCATTCATGGGAGGGATAAACAATGAAATACGATTTTACCAAAAAAGCGGCGGGGGTCTTTCTGTCCGCTGCGCTCATAACAGCGCCGATAAAAGGCTTTGCAAAGGAGATCACCTTTGAAGTGATCCCCGGGGTCGAGTGGAAGCTCACCGTGCCGGACGAGTTCTTTTCCGCCTATGAAGCAGCTCCCGGGGAGAGCATGAACCCTGAGATCACTCTATCTCCGATACCGACCGCGATACCGCTGCCTACCCAAGCGCCTGAGATCACGCCTGAGCCGACCAAAACAGCCTCGCCTGCTCTGACTCCCAAACCCACTGCTTCTCCTGCGCCTACTGCAAATACGAGCGCGCCAAGCGCCGTTGAAACGCAGATGCTCTCCTGGGTGAACGCGGAAAGGAAAAGCGAAGGACTCAGCGCATACGGTTTGGATCCGACCCTGACCAAGCTTGCAAGGCTCAAAGCGCAGGATATGATAGACAATTCCTATTTTGCACATTCCTCGCCGACCTATGGATCAGCGGCGCAGATGCTTAAAAGCTTCGGCTATTCGTACAGAGCCTGCGGCGAAAACATTGCAAGATACGGTGACGTATATAAAGCGCATGTAGGTCTTATGTCCTCCACCGGCCACAGGCAGAACATTATGAGCAAAAGCTTCAATAAGATCGGCATAGGCATAGTAAGGGCACAAAACGGTGCGTATTACATAGTACAGATTTTCGCACGCTGAGCAGTTGTATCTCACTAATGGTCAATATACGCATACATGCACTGCCTTGTCAAGAGTTTTTTATAAATTTTTCCGATTTCCGCAAAAAAACATGTTAAAAACAGAAATCGGAAGCATGAGAAAACTGCAGAGCATGAAATATTCAGCCTCAGAAGCAATTTTTGCGATATTTATGCAGGAATTCTCAAGCTTTACGCCGAATAAATACATTTACCCTGTATTTGCGATGCAGGGTTTTTTGATGGAGATGCAATGAGGCATTTCCAAACTCGGAGGTAACATGGCTATAGAATACAGCATGAGGCTGTCCCTGAGACGCGACACCAACGCTCGCGCTCAGAGGCTGATCAGCGACGGCGCGCTTTCCGCCGTAACCGGTGAAGGCGATGATTACACCGCCACCGTGACCGATGAATACAACAAAAGCTACCCGAGGATCACCGTCAAGGGCGGAAAGATCACAGGAGCTTTCTGTACCTGCCGCTTTTCTTACGAGGACAGCGAACACCTTTGCTGCCATGCGGCTGCGCTTGCGCTTTATTTGCGATCGCCCGAGAGGATGGCGCAAAAGCGCGAGGAGCTCAGGCGAGAGCGTGCGCAGGCGCTTTTGAGCGCCTTTGAAGGCGAAAACGTGCGCAAGCAGAGCATAAATCTTCAGGTCACGATAAATGTATCCGACGGACATGCGAGCGTTTCCGCAAAAGCGGGCGGCGAGAGGATGTACGTCATAAAAAACATAAACGAGTTTTATTCTCAGTATGTCCGTGGCGACGAGATCCGCCTCGGCAAAAGCTATATCATAGATTCGCATTTTCAGGCCTTTGACCAAAGCGATGAGAACATCCTTCGCATAATGGACGAGGCTGCCCTCACTTCTTCTGCGACCATAGACAAAAAGGCGGTACCCTTAAACGATTATCAGCTAAAGCGCCTTTTGCGCACATTGCACGACAGGCCTTATTTGATCGCTGTGGGGCAGATGCGCCCAAGCGAGCAGACGGGCATACTCAACGCACTTCCGGAAATGCGCTTTGAGCTCAAGCGCAGCGACGGCGACAGGGGAGGGTTTGTGCTCTCTGCCTTCACCGATGCGCCCTCGGTGCCCCTTTGCGCCGACGGCGAGTTTGTTTACTGCAACGATATCGTCTACCATATGCCAAGGCATCTGCGCCATGTTTCCAAGATGCTCATGACGGGAAACGCAAGGACCAACTGGTATTTTGACGAGGAAGACGCAGCCGGGCTCATTTCAGATGTTCTTCCCGCGCTGGAAACCGCATCGCAGCTCACCGTGAGCCGCGATATCCTCGACGCAATAGTGACCCTGCCGCTTTCCATCAGGGTCGATCTTGATATCTTAGGTCACGATGTTGCAGCCCAGATAACCTTTGAATACGGCGATATCCGCATAAACCCGGTAACCGGCGTTGAAACGCCGCATGAGGGCATACTCAGGCGCGACAGGCGCAAGGAAAGGCATCTTATGGATTTCCTTGCCGAGTTCGGCTTTGAGGCCTCAGACGGCGCTATGCTCATCCGCAAGCCGGATGACATATACCGATTCCTTGACAGAGGCGTAAGCCAGCTCAACCGCTTTGCCCATGTTTACGCGACTCAGGCGCTTTTGCAGATAAGGCCAAGGACCGTGCCCATGCGCGGCAACATAAAGGTGGGCGGCACGGGCGTACAGTTCTCGCTCATGCTCGGCGGCATCGAAGCGGACAACATGCCCGAGATCCTGCTTGCCCTCAGAGAAAAGCGCAAGTTCGTGCGCCTGACCGACGGCAGCTTCATCACCCTGCAGGCCCGCCCGCATTGGGACGATCTTGCGCGTGAGGTGCTCGACAACGGCAAGGCTGTGGGCGATCATATCGAGCTTGAAGCCTACCGCACTGTGTACTTAAACAGCCTGCTTGATTCCACCAGCCTTGAAGTCACCCGCGATACAGCTTCCCGCGCCATCGCGGAGCTCAAAGCGGGCGAGGAGGAGGTCGAGCCCACCATCCCCGGGCTCAGGTCCTATCAGAAGCGCGGTTTCAACTGGCTCAGGCAGCTTTATCAGATGAACCTTGGCGGCATACTTGCCGATGATATGGGTCTTGGTAAGACCGTTCAGATGCTCTCGGTCATAAAATATGCAAGGGAGAAGGACGGGTTCATGACCAGCCTTGTTGTTGCCCCCACTTCGCTTGTGTATAACTGGGAAAGAGAAATACAGAAGTTCGCGCCCGATCTTTCGGTGTGCGTGCTTGAAGGCAGCGGCGAAGCAAGGCAAAAGCAGATCGAAGCCTGCGAGGAATTTGACGTGCTCATTTCCTCCTATGCCCAGCTAAGGCGCGATATAGACGAGCTTGAAAAGCACAAATTCCGTTTCTGCGTGCTGGACGAGGCGCAGAATATCAAAAATTTCCGCTCCGTTGCCGCAACGGCAGTAAAGCGGGTGAACGCTCAAGCGCGCTTTGCGCTTACCGGTACGCCCATGGAGAACCATGTTGGCGAGCTTTGGTCGGTGTTTGATTTCATTCTTCCCGGCTACCTTGGCAGCCATGCGTATTTTGCCACCCGATTCGGCGACGGCAGCCACAACGAGGAGCTTGCGGTCAAGATCCGTCCCTTCCTCATGCGCAGGCTCAAGAAGGACGTTCTGGAAGAACTGCCCGACAAGATGGAATACCGCGTACTGGTAGAGCTTGACGAGTATCAGTTGAAGGTCTACCGCGCCATGCTTCAGAAGTACAAGGCGGAGATCATCGAGCCCTCCCTCGGCGTGGGCGGCTTTTCCAGAAACCGCATGCGCATTCTTGCAGCGATCACAAGGCTCAGGCAGCTTTGCTGTCATCCCTCGCTCTTCCTTGAAGGCTATCAGGGCGGCAGCGGCAAGGTCGAAGCCCTTCTGGATATCGTTCAGCAGTGCGTCAGGGAAAACCGCAAGGTGCTGGTGTTCTCTCAGTTCACCGCAATGCTCTCCATCCTTCGCGATATCCTTTTAGAAAACGGCGTGAAGGCGATGTACCTCGACGGCGATATCCCCGCGCGCGAGCGCGCCGAGCTTTGCGAAAAGTTCAATACCGATGATACTCCCGTATTCCTCATTTCGCTCAAGGCCGGCGGCACGGGTCTTAATCTCACCGGCGCGGATACCGTTGTCCACTTTGACCCGTGGTGGAACCCCGCGGTCGAAGATCAGGCCACAGACCGCGCTCACCGCATCGGTCAGACCAAAAAAGTGCAGGTCATCCGCCTGATTGCAAGAGGCACCATAGAAGAAAAAGTCGCCGACCTCCAGGCGCATAAAAAGGACCTCATCGACGCCGTTATCAAGCCCGGTGAAGTCCTCCCCTCGACCCTCACAGAGGCCGAGATCGTGGAACTGTTTGATTAGGAGCGGGAAGGGGGACGGGGGTACGTTCGAGAGGTTTCACCTCTCGAGCTCTCTGACCAAGGGTTTGCAACCCTTGGATCCCGCGGCATTGGGACTGTATAATTTCATACGATAGCTTACGAGGAACCCGTAAAGTATGGGTTCCTCGTGATTTGTTTTCAGGGGAGTTAAACCGTTGAGAATAGGATGTTCTTACGTCAGTTTATTTTATTTGTTTGACGATGCTCGTATAAAGGCGCCCTCTTGAGGGGGCGAAGCGTTTAAAAAACAGTCCGGTGGACTGTTTTTAGCGAAGCCCGCCGAGGCTTGTCCGAGGTGCGTCGCTGGCGCCCGAAGGGCGACTGAGGGAGTCATAACAAGTAACTAAAATATGCGCAAAGCGCGTATATCATATCCCGAAGGGATATATCATTCCTCATACGCCGCAAGGCGTATATCATTGGCGGGCGTGCTATGCACGCACGCCCCGCACGCCCTTTGCCCCGATAGTAATTCTATCGCCTGCAAGTCCTTCTCCGCTGACCGAAACGGTTATTTCTCCGGGTTCGGTTTTGGCTTTGATGCATGCGACAAGGTATCCCGCAAGCGCTTTCTTATCCGCTCTTGCAAACGATTCGGTTTCCCTTTGGTCGCCTGCGTCGGTGGTCAGAAGCTTTCCTGCGCCCGTAACTTCAAACGTGAGCCTGTTGTTTGCATTGGGGCAAACGACTCCGTCCTTATCGACAATGGCTGCCGTTACATACACAAGATCGTCGCCGTCTGCACAAATAGCGCTGCGCTCGGCGTAAAGCTTTATCATATTTGGCTTATCTGCGGTTTTTACTTGCGCTCTTGCTGCTTCAAGCCCGTTTTCATCGTAGGCGATGGCTGTGAGGGTTCCCGGCGCATAAACCGCGTTGTTCCAGACCCTGCGATAGCGCTCTATGGCGTCATCGGCCTTCGGTCTGCGTCTGCCGAAAGACACGCCGTTTATGAACAGCTCGACCTCGGGATAGTTTGTATATACATGAACGGGGATCTCCTTGCCTTCCATGCCCTCCCAATTCCAATGCGGGAATACATGCAGGACGGGCTCCTTGCTCCACCTTGCTTTATAGCCGTAATAGCGGTTCTTTTTTAGCCCTGCAAGGTCGACTATTCCGAAATATGAGCTGCGCGAGGGCCATTCGTCGTAGTATGGGGTGGGCTCTCCAAGATAATCAAAGCCTGTCCACACAAATTCGCCTGCGACGTAATCCAGATCGTCCTGAGCCTCCCATTCGATCTCGGGTATGCTTGCCCAAGGCGGAGCACCAAGCTCGTAGGCCGATACTGTCAGGTCGTCATGCTTTTTGACAGGGCGCTCATGCTGCGCGGGCAGCTTGTACACGCCTCTTGTGGATACACAGGAAGCGGTCTCGGAGCCGTAGAGCGGCTTATCCGGGTGAGCTTCATGCAGCTGCCTGTACAGGTGGGGCTTGTAATTCAATCCCACAATGTCAATAAAATCCGTCAGATGGTTTTCAAATGCGGGGAGCGGTCTGTCAAGGCCTGCTGTGATCGGGCGGGTGGGATCGAATTTCCTTGTCGTATCCGCCAAAAGCTTAGCGGCGCGCCAGCCATCCTTTTGCTCCTGCTCGCCTATCTCGTTGCCTATGGACCAGAGCACGATGGAGGGATGATTTCTATCCCTCTTTACGATAGCCTCGACATCCTTTTTGGCATGCTCTGAAAAATATTTGGCATAGCCGTTTTTGACCTTGGGAGTATGCCATTCATCGAAGAATTCGTCCATCACAACAAAACCCATCTTATCGCAAAGCTCCAAAAGCTCGGGCGCGGGAGGGTTGTGGCTGGTTCTTATTGCGTTCACGCCCATTGAGCGCAGTATATCAAGCTGGCGTTTGAGCGCGGAAACATTGAGCGCAGCGCCCAGAGAACCAAGATCGTGGTGCATGCAAACGCCGCTCAGTTTTACTTCTCTGCCGTTGAGGATAAAGCCTTCGTTTGCGGTAAATTCAAACGAGCGCAGGCCGAAAATGACGGTATCGGAATCAAGCTGCGTCCCGTTTTCGTCCAGAAGCGTTATTTCGGCTCTGTAAAGCATGGGCGAATCGATGTCCCATCTTACAGGTTCGGGTATTGTAAAAATCCCCGAAAGCTCGCCGAAGGCTTTGCCCTGCTCAGATTCCGAAACGAGCTCGCCTGTGGGAGATGTTATCTTCACGTTCATCCTGACAGACTGATCGCCGCTGTGCTCTGCCGATATCAAGATGGACGCAAATTTATCGGTGAGCTCTGTTTGGCGCACCAAAATGCCGTTATACGCGATATGCGTTTTGTTTTTAATCACAAGGCGGGCGTTTCTGTAAATGCCTGCGCCCGGGTACCAGCGGGAGCAGTCCTCATAAACCGATGCCGCAACTGCTATCAGGTTCTTTTCGCCGAAGACCACATAATCTGAGATATCGACGCTGAAGGATTTATAGCCGAAATGATTGAAATAAACATGCTTTCCGTTCACATAGATATTGGAATCCCACATGATCCCGTCGAATTCAAGAAAAACGGCTCTGCCTGTATCAGCTGCGTCGATATTTATCCATTTGCGGTAAACGCCTAAGCCGACTATGGGCAGCGCCCCTGTGCGGCCTGTATGGGCGATGGACTTGGTTATGCCGTCCTGCACGACGGATCGGTAGGATGCGTCGTTTTCTGACTCAAAAATGCCGTTTGCGGCCCAATCGTGGGGTATGCGCACGCTTTCCCAGCCGTTATCGTCAAAAGAGGGTGAAAAGACTTCTTCGGGGGCTGCGCCGTCTTTATACAGCCTGAACTTGAAATCATCGCGGAGCTTTTGAGTATATCTTCCCATTGTGTACCTCCGTTTTATAAAGATTCGATTTTGTTTTTTTACAGTATAACAGAATATACTGTAAAAATAAACGGCATAAAAACACCCTCGGTCAAATATTTGACCGAGGGTATAAGTTTTAATGCGCTTGATTTAGAAGGTACCGCCCACGGGGGTGGGAACTGCGTCTGCGGGGATGGGGCAATTATAGCCCGCTGCGGACTTTTTCTTGAACTCTTCGGAAGCCTTTTCGATGATGGTGGGATCGTCGATCATATCGATAACGGCTGCAGCCATGACCTTACCTGCGTTCAAAAGACCCTTATGACCGATGGAAGACTTGGCGGTGCAGACATTCTGCCAGGAATGTCCGGGGCTGCCGGCTGCAAAGCAAACGGTGCGGATCTGCGCGGTGGGGGTCTGCCAGCTTACATCGCCGACATCGGTGGAACCGGGGCGGGTGATCCCGCTGGGATAGTAGGGGATAAGGAAATCGTTGAGGGGACGGGTACCGTTCTGAGTCTTTTCGATAACCAGATCCATGATCTTGTCGTCGTTGCCCTCGCCGGTGCCGGGGAGCCTGGTCTTGGTGTAGGTCTTTGCAAGCTCGGTGGCGTAAGCGAAGTCTTCTTCGTCAAACTGAGCTACGCCGATCTCCTCAAAATTCTTATAAAGCAGCTGCTCTAAGGTGACATTGTTGAGAACGTCTGCGGTGCCGTCGATGAAACGGATCTTCATCTCGGTCTCTGTCATCATGGCTGCGGCTTCGGCGATCTTATCGACCCTTGCCTGAAGTTTGAGCGCTTCGTTTACGTTGACCGCGCGGACCATGTACAGCACCTGAGCGGTGGGCTGAACGACGTTGGGGGAGTTTCCGCCGCCGTCGGTGATGGCGTAGTGTATCCTTGCGCTGGAGGGCATGTGTTCTCTTAAGAACTGCACGCCGATGTTCATGAGCTCGACAGCGTCAAGTGCGCTGCGGCCGAATTCGGGAGCGCCGGCTGCGTGGGAAGCAAGACCGGTGAACTTGTATTCCTTCTGGATGCAGGAAAGGTTGGAGGTTGCGGAAACGCCGTTGGAATCGCCGGGATGCCAGGAGATTGCAGCATCAAGGTTTCGCCATGCGTTATCCCTTGCCATGAACGCCTTGCCCGCGCCGCCTTCTTCACCGGGGCAGCCGTAGAAAATGACGGTACCGCTCTTTTTGGTTTCTTCAAGATAGCGCTTTACAGCAAATGCGGCGGCAAGAGAGCCCGCGCCCAGCATGTTGTGACCGCAGCCGTGACCGCAGCCGCCTTCCACGAGCTGCTTGCGCTCGGTGATGCCCGCGACCTGAGAAAGGCCGGAAAGCGCGTCAAATTCGCCCAAGATGCCGATTATGGGGCGACCGGAACCGAAAGAACCGGAAAACGCGGTGGGAACGCCGCAAATGCCCTTTTCAACGGTGAAGCCTTCTTCTTCAAGGACTTTCAGATAAAGATCCATGGACTTATATTCCATAAGGGAAAGCTCTGCATATTCCCAAATTTTATCGCTGACTTCGGTAAAGATATCCGCTTTCTGATCGATAACTGAAAGAGCAGCTTTCTTCATTATATATTACTCCTTTCATTATAAGAATGTCGGCGTAAGGGACGCCTCACGCCGACAAACGCAGCTTAGTAAAGAACCTTGCCAAGGAATTCCTTGGTTCTGGGATTCTGAGGATCGCCGAAGATCTGCTCGGGCGGGCCTGCCTCTGCGATAATACCGGAATCCATGAACAGTATGCGGTCGGAAACCTCTTTGCAGAAACCCATTTCGTGGGTAACGATAACGGTGGTCATGCCTTCTGCAACAAGGTCTTTGATGACCTGCAGAACCTCGCCGACCATTTCGGGGTCAAGCGCGGAGGTGGGCTCGTCAAAGAGCATAACATCGGGCTCCATTGCAAGAGCACGAACGATCGCAAGCCTCTGCTTCTGACCGCCGGAAAGACGGTTGGGATGCTGGGAAATTTTGTCGTAAAGGCCAACGCGCTTTAACAGGGATTCCGCCATCGCGTTTGCCTCGTCCTTGCTCTTTTTGCCAAGAAGCACGGGGGCAAGGGTGATGTTTTCAAGAACGGTCTTGTGGGGAAAGATGTTGAACAGCTGGAAAACCATGCCCATCTTCTGCCTGTGGATGTTTACGTTTACACCCTTTGCGGTGATGTCGGTACCTTCAAATATGATCTGTCCTTTTTCGGGAGTCTCAAGAAGGTTCAGGCAGCGCAGGAAGGTGGATTTACCGCCGCCGGAAGGACCGATGATGGAAACAGCTTCGCCTCTTCTGATCTGTTCGTCAATGCCTCTTAAGACATGGAGCTGACCGAAGCTTTTATGAATGCCGCGGGTCTCTATCATGATTTCGTTTTTGATCTTATCAGTCACCTTTGTGCAGCCTCCTTTCATAAAGTGCAACAAGCTTGGACAGCGAGAAAGTCATTACGAAGTAAATAACACCGACGATGATCAAGGGCTCTATGACCAGATACAGAGCGCCGGAAATGGTCTTGTACTGAGTCATAAGGTCGCCGATGAAGAAGGTGGATGCAAGGGAGGTCTCCTTGGTGATCATGATGAACTCGTTGCAAAGAGAGGGAAGTATGTTCTTGATCGCCTGAGGAAGCACGATCCTGGTCATGGTCTGGAAACCGTTGAGACCAAGGGAGCGCGCGGCTTCGGTCTGACCGCGGTCGACCGCCTGAATACCGGAGCGGAAGATCTCGGAAACGTATGCCGAGCTGTTGACTATAAGCGCTATGGCTATACAGGCCTTCTTGGAAAGCTCCAGAGCCGGCAGCCAGTTGGGCAGCATGAAGTAGAAAAGATATAACTGCAGAAGAATAGGAGTACCACGGATGAATTCGATGTAAATGGCTGCGATCCACTGGAGCGGTTTGATTTTTGCCATCCTAAGAAGCGCGAGCAGCGCGCCTACGATTGCGCCGAAGAATACGGCTATCGCGGCAAGCTCAAGCGTTACGCCGATACCCTCTATAAAGAGGTTGCCGTATCGGGTTATGACTTTGATAATGTTATCGATCAATTTTTTATCCCCTTTATACAGCGACCTGCTCCGGCACCGAGTCCGGCGCCGGAGCGATCGATATTATGCGTTTGCTTATATTTTAGTTGATGCCCAGAGATTCTGCAAGAGCAACAGCTTCGTCGTACCAGCCCTGATACAGGCCTTCGGTGTTCTTGCCCTTTTCAAGGATCTCGTTGACCTTCGCGGTGAGCTCATCCTCGCCCTTCTTCATGGCGATAACGGTGCCGTCGGAGGTGTAGTCAAAGTGGAAGTTGGTCATTGCAAGTTCGGGATAGTTGGCAATGTAGCTTTCGCCGTTGACCCAGGAGACCGCAAGACCGTCGACCTTGCCGTTGATGACTTCGAGGATAGCGGTGTCAAGGGAGGTGATGGGCTGAGGAGTTGCCTCGGGGACCTGAGCGGTCAGAAGGTTCATCTGCAGGGAAGCGTTCTGAGCGCCGATGGTAAGACCTGCAAAATCTTCGGGATTGGCGTAATTTGCTGCGTTTTCTGCCAGCATGATGATGCCGTGACCCTTGGTCTCTCTGGTGTTGAGGTTATAGAAATCGGAAAGGTTCATGCTTTCCTTGCGCTCCTCGGTGGCTGCGAAACCGGAGATACCCATGTCAACGCTGCCCTGAGTGACGGCTGCCTGAACGGCGGTGAAGTCCATGGCTTCGATGACCAGCTCAACGCCGAGCTCTTCTGCGATGTAGTAAGCAAGGGAGATGTCCGCGCCCACGATGGAATCCTGACCGGTCTTGGAAATGTCAAGGAACTCGGAGGGAGCAAAGTCGGGGGAAGTAGCTATGGTAAGAACGCCTTCGTCAAGGATCTTTTCAAGCTTGTTTGCGTAAGTCTTGGGCTCTTCGGTCTTGGAAGAACAAGCGCAGAGGGTAAACATCATTATCGCGCAAAGTGCGATTGCGAGCAGTTTTTTCATCGGTGGTTTCTCCTTATTATATAAAAATTTGTGTTTTCCCGTAACTCATGTTACGTGTTGTATTATACTTGCATAAGCATAAAATAGCAATCGTAAAATACAGAAAAATATAATAAAATAACAGTAAAATGTGATAAAAATATGCGCAACGCTCGTTATAAGTAAAATGTTCGGTAAAATACTTTCGTATAATCAAGAAATCAAAAATATGCAGATAAATATTCCGTATTATTTCTGTATATTTGGCTGTATATCTGCGTATATATGCCTTTGGGCAAAAAGTATGGAAATAAGCTCTTGATTTCCTTGTGATAATAATGGTATAATTCATAGGGCACCCAAGAAAGTCCCCGTTTTCAGGGGACTTATTTTTTTGTTTTTTGTAAGGGGTATCAAAATGCATCAGCTGGGTTTTGACAACGAAAAGTATCTTAAACTTCAATCCGAAAAAATAACCGAAAGGATCAGCAATTTTGACGGCAAGCTCTACCTTGAGTTCGGCGGCAAGCTCTTTGACGATTATCATGCTTCAAGAGTGCTGCCCGGCTTTAAGCCCGACAGCAAGGTAAGGCTTCTTTGTGAGCTTTCCGACAGAACGGAGATAATTGTTACCATTTCCGCAGATGATATAGAGAAGAACAAGCGCCGCGGCGACCTTGGCATTACCTATGACCAGGACGCAATGAGGCTCATCGACGCTTTCCGCGGGATAGGTCTCTATGTCGGCAGTGTTGTCATCACCAGATTCAATAACCAGAATGCGGCTGTGCGCTTTGAAAAGCAGCTTATCGCACAGGGGCTGAAGGTGTATCATCACTATGCCATCCCCAACTATCCCGCAGATGTTTCTCTCATAGTCAGCGACGAGGGCTACGGCAGGAACGATTATATCGAAACCACAAGACCTCTGGTCGTAATTACCGCCCCCGGTCCCGGCACCGGCAAAATGGCAACCTGCCTGAGCCAGCTTTATCACGACCATAAAAGAGGCATCAAGAGCGGATACGCCAAGTTTGAGACCTTCCCGGTCTGGAATCTGCCCTTAAAGCACCCCGTGAACCTTGCTTATGAAGCGGCGACTGCGAACCTTAACGACGTCAACATGATAGACCCCTTCCATCTTGACGCCTATAACGAGACCGCGGTAAATTATAACCGCGATATCGAGATATTCCCCGTGCTCAGCGAAATGATGAGGCGCATATACGGCTCATCCCCCTATAAGAGCCCCACTGATATGGGCGTAAACATGGTCGGCAACTGCATAATTGACGATGAGATCACAAGAAGAGCCAGCGAGCAGGAGATCATCAGAAGATATTATGCGGCTTCCTGCAATTTCAGAAAAGGTCTGACTTCAAGGGACGAAGTATATAAGATAGAACTGCTCATGCGTCAGCTGGGCATATCCAGCGATGACCGCCCCGTGGTCAAGGCGGCGCTTAACAGAGCCGAGATCACAGGCGAACCCGCAGCAGCCCTTCAGCTGCCCGACGGAAGGGTGATCGACGGCAAGACCTCGGAGCTTTTGGGCGCATCATCGGCGCTGCTTTTGAATGCGCTTAAAGAGCTTGCGGGAATAAGCGACGAGATCCACCTCATCTCCCCCATTATCATCGAGCCCATACAGGCGCTCAAGGTGGGCTATATGGGCAATAATAACCCAAGGCTCCATACCGACGAAGTGCTCATAGCGCTTTCCATCTGCGCCGCGACCAACCCGATGGCGGAGCTTGCCATGAACCAGCTGAGCAAGCTGCGCGGCTGCGAAGCTCACTCCACGGTCATCCTCTCCCATGTCGACGAAAATGTTTTCCAGAAGCTTGGCGTGAACCTGACCAGCGAGCCCGTTTATCAGACCAAGCAGCTCTTCCATAAGTGAGATTGCACCCTTGGTGCAGCGATATTCACTTCGTGAGCGATATTTCCCTTCGGGAAGCGATATGCGCCTGCGGCGCGCGATATGTGCGCGGGCATGGGTTTGAGGCTTATCACAAGTAACTAAAAACTCAAACCATGTATTTTCGCTGTCGTATGTATCCGCGCACGCGGATACTTTGACACGGCTTGAATCAGCTCTCGCAGAACAGAAACGGCCGATGAGCCGTCCCAAATCTCCACAGAATAACCGCCCTTAAAAGCAATCACGAGGAACCCATACTTTACGGGTTCCTCGTAAGCTAACGTATAAAATTACTCGTCCGCGTCTCGGGATAAACCCGAGCCGGGCTTTGGCTAAAAACAGTCCACCGGACTGTTTTCTTAACGCGTCGCCCCCAAAAGCCGCGGGATCCAAGGGATGCAATCCCTTGGTCGGATGGGGCTTGGGGAAGGGTGAAACCCTTCACCAAAAACCCGTCCTCCTAAATCGTCACTTCGTGAGCGATA
>SVHB01000095.1 GCA_015056005.1 Clostridiales bacterium
CGTGGCCGGCAGGTATGGCCACGTCGAAAATAGCTGAGTGCTTATTCAAACAAGATAGGAGTATCTTGCGTGCGCGGATTTTTCGTTCGCGATATTTATGACGGCTGAAAGACCGGTTAGTTTGATAAGGAAGAAAAGTCGTCTCGCGCACATATCGCGCGCCGTAAGGCGCATATCGCGTTTGCGCAAGCAAACATATCGCTTATAAACATACCCAACATCCCCGCTCGCGCTCCGGGCTCAATGGTTTACAACCCTTGGATACCGCAGCATTTTGTTTGAACAACTTCATACATAAGCTTACGCGTGACCCGTAAAGTATGGGTCACGCGTGATTGCTTTTATGGGAGGTTTTCTTTAGGATAGTTACTAATCAAAACATGCGCAAAGCGCATATATCACTGCGCTCACGGAAGCGACAGGGGCTTTAAAATCAAACGATTAGTTACCGATCATCTCATGCGTTTTTACATTCGGCAAAAAAGTTACTTTTGCTTCCTTGAATACAAACACGCCGTTTTCCGTCTCTGCCTTGCCCTGCGTCAAAAGTGCTTTGAGCATCTTTTTATCGATCAGCGGCGCGCCCATTCTTTCGCCTGCATTGCGCCATATGGTAAACTTACAGCCTTCTCTCCATTTTGAACAGCCGAAAGCTCGCTCGTTTTCGATTATTCTTTCACCGCACAGCGGGCATTTCACGCCCGGCACGTACGCATTCGTCTTATATACCCTTGCCTCAGGTGCAAAGCCCGCCTCTTTAGGAGCTTTTGTCTTTGCAAAATCGACCAAAAACGCCGAAAACCTGTCGATCGATCCTCTGAATCTTTCCGGTTCCATTTTTCCCTGATAAATGAGATTCAGCGCGCGCTCCCATTTGCCCGTAGTTTCGGGCGACGACAATTCCGCCGGCACTACCTCGATCAAATGCACTCCCTTATCGGTTGCGACGATATTCTTTGCCTGTCTTTTGGCATAGCCGACCTCTATCAGCCTTTCGATTATAGCCGCTCTGGTCGCAGGTGTACCCAGGCCGCTGTCGCGCATGGATTCCCTGAGCGCTTCGTCCTCGATCTCTCTGCCCGCGTTCTCCATCTGAGACAAAAGGCTTGCTTCGGTATGCGGTTTGGGCGGCTCGGTCTTTTTTTCCTTGACCTGCGCTTTTTTCACATCACGCATATCGCCTTTTTGTACGCTTGGCAGGGGCGCATCCTGTTTCTTTTCCTTGCCGAGTCCTTCGTAGACCTCTTTCCAGCCCTTATCGGCGACCATCGTGCCCGTGCTTCTCAGCGTTTCTCCCTCGCATCTGGCAAGTATTGTCGTTGCATCATAGAGATACTGCGGATAAAACGCCGCGATCTGCCTTCTGGCAACGAGATCAAATATCTTCCCTTCCAATTCGGGGAGCCCCGAGGGCACAGCCTTGCCTGTGGTGACTATCGCATGGTGGTCGGTTATCTTTGTATTATCAAACACCCTTTTGGGATGCGGAAAGCCTTTTTCGAGCAATTTTCCCGCAAAACCTTTATACTGCTGGGGCAAATTCCTGACCGCTGTCTGTATTTTGCCCGTCATATCCTCGGGCAGGCATTTACTGTCGGTTCTGGGATATGTGATAAGCTTATATTTTTCATACAGCGACTGCGCAATATCCAGCGTTTTGGCGGCGGACAGCCCATAATAGCTGTTCGCGTCCCTTTGCAGAGTGGTCAGGTCATATAGCTGCGGCGCGATCTGGCTTTTCCGCTCGGTGGTTACATCCTGTATCAAAGCCGTTTTGCCTTTTATCTTAGCTGCAATCGCGTCCGCTTTATCCTTCTCCTTTATTCTTGTGGTCTTATTCTTTTCGTCGTACCACTGCGCCTTAAAATCCGGATAATCGACATTCACTTCAAAATATGTATCGGGTACAAAGTTTTCGATCTCTTTTCTTCTTTTCACCAATATCGCCAGAGTCGGGGTCTGCACTCTGCCTATGGACAGCTTTACCCCATATTTTAGAGTAAACGCTCTGCTTGCGTTCATACCCACAAGCCAGTCCGCTTCGCTCCTGCACCTTGCCGATTGGTACAGAGTATCGTAATATCCGATATCCTTCATCCCGGCAAAGCCTTCCTTGAGAGCCTCATCGGTCATTGAGCTGACCCACAGTCTTTTTGCGGGTTTCCTGCAGCCCGCCATATCATATATGAGCCTGAATATCAGTTCGCCTTCCCGCCCGGAGTCGGTCGCGCAAATGACCGAGTCCGTGTTCTTGTCGCAGATAAGCTTCTTGATAACATTAAACTGCTTCTTCGTTTTGGGAAGCACGTTCTTTTTCATGTCGGTGGGCAGCATCGGCAATGTGTCAAAGCTCCACTTTTTCCATGCCTCGTTCATCTCGCCCGGTTCGCAGAGCGCAACAAGGTGACCTATCGCCCATGTTACCGCGTAGGTGTCGTTATATAAAAATCCTTCTGCGCTGCTGCCCGCTTTTAATACACGCGCAATATCACGCGCAACAGACGGTTTTTCCGCAACAACAACGATCCTTCCCATGCTTGGCTCCTTTGCGTGTGGGTGGGGGGGGACGTTGGGAGAAGGCTCTGCCTTCTCCCAAACCCTCATCCGCCAGAGGATTTCACCTCTGGACTCCTAAGTCTTTTGATCAGTTAATTTTATTCTTTTGCTTACGAGTGGCCCGTAAGGCATGGGCCACTCGTGATCGCGGTTAAGGACATTCATACATAATATAATAATAACATATAAACAAAATAAATAAAACAGTCTCAATTGACTGTTTCCATAAAAGGATTATATTCAATTCTTGATCAGGTTTGATCCTGCTCTGCCCTCATTTGCGATGTGTCCACCCTTTACGGACACATCGACGCTGCCGCCCGACCTTCCCCTTCCAAAAAGCCGCGGGATCCAAGGGTTGCAAACCCTTGGTCGGGTGGGAGTTTGAGGGAGGGCTGAAAGCCCTCCCTCAAGAAAAAACCACATCTGTTCAATTAAGCAAAGGGATTCTCGGTCTTGTAGAGCA
Organism: Clostridiales bacterium; assembly: GCA_015056005.1. GTDB lineage: Bacteria > Bacillota > Clostridia > Christensenellales > UBA1750 > SIG373. Next base: position 3,023 of record SVHB01000095.1, read on the forward strand.
TACCCTTGGGCTGGTTGAAAGCGATATCGCAAACGCCGAAGTACTTGAGGACTTCATAGAGCGCCTTACCGACATGAGCGAAAGCAACCGCGCCGTGGTGGGGGTAGCGCTTCTGAACCAGAACATGGCGATAGAAGCGACCCATTTCGGGGATAGCGAAGATGCCGATGCCGCCGAAGGAGCGGGTAGCAACGGGCAGAACCTCGCCCTGAGCGATGTAAGCGCGCAGAACGCCTTCGGAATCGCACTGGAGACGATAGAAGGTGATATCGCCGGCAGCAATGTCGCCTTCGAGGGTGCCGCGGGTGAAATCAGGCTCGGATCCTTCGGGCTCGAGGAGACGATGCTGGATCAGCTGATACTTGACAGCGCGGTTTGCGCACATCTTGCAGGCGGGGGTATTGCCGCAATGGAAGCCCATGAAGGTATCGGTGAGGGTGTAATTGAACTTGCCCGCGATCTCTTCATCGTAGATATACTTGGGAACGGTGTTGTTGATGTCGAGCAGGGTGACTGCATCGCCGGTCAGGCAGGAACCGATGTACTCGGAAACTGCGCCGTAGATATCAACTTCGCATGCTACCGGGATGCCCTTGGAGGCAAGGCGGGAGTTTACATAGCAGGGCTCAAAGCCGAACTGCTCGGGGAATGCGGGCCAGCACTTATCGGCGAATACAACATACTCGCGGGCGCCCTTGTGGTTTTCTGCCCAATCGAGCAGGGTCAGCTCAAACTGAGCCATTCTGGGCAGCAGCTCGGGATACTGGTTGCCGCAGCAGCCAAGCTCGTTTGCCATATCCTCGCAGACAGCGGGGATCCTGGGATCGTTGGCATGTGCCTTGTAGGAAACCAGAAGATCGAGCTCGGAGTTCTCTTCGATCTCGATGCCCAGCTCGTACAGGCCCTTGATGGGAGCGTTGCAGGCAAAGAAGTCCTGAGGACGGGGACCAAAGGTGATGACCTTCAGGTTCTTAAGGCCGATGATAGCGCGGGCGATGGGAGCGAACTCACTGATCATCTGTGCGCATTCTTCTGCAGTGCCTACGGGATTTTCGGGGATGTATGCGGGAATGTGGCGCATGCCCAGATTGTAGGAGCAGTTGAGAACGCCGCAGTATGCGTCGCCGCGGCCGTTGATCATGTCGCCGTCGCCTTCAGCGGCTGCGATATACATGGTGGGGCCTGCAAACTTCTGAGCAAGCAGAGTTTCGGGAGTTTCGGGGCCGAAGTTGCCAAGATATACAACAAGAGCGTTGACGCCGGCAGCGTTTACTTCTTCAAGAGCCTTCAGCGCATCTTTTTCGTTTTCAACAACAGTGGGAGCGCAGAATATCTCGCCGTACTTTGCGGTAAAAGCGGAAACGATGTTATCGCGCCTGTTCTTGGAAAGGGACATCGGGAAGCAGTCACGGCTGACCGCTATAATGCCAAGTTTGACCTGAGGGATATTCAAAGCAGTTTCCTCCGTTCAATTTTATCTTACCATCATTATATCACGTAATTTGACAGTATAACAGAAAATAATCAAAGAATTTATTGGCAAAAATTGCTGTCCTGAGTCTACAGGCAGCTTGCGGCTTCCTTATCGGCAAAAATGATCGCCTGGGGATGCAGCTGGAGGACCGACGCGGGGATATCCTCGGTCACGGGACCACTGAGCGCCTGAGCCAGTACCTTTGCCTTTGCGCTGCCCTTGACTATCATGATAAGGCTTCTGCAGTTCATGATGCTCCTGATGCCCATGGTTATCGCGGCGGTGGGGACATCGTCGATGGAAGCAAAGAAGCGGGAGTTATCCTGACGGGTCTTTTCGGTGAGCTCTACTCTGTGCACGCCAAGGCCGAAGGGGGTGCCGGGCTCGTTGAAGCCGATATGACCGTTGCCGCCCATGCCAAGAACCATAAGATCGATGCCGCCCTTACCGGCGATCTTGTTTTCATAGCCGTAGGTGGCTTCCTTTTCGGTGGTATCTCCGGACATGTTTGGTACGTTGTATGCGCCCTCTTCGATATCTACATGATCGAAAAGATGCTCTTTCATGAACCTTAAATAAGCCTGAGGCTCGTCGCCCTTGTAGCCGGCATACTCATCAAGGTTGAAGGTAGTGATGCCCTTGAAGGAAAGCTCGCCCTTGTTTACCTTGTCCACAAGCTTTGCATACATGCCCTCGGGGGTACCGCCGGTGGGCAGTCCCAGTACAAAACCCTTCTTTTCGGTGATTCTGGCGGCAACATAATCGGCAGCAGCTTTATCAACGCCGGCTTCGGTCTCAAAAATACGAATTTCCATTTTATTTCATGTTCTCCTTAATGCAATTATTGATTCTCTCGCGCATATCCATGAGCCAGTATTCATCGTGCGGATACTGCTTAAAGGTGATGGGATCGATATCCTTTTCAAGGACAGCCAATACCCCTGCCCTTCCGATAAGGCTTGAAGCAAGCTTGAGAGCGCGTACATCCTGAAAAGCCTCGCGGAACACCTTGAGCCTGAGCGAAGGCAGGCAGCCATCCTGCCCGGGATATACGATAAAGGCATCGCCGCTGGGGAAGGCCTGACCTGCATCGGTTACGCTGTAGGGATCGATATGCTTTATGCTGTACTGGGTGTTGTAAAAATTATAGCCCCACTGCAAAAATCCCGCGATATTATGCTTGAAAAGCTGTACGCCCAATATCCTGTTCCTCAAAGAGGGCATTCCCATAAACCTGTTGCTGGTATATTCGGTATGCTGGCTCACGCAGTAATAGGTCCAAAGCCAGGGGATATTTGCTTCAAGGAAAGGCTCGATACGGTTGCTGGAGGGAACCGGATGCCTGACAGCGCCCGAATTGTAGAAATCGATGTTTGAAAGCGCATCGATTATCTTAATATCGCCGCAAAGATCTTTCATAAGAGCA
>SVHB01000011.1 GCA_015056005.1 Clostridiales bacterium
CACAGAAGTTAAGCTCTTTAGCGCAGACGATACTTGGAGGCTTCCTCCCGGGAAAATATGTCGCCGCCGGATCCCAATGATAACCCCGTATCAACTGATACGGGGTTGTTTTTTTGTTGTTGAAGATTACCTGTAAGAAGTTTTATGCCTCTTTAGCGTTTTGTCTGGATTGTTTTTGGGATAAAAACAAGGTATAATAGATAATAAGCTTCGATTGGTGTTGGCGATATGTTCACTGCGAAGGAAACGGTAATAAAAATAGGAAATACCTGCATGAACTGCATCACCTTTGGTTCGGGCAGGAAGACATTGATAATGATACAGGGGCTGTCGACGCGGTCGATCAAAGGCTCTGCGCTGCAGCTTGCCATGATGTACCGGATATTTTCCAAGCAGTATAAGGTCTATCTCTTTGACAGAAGAGAAAACATCAAAGAAAATATAACGATAAGGGACCTTGCCTTGGATATTGCAAAGGCCATGGACAGCTTTGGGATCAAGCAGGCGGATATATTTGGCGTTTCTCAGGGTGGAATGATAGCGCAGGCGCTTGCCATCCAAAGACCCGACCTTGTAAATAGGCTTGTGCTTGCCGTAACTGCTTCGAGGAGCAACGATACCTTGGTGCACGCTGTAAATAAATGGATCGATCTTGCCCGGGCGCAAAAATATGTTGAGCTAACCGAGGATATGGCCGAAAAACTGTATTCCGAAAAATATCTCAGGAAATATCGGCCTTTGCTGCCGCTTCTGGCAAAATGGCAGACTCCGAAGGATCCCGAGAGGTTCATTGCGCTTGCAAAATCGTGCCTTACCTACTGTGCATATAATGAGCTTGAGAAGATCAAATGTCCTGTGCTGGTGATCGGCGGCGGGCTTGATAAGGTCGTGGGCGCGGCCGCTTCCCAAGAGATCGCCGCAAAGCTTGGCTGCAGGATCATCATGTATGATGACCTTGGGCATGCGGCCTACGAGGAAGCAAAGGATTTCAACAGAAAAGTGTACGATTTTTTGATTTCATAAGACAGGAGTTTTTGATATGGGTCATAGATATAAAACTCATATTAATGCAATGCTGTTGGGGCTTTTCAGCGGATTTCCTGATCATCGCTTTCCTGAGACAATAGCAAAAAGGTTGAAGGAAGCCCTGAGCATTAGAAATAGCTTGGTGTTTGTCAGCGCATGGCCTGTGGATAGCAAAAGGAATGACGAGGACTCTGCGGGAATGTACGCCATGTTTTTGGAATACGGCATTGAGTTTGACAGCTTTTGTGTGATTGACAACAGAACAGACAAAAGTTCTGCGCTGCAGCTTATAGAAAATGCATCCTGCATTTTTCTTATGGGTGGAAACGCGACGCAGCAATATGAACTTATCTGCAGTAAGGGCATAAGGGATGCCATTCGCCAAAGCAGCGCAGTTATTTTGGGTGTGAGCGCAGGATCGACGAACATGGCAGAGCGCGCGCTGGATGTTTGGGAATCGGATATACCATACGAAGGACTCGGACTGACCGACATCACTGTAAAGGCGCATGTCAATCGGATCGATGACGAGCTGATCCACGAGCTTGCGCGGATATCATCTGATCATAATATTCAAATCCATGCCATGGCTGATGAGAGCGCCGTATTTATTGATAAAGATTGCTGTGAATTTATCGGAACGATCCGCTTGGTAAAAAACGGGCAGATATGCTCGCTTTGAGTATAGATATGATAACAATTATGAATATAATTTTGAAATAGGGGGGAGCCGCTCATGGGTTACAGATACGAAACTCACATGCACACTAACAAGGGCAGCAAATGCGGGAAGAGCAGCGGGCAAGAGCATGCGAGGTATTATAAGGAGCTTGGCTACGCGGGGATAATCGTGACCGACCATTTCTTCGGCGGCAATACCGCTGTGCCCAAAACTGGCAGCTGGAAGGAAAGGGTCGAGCAGTATTGCTCGGGCTTTGAGGAAGCGCTGGCAGAAGGTCAGAAGATCGGGCTGCAGGTGTTCTTCGGCATTGAGGAAAATTTCAAAGGCGACGAGTACCTGATTTACGGCATCGATAAAGAGTGGATGATCAAGCACCCCGAGATGGAAACTTGGACAAGGCGCGAGCAGTATAACGCCGTGCGCGCCGCAGGCGGCTGCGTTATCCAGGCGCATCCGTTCAGAATGCGTCCTTACATGGAAGGCGTGCATGTGGGAAACAGGTTTGCAGACGGCGTCGAGGTGCTCAACGGCGGCAACACCCCCGGGCAGGATGTGCTGGCATATAAGTACGCAAAGAAGCACGGGCTTTATATGACTTCCGGTTCGGACAGGCACTTGAGCGTGCCCGGCGAAAACGATGTGCAGAAAAATTTCGGCATCGTCACCGAGGAAAAGCTCGGTTCCATACACGACTATGTGAACCTTATCCTGAGCAAAAAGCAGGTCGGGCTCTACTTCCCCGAAGGAAGACTCGATGGCGAGGCTGACGAAGTATCGCTCAGGATAGCAAACATTCTGGACGAAAGCGAGAACGACGTTCCCATGGATTCAGAGACGCTCGCCCCCGTCAGATAAAAATTGATGATCACTTCTGCGGCTCCTGCGCTTTTGCGGGGGCTGCAGTTTTATGAAATTTAACATCGTTATATTTTAACGCGGGCGGTTTTTGATCTGATAAAAATGAACCGTCGGCGGACAATAAAAAAGCAGAGCGATTTGCTCTGACTGCATTTTTTATGTAGAGCGCTCCTGCCGGCGCGTTTTTATATCCGGGTAAATGTTTAAAAAAGAAATGACCCTTGACTTCGGCTCTAAGTTTACTGCTTCAGTCAAGGGTCATTCCTCTTCGATCTTGTTATCTAACATCATATTGTTTACCTCTCTTTCATTTTATTACGCTCCCCTGATCCGTTGGAGCTTCATCAGGTTTTCTACCTGTACATTGGTATCACCCTTTCTGACTATAATATAGCATAGGGGGTGGGTATTTGCAAGTCGGAAATACTTACAAAGTTAATATTTACATATTGTGCACATGGGAGAATTTAAATAGTTACAGCAAATAAGTATTGCAAGCGGTTCTTTATCTGTGTTATACTAAATCTGTTGGGGCGCTCAAAAACGCCCTGTTTTTGTTTTGCAAAACTTGACATTTTTATATTTACATGGTATTCTTTTTTTCAGAAGCTGGATGCATTACGTGCTGCCGAATCGAAGGGCAGCACGTATTTTTTTTGAAAGTGAGGTAAAAAGTTTGTCGCAGAAAAAATTGGTGCGCGATCTGACGGTCGGGAATCTGACGCCTGTTTTGCTGAAGTTTGCCATCCCCGTGATGCTGTCAAACCTTCTCCAGACGGCATATAATATGGCGGATATGGTGATCGTGGGCAAATATGTCAGCAGCGCGGGTCTTTCCGCAGTGTCGGTGGGCGGCGATGTTATGCATTTTTATATGTTTCTGGGCATGGGCTTTGCCACCGCGGGTCAGATCATGATAGCGCAGTATGTCGGCGCAGGGAAGCGGTCCTCGCTCAACGAGGTCATCGGCACGCTCTTTACCTTCGTTTTGCTTTTGTCGGCGACTCTTGGAATGATAGGCGCGCTCACCGCGGGCAAAATGCTCGATCTTCTGAACGCTCCCCCCGAATCCAGGGCAGGCGCGCTTGCCTACACCACCTGCTGCTGTGTCGGCATGGTCTTTATGTTTGGCTATAACACGCTTTCTGCGGTGCTTCGCGGTATGGGCGACAGCCGCCACCCGATGTTCTTCATCGGCTTTGCCGCTATGCTCAATATCGTGCTCGACCTTGTGTTCATAGCAGGCCTTGGCCTTGAGGCCTTCGGCGCGGCGCTGGGCACCGTTATGAGCCAGGGCGTCTCCTTCATTTTGTGCTTGTCTTACCTTTATAAAAACCGCGAGGATTTCGGCTTTGACTTTAAGCTCAGGAGCTTCAGGCTTTCCAAAACTCCGCTGAAAACCCTGGTCAAGCTGGGCATACCGATCGCCATCCAGTCCAGCGCGGGCAGTATTTCGACCCTGTTTGTTTCATCCTTTGTAAATCCCTACGGCGTGGTCACCTCTGCCGTTTCCGGCATCGGCGCAAAGCTCAACTCCATCGCGCTCATAGTTGCAAACGCAATGAACGTATCGGGCGCTGCCGTTATCGGTCAGAATTTCGGCGCGGGCAGGCTCGACAGGGTCAAGGGCGTGGTGTACAGGGTGTTCTTAATTGACTTCTGCTTCGTAAGCCTGCTCAGCATCGCGATTTTGAGCTTCCCCAAGCAGATATTCGGAATTTTCGATTCAAGCGCGGAAATACTTGCCATGGCCCCTCTCTATGCGCCCGTTGCGGCCATATCGTTTATGGGTTTTGCCTTCCGCTCCCCCAGCCTTGCGCTGATAAACGGTCTTGGCCATTCCAAGATCAATTTCCTCATGGGCATCATCGAGGGCTTTGTACTCAGGATCGGCTTGACCCTGCTTCTGGGCGTGGTGCTCGACCTTGGCGTTCAGGGCTTCTGGTACGGTTCCGTTATCGCAAGCTACGGCTACGGCCTTGTGGTGTTCCCCTATTTCTTCAGCGGAAAATGGAAAAACAAAAAATCGGTTGCGGCGTGATCGGGATATTATATGCCTGCAAAATGAAACGCGGTCAGTATCTTTCTTTTACTGACCGCGTTGTTTATGCCTTTATCAGAGCCTTGCGAATTCTAAAAGATACGCTGTTGCCTGCTTATCCTGCTCTTTCGTGAATCGATGTCCCGCTTTTTCGATCCCGTAAAGCGCCGCTTTCTCCTTGGAATAAGCATTCAATGCTCTAAACGAATAATCGATGTTCACGAGGGTATCGTCTGTACCGTGGACTATGAGCACATTGCCGCCGAAGCCCAAGATCTCCTTATACGGATCCATATCGATCACATCCTGAACATAACAGCGCCCCAGCGTCATCGGACCGCATTGAATAATATCCGGAATATCGTTTGGATCGAATTTTGCAAACATCATCTGTCCGCGGCGCGCATCATCGGGAATGCAGAACGCAGGGAAGAAAAGCGCCAGCTTTTTGATCTCATCGCCCAGTTTTGCCGCCGCCAACGCGGAAACGAAACCGCCTTGGCTGCAGCCCATGAGCAGTATATTTGTTTCGTCGGTGTGTGGCAGAGATTTTGCATATTGTATGACTGCCAATAGATCCTCTGTTTCTGTCAGAACAGACATATCCGTAGTATTGCCGTCGCTCTTACCAAGCATGACGCATCCGCCGCAAAAATCAAAGCAGAACGCTGCGTAGCCCAGCTCGGCCAGAGCGATCGCATAATGCTTGACCGTATCCCTGTTGGCCATAAAGCCGTGGCTTACTATAGCTATGGGAAGTGCGTTTCCCTGTTTCCTGTATTCAAGCCCTCTCACCGTAAGGTCGCCGCGCTTGCAGGAAAACTCACTTTTGATCAAATCGATATCTTTGCTTTTGAACAGCATAATAAACCTCTCCTAATTTGCCGGCTTTATGAACAGGCTCCTCGCGCCGTGGGGCGGGAGGGTAAGGGTGATCGTGTCGGTAAATTCTGCGATATATTCGTCGGTAAAGAAATCGTATGCGGATTTTTTGCCGGGAATATTTGCGGAAACTTCCCTTTCTTCCCCGCTCCAGTTGAAAAGGCAGATGAACGGCTTTTCTTTGAACCTGCCGACTGTGAAATCGTCGCTGTCAAAGAACGCCGCCTCGCCCATGTTATCGGTGAGCCGCTTTAGGATATCCACGGATTTTTCCGAAATGCTGTCAAGAAGATCGCCCGAGAGTATCATGCCGCCGCAGCAAAGCGCGAACGCCTTGTGGAATTCAAACTCGGCATCGGTGAGAGTGCATTCTCTTACCCTGCCGTTTGACCTTGTGATGTCTATCCTTTCCAGCACAACGCAGTCGGGATCGTTTATCCAAAGGTTTTGGTGCTGCCAGTTGCGGTAAAAAAGCTCGCGCGCGTTTCCCGAGACCAGCTTCCACTGCCTTAAGATATCGTTGGTGACCCTCTGACCGTGGCAAAGCCCCAAGGTGGGCCAGAAGGGGGAGTTGCAGGCAAGGATGAAGCTGTCTTCGCCCGCTTCCTCGATCATCGCCCGCATGCCCGCTCTGTAGCTTTCAACCGCGGACATGTTCTTGTCATACCGTTCTCCCACGGGCAGAGCGCCGTAGGCGAGGAAATCGAGCTTGAAATACCTGAGGCCGCAGTCGTCCCTCATCCAGCGGATGATCTTTCTGAGATATTCAACCGCGCCCGGATGGCTGCCGTCGAGTATGTACCAGTTGGGATTGTGGGAATAATCGCTCGTGGGCTTTCCGTTTTCCTGCACCATCCATTCGGGGTGATTTTTGGCAAGCTCGCTGTCCTTGTGAACGATAAAGGGCGCAAGGTAGCCGCCCGCAAGCACGCCTTTATCGCGTATCTTTTGGCATATGGCGGGCAGATCGTCTGAGAACCTCGGGGTCATCCAGTCGCCGTCCATGGTGTTGGTGCCCGCGTCGACCTGTATCATTTGGAGGAAAGGCGCGTTTTTCGCCATCGCTTCGGCGTTGTCGTAAAGCGCCTGAGGAGTGACCTTGCCCATGCAGTAATACGAGCACCAGCCAACGGGGATGCTTTCCCATTTCATTTTAGGATGATGCTTGGCGATGGCGTCGGAGAGCTTTAGCATAACTTCGTTTTTTTCGCCCTCAAAAACCTCGAAGGCTTCAAGCGGAACGGACTGCCCGGGAAGAAGCGTGCGCCCCTCGGTATCCAGCACTGCCTCCATATAGCCTTCCTTTATCCTGAATTTGCCCATAAAATGCTCGCAGGAGGTGAAGGCATAAAGGCGGCTCAGGTTTTCCATGTCGTAGCGCAGAAGGTAATAAACGGTATCAAGCCCATCAGCGTTTACATCCTTGGGTAAATGATAGAAGGAAGCGTCATCGCCGTACGCGCCGACGGTCTCAAAGAAGCCGTTTTTGTTGGTGTACTGGGTCAGCATGTGATAGCCTTCGCCGTAGAAGGTGCAGCCACCGGGAACTCCGGGGTCGCCTTCAAGATACACGACTTCCTTTACCGTGATCGGTTTATCGGATATGTTTTTGAGCCTGTTATCCAGGATCGATAAAAGGCCTTGGTCGATCCTGTTTCCGTCCATGCCCCTTGCAAAGGGAATAAAGCAGAGGTTTTTTATCATACGATCGCCTCCTGTGTTAAAGACTGTTCATTTTTGTTTCATATTATAGATTATACACAAAAGAGTTGCTTATTTAAAGCAGAAAATCTTGCATACACCCCTTGAAATGAATAAACGCATATGTTATAATAATTTGTAGCGCATTCCTTGCTCCGTAAATTCGGAGCCTAATGTCCATGAGGAGGTGAATGTAATGTTCAAATACGAGGCTATGTATATCATAGACGCAAACGTTGAAGACGAACAGCGCAAGGAGCTTATCGAAAAGTTCAATGCTCTGGTTGTGGAAAACGGCGGCACTGTGACCGACGTAGACGAGTGGGGCAAGAGGCATCTTGCATACGCCATCGATTATAAGACCGAGGGTTATTATGTTCTGATGCACTTCGAGGCTGCGCCTACCTTCCCCCGCGAGTTCGAGAGAAATCTCCAGATCAACGATTCCGTCCTTCGCTATCTCGTTCTCAGGCTTGAGGACTAATACGCGAACCGGTTAAGGAGTTTTCGGTATGAATAAGGTAATTCTTATCGGCAATCTTACGCGCCCGCCGGAGCTGAGAAGCACCAATTCCGGCGCATCGGTCTGCAATTTTACCCTTGCTGTCAACAGGCGCTTTGCCAACGCTCAGGGCGTGCGCGAAGCGGATTTCATTCCCGTTGTTGCATGGCGTCAGCTGGCCGAGCTGTGCGCAAAATATCTCGATAAAGGCAGCAAATGCGCCGTTATCGGTTCCATACAGACCCGTTCCTACGACGCCAACGACGGCACCAAGCGCTACGTGACCGAAGTTCTGGCAGACGAGGTCGAGTTTATCGGCAGAACTAATCAGAGCCAGGGTCAGGACGGCCCCTATGTTCCCGGCGGTTTCTCCGGTCACATGGAGCCCCAGAACTCCGCTCCCACCTTCGGCGGCGCTGCTTTCGCAAGCGCTGACGACGAAGATCTGCCCTTCTAAAACGCCATTTTACTTTTTTGGGCTTTGCCCGATATTTTCATATGATTGGAGATGAAAAATATGTCTGAACAGAGACAGGAAAGGACCGAAAGGACCGAGCGCCGTCCCCGTAACGCCCGCAGGCCCCGCCGCAAGGTGTGCCAGCTGTGTGTTGATAAGGTGCAGAACGTTGATTACAAGGATCTGCCCCGTCTGCGCAAGTACGTTTCCGAGCGCGGCAAGATTCTGCCCCGCCGCATGACCGGCAACTGCGCTAAGCATCAGCGTCAGCTTTCCGAAGCTATCAAGAGAGCACGTCACGTTGCACTGCTCCCCTACAGCGCTGAATAATTAAAAATTCAACTTTATAAAAGCGGTGAGGCAACCTAATTTACTATTGGTTCATCCGAGCTCATCGCTTTTTTTGTTGCAAAAAAATTGCTCTCCCGATAAGGAGAGCTTTTTTGATTTTCCGATACTGTTTACAGGTCGTTAAAGAGCCGTTTTTTCAGCAGCGCCATAAGCGGGATGCCGGCAAAATATACTGAGAGCACCTGACCCAGCCCCACCCAAAGCACGGTTATAAGATAGGGCAGCCCGGAAGCAAAATGCAAAACCGCGGCAACGCCGAAAGCGTTTATTATAACCGGCGGCGCAGCGGATATAAAGGCGCTCTTTTTGCGCAGAAGATAGGTAAATATCGCGGCTATAAGCGTGCACAGGCTGCCGAAAACGATGTCGAGTATGCCCATGCCGCCTATCATGTTGGATATCAGGCAGCCGATGAACAGCGCGGGCACCGCTTCGGGCAGAAATATCGGAAGCAGCGTCAGCGCCTCGGAAAGCCGCACCTGAACCTGACCGAAGCTTATGGGCGCAAGCAGGAGCGATATTGCTGTATAGATCGCCGCGATTATCGATGCGCGCGTTATGGCCTTTGTATCAAGCTTCATTGCTTACACCCCCTTAAATATTTATTATATCATAAACATAGGGTATGTAAAAGCAAAATTTATATATCCGCCTTGGTCTGAACATAGACTGTCACATAAAAATTCGCTTTTGACAGATTATTTGGGATATCGGCGTTTTCAAAGCTGTCGATGGTAAGGTGTTTTTTTGCAAGTTTACCCGATATCGCCAAGGGATCTGCGCCTAAGGAATAAACCTCCTTCAAAAGCGTGCCTGCGTCCTCTGCCAGCTTTTTGGCGATGGCTTCCTCGGGCAGGAAGCTGTCGCCGGCGCTGTTTTGCCTAAAGGCGTACAGGCGGATGTCGATATGCACGTCGATTTTCCCGCCGTCCTCTTTGACCTTCACCTTTGTGAGCCTGCCGCGCTTGAACTGAATATCGTATAGGATATCTTCATCCTCAAAAAGCGTCATCGCATCTGTAAAGGTGCCCATGCACATTGAAAGCAGCCTGTTTTCATAGCCTGTGAGTATTTTTACCGCTTTGTCGGAATTAAAAACAACGCTGCCGAGCACGGGAGAATCGGAAGCCCCTTCAACATTTAAGTTTTCTGCGTATATGTTTTCGGGCGGGATGCTGCCGCTTTTGCCGTTTTTTGCCTTTTTTGCGCAGTAAATCGCCAAAGGCGTTTTGTAGGGCGATTCAAACGCCCTGTCGATGCTGAAAAAATCGCCGTCGGGGATAGAGGAATTGTCCTTTAGCGAGCTTTCCAGAGCCTCGGTCGATTTGGAAAGCCTCTCGCCCATGAAAGGCTCTGTGCCTAAGAGAAAATCCTTGGCGCTGTCCTTTGCAATAAAGCAATCCGCGCCCGGCTTTAAGCCGGGTATGCTTACCATATCCTGAGTCAGGCGCGAAAATCCGTCCGCAAACGCAAGCTCATGGGAAAATATGATGTATTTGACCCTGTAAAAGCTCAGCTGCTGGGGAGTTGCCGTGTCGATGGCGGTGAGCGCGGAAAGGATTGTGTCCCCCTGTGCGCTCACTATTTTATCCTTGCCCTGCCCTTGAACCGCTGCGGGGATCTTTATGCTCACGCTGAATAAATGCTCCTCGCCTTTGTCTATAGCCATCATCAATGGATAGACCTGCTCGTCAAGGTTCGCCGCAGTTGCGCAGCCGGAGAGCAGGATGAGTGGAAGCAGGATAAATATCAGTTTTTCAGCCGCTTTCATCTTTTGCTCCTTTGGATTTTATCGCCGAAAATATGAGTATCGGTATCAGGGGCGAGTATACGAAAAGAGGGAGTGTTTTTGGCGCTTCAAAAAGGAAGGACAGGAATTTGGGGAAGCTGCGCATGTCGCTGAGCGTGAGCACCAGCAGAATAAAGCCGAAGATGAAAATAGGTATTCCTTCCTTTTTTGAGAAAACGGAAAGCACCTTTGAGCTCAGATGACCCAAAAAACAAAAATGCGCGCAAAGCGTTATCAAAAACACCGTGTTCCAGATAAAGCTGAACAGCGAGCCCAGCGCCTTGAAGCTCTCTGATACGCCAACGACCGAAATTATGCCGTAAAGCGGGGAGAGCTGGGTAAAGGTGTAGGGGAATACCAAGGTGTTTATAAGGTAAAGCCCCGTGGAAATTATCCCTGCGATGATTGGCGGGTATATCAAAAGCTTTTTGTTGTCCTTTTGGCCTTTGTTTGGGTCGTACATCTCGCCCAAAAGCAGTATCAAAAAGAAATCGGAAGATGAAGTGAGGGATAGCATCACTATGTCGATCGGCCCGCTGCCGAGGATCGGAAAAAGGTGGTTTATATCCGCGCTGTCCAAGCTCATTATAAGCGTCATGATAAGGCTTATCACCGCAAGGGGCAGCACAAGCATGGAAAAGCGGCAGACCGCTTTTATCCCCAGCACTGCAACTATGATGGATGCGCCGATAGCTGAAAGAGAAACCACGCTGAGCCTTGCTTTTGTCAGCGATACGCTCACCACTGTGCTTGAAAGCAGATAAGCCACGCTCCTTGCCGACAAAATGAGCGTAACGATCAGTATCAGCGCATACAGCTTTGAAAAAATGCCGCCGATATATTTTTCTGCCGCCGCAAAAAAAGGCGCGTCTGCCTTTTTGCAGATATAATACACTATGAAAGCTAAAAGGATAGATATGAGGGAGGAAATAAGCATGCTTAAATACTGCGCGTTGCCAACGCTTGTCCAGCTGTTTGCAAGGCTGCCCGTCATCGCCTTTGTGATCAGCAGCATGGATGCAAAGACCTTCTTTTCCCTGGCGGTAAGTGAATCGGTTCCTCCGCTCAAGCCTTTCCCCTCCTTTTGGTAAAAATACTGCTGTTTGCGCTCTGCCTTTTTATGGGGCGCCTGATTATGATATCGGGGTTATGCCCCATCGGCGGGCTTATGGGAGCAAAAAACGGTATGCCAAAGCTTTGAGTCAGCGATATCGGCGCAAGGGTTAAAAAGACCAGCACCGCTATCCCGAAGAAGCCGCCCAGCGACGCGCCCAGTATATACACAAAGCGCAGCATCTGCACCGCACGTGATAGCGAATAATCGGGTATCGTGTATGTCCCAAGCGCCGTTATAGCCACAACTATTATGAGTATGGGGGATACCAGCTTTGCTTCAACAGCGGCCTGTCCAAGTATCAGCGCTCCGAATATGCCAAGCGCGCTGCCCAAAAGCCTTGGGATCCTCGTTCCCGCCTGATCGACTATAAGGAACGCGAATTCCATGAGTATGACCTCGGTGATGATCGAAAAAGGCACGTCCGCGCGCGACGCGGCTATGGTCATGAGCAGCTCGTGGGGCAAAAGCTCCTGATGGTACATCGCCATCGCCAGATACACCGCAGGCAGAAAAAGCGCCAATAAGAACCCCGCAAAGCGGACGCACCTTGTAAATGTGCCGTACTGCCAGCGCATGAAGGTGTCGTCGGGGGTGTTGAGCATATGGAAAAGCGTGGCGGGCACCGCAAGGGCAAAGGGCGCGCCGTCGGTCAAAAGCAGGACCTGCCCTTCCAGAAGGAAGGAAGCGCACCTGTCCGGGCGCTGGGTCATCACAGACTGGGGCACTATGGAAAACCTGCTGTCCTCGATAAGCTGGTTCATGAAGCCCGCGCCGGGGATGATGTCGACGTTTATGTTTTTGAGCCTTTCCTTGAGCTTGTCCGCAACGCCCGAAAGCGCCGTGCCCTCTATGTACACGACCGCGCAGGCGCATTTGTTTTTATCGCCCACCAGCAGCATTTCCGATACGAGGTCTGCGCTTCTGACCATTTTCCTTATAAGGGTGATGTTAGTCCTTATGCTTTCTGTGAACCCTTCCTGAGAGCCTAAGATCACGTCTTCGCTGTTTGGAGGCGATACCGCCCGCTTTTCGTAGCCGCGCGTTTCCATCACGAGCGCGCTGCTTGAGCCGTCCACGAAAAGCGCGCTCTGCCCGGAGAGTATGTCGTCTATGACCTCGTCCATATTTGTTTTTGTCTTTGCGCCCGATATCGCGATGCACCTGAGAAAAAGCCCCGCGATATCGCCTTCCTTGTTTTGCTCGCCGTCCATCGCCTGGCGCAGAACAAAATCGTTGATCTTCTGCGCGTCGCTCATGCCCTCGATATACACCACAAGCGCCCATGTACCGGAAATATCGAACCGCCTGAGTATAAGATCGGCGTTTTTATCGGTATGGAAAACGTTTTCTATTGTCTGCGCGTTTTTTGCAAGGTCCCTTGATATTTCAGATGCCATCTGTTTCTTCCTTGATATTAAGCAAAAGCTCCGTAAGGGCGCTCAGGAAATCTTCCTTGCCCTTTTCATAGGCTTTTTTGAGTGTTTCGCTCTCGATAAATATCCGATCGCTGCTCTGCCTTTTTTTGCGCACGGGGGTGAAGGTCTCGGGGAAATCGTAGCCGCTTTGGGTCAGCTCCTTTTTGACCGAGTCCACGTATTCGGGGCGGTTTTTGATAATTGAGCGGTATTTGTTCTGGTATCTGAGCGTTTTTGTTCTGTCGCCTTCTCCAAGCTCCAGCACGCACGCTCTCACGCTCTTGCCCTTCAGCCTGCCTATGAGCACATATGAAATAAGCTCGTGCAGCTCTT
The DNA here is from genome assembly GCA_015056005.1 of Clostridiales bacterium. Lineage (GTDB taxonomy): Bacteria > Bacillota > Clostridia > Christensenellales > UBA1750 > SIG373. The sequence goes on from SVHB01000011.1 coordinate 13,155, forward strand.
CCTCTTCAAAGGGGCGAAAGGGCGCGGCTTTTGGGCAAACGCAGCTTGGCGCATCGCCCTGCTTCATGGATATATAGTAATAATTTCTGATGCTGTTTGGCTTTCTGCCGGTCTTTGCTGCCACATCGTCAAATACGTTCCTTAGCGGCGTGCCGTTTTTTGCGGCGTCTTCCACAAGGCTGAAAAGCAGCTCCTTTTCGCTTTCCTGCCAGCCGCCGCGCCCGCGGGGGAGGGTATATTTTTCCATAGCGTGCCTCCGATTCATTGCTTGTTATACTATATTATGAGCGCATGGCTCCATATTATGCGAAAACGGATACATTGCCTTTGATACGGAAAATCGTTTACATAAATATTGTGAACGGGCGCGGTTTATTGTATAATTAAGTCACGGATTTAATGAAAACCATAAAAGGAGCATGATGATATGGTTAAAAAATATCTTGCATTCGATTTTGGCGCATCGTCGGGCCGCGCTATTTTGGGCACGCTCAATTCCGGCAAGCTCGAGATGACGGAGATCCATCGTTTTTTGAACGAGCCCGTTATGCTGAACGGCCGCTTTACATGGGATCTGCCAAGGCTTTATCATGAAGTTTTATTAGCGCTCAAAAAAGCTGCGGCGCAGGGCGGCGTTGACGCCATCGGTATCGATACCTGGGGTGTTGACTACGGTCTGATCGACAAAAACGGACATCTTCTGGGCGACCCTGTCAATTACCGCGATGCGCGCACCGACGGTATGATGGACAAGGCGTTCTCTGTCGTTCCCAAGGCGGAGATTTACGAAAAGACAGGTCTTGCTTTCCTGCAGTTCAACACCCTTTATCAGCTTTATTCCTCAGTGCTTGAGGATGATCCGCTCTTAAAGGCCGCCGATAAGCTGCTTTTTATGCCCGACCTTTTTGCCTATCTTCTCACCGGCGTTGCGGGCACCGAATACACCATCGCTTCCACCTCGCAGATGATCGACCCCAACACCCGCAAATGGGCAACCGATATTATCGAAAAGCTCGGCATCCCCGCCTCGATCCTCGGCGATATCACCGAGCCGGGTACAGTGCGCGGCGTGCTTTCCAAGGCTGTTCAGGATGAGACCGGTCTTGGCGCGGTTCCCGTGATCGCAATAGCCGGCCACGACACCGCAAGCGCGGTTGCCGCAGTTCCCGCAGAGGGCTCCGATTTTGCTTACATCTCCTCGGGCACGTGGTCTCTGCTTGGCGGCGAGAGCAAGACTCCCGTTATCAACGAGGAAGCCGCAAAGGCGAATTTCACCAACGAGGGCGGCGTTTTTGATACCATCCGCGTGCTCAAGAACATCATGGGTCTTTGGATCATTCAGGAATGCAAGCGCTACTGGGATGCAAACGGCGAGGAGTATTCCTTTGCAGAGCTTGTCAAGCTCGCCGAAAAGGAGCCCGCTTTCCGGGCGTTCTTTGATCCCGATGACGATGCGTTCTTGGCTCCCCATCAGATGCCCAAGCGCATCTGCGATTATATCGAAAAATCAGGGCAGACAGCGCCCAATACCATCGGCGGCATCACCCGCGTGGTCTATGAGTCCCTTGCTCTCAAGTACCGCTATTGCATCGAGTGCTACGAAAAGTTCACCGGCAAAAAGGTACATGCCCTGCACATCGTCGGCGGCGGCAGCAATAACGCGCTGCTCAATAAGTTCACCGCCAATGCGCTCAATATCCCCGTGTACGCTGGCCCCGGCGAGGCTACCGCTATCGGCAACCTGCTCATGCAGGCCTATGCCATGGGCGAAGTCAAGGATATCGCCGACCTTCGTAAGATAGTCGCCGATTCCTTCCCCATCGTAAAAGTCGAGCCCGATAAAGACCGCGCTGCCTGGGACGAAGCATACGCCAAGTTCACCGCGATGTTTGAGTTGAAGTAGGGAAGGGGTTACGTTCGAGATGGCTGCGCCCTCTCGAGCTCTGGGCCCAAGGGTTTGCAACCCTTGGAACCCGCGGCTTTTGGGTCGTGGGAGGTTTATGTGCAACAGATTGTAATGACGAGAAGAGAGTCATGCCTTTGAGAGACAGGCGGGGATTATAGATTAATCGTTATTATTTGTTTCATCGTCTGAGCTATAGAATCTTGGCTTCCCCTTGGAGGGGAAGCTGGCTCGCAGCGAAGCGAAGAGACTGATGAGGTGTCAGTGACTGAGTTGGCTGTTGTAAAGCTGAAGCAGTTGCTGAGTTATCCCAAACATACCGCATAAAAAACAAGAAAAAATGCAATCTGAAGACACCTCATCCGAGTTTGCTTCGCAAACCCACCTTCCCCTCTAGGGGAAGGCAAGAAACTATGCAACAAGCTGTCGTGGAATATAAACAGCCGCTGAGCTGTCCCAAAAACTGACACCTTTACCTAAACAAACAGCTAATCTCGATGGCGGCATACCTGCCGCCGCCATCGACCACAAACGAAAAAACTTTCCCTTCCCCCAAGATGCGGGATCCAAGGGATGAAATCCCTTGGTCAGAGAGCTCGAGAGGGTGAAACCCTCTCGAACGTTTCCAAGAAAAAAGCATAAGGAGAATCACCATGCACCTTAACACTGAGTTTATGAAAAACGCCACCGGCGAGAAGATGCTTTTATGGGAAAAAGGTCAGACTCCCTTATTTGAGGAAAAATTTGAGCAGCTTGAGCCCTCGCTTTATCCTTATCTGCTTGAGGGCAAGAAGGATATCGGGGCGATAATCGTCTGCCCGGGCGGCGGCTATTCGGGCAAAGCGGCGCACGAAGCGGAGCCTATCGCCATGCGCTTTAACGAGCTTGGCTTCCACGCTTTTGTGCTGGACTACAGAGTTGCCCCCTATAAATACCCCGCACCTCTTTATGACGTAAACAGAGCGGTAAAATTTGTAAGGTACAACGCAGAGAAGTTCGGCGTCGATCCTAAAAAGATATACACCCTCGGCTTCTCCGCGGGCGGTCATCTTGCTTCCATGAGCGTCACTCACTACGATAAAGGCATTGCGGACAGTTTAGATCCCATTGAAAGGGTTTCCTCCAGACCCGACGCGGGCATACTCTGCTACGGCGTAAACTCGTTCATGTTCCATACCCATATGGGCAGCTGCAATAACCTTCTGGGCGAGAACGCGGCCATGACCCAGAGAGCGTTTTTATCCAGCGAGTACAACGTGAACGCCGACACTCCCCCGATCTTCATGTGGCACACCTCCGAGGACAGAGCCGTTCCTGTCAAGAACTCTCTGGACCTTGCAAACGCGCTGGCTGCAAACGGCATCCCCTTTGCGCTGCATGTTTACCCCTACGGCGTGCACGGCATCGGCCTTGCAAACGAGGGCACAAGGTATAACGAGCAGGCCCGTTTCTGGCCCGAGGAAGCCGCAAGGTTCTTAAACGACTTAAAATAGAGTCGGACAAGGTAATAATAACGCCCCCTTTGGCATAATGTAGCTCAAGGGGGCGATTTTTATGGGTCTTAAAATTGAACCTATGGTCATAGTTTGCTTTATCTTCGGGCTCTTAGCGCTTTATTATTTCGGCTGGCTGCTGCTCGCGCCGCTCAAAAGCCTATTGAGAGCTCTGTTTTCGGGCATGCTGGGCGCGGGCGCGCTCATGCTCATGTCTCTTCTGCCCATGCCCGAGGCGCTGACGCTCAGCCTGAACCCCGTCAACGCGCTTGTCGCAGGCTTCCTTGGCGTCCCCGGCGTGGTGATGCTCATGATACTTCAAAACGTGCTGTAAAAAATACCCTCATACCGATAAGGCATGAGGGTGCTTTTTGTTTGTTATTCGCCGAAAACCTCCGCGATCTTTTCCTTGGAAGGCGCGGGGGTCAAAAGGCTCACGATGAAGGTCACCGCAATGGATGCGATCATCGCGCAGGAGCCGTTGAAGGGGGTCTGAGCCATGCCGAGAATGGCGGTCAGCCCAAGGCTTGTGATGAAGCCGGAAAGCATGCCCGCGATCGCGCCGATCTTGGTGGTGCGCTTTGAGATCAGACCTAAGAGGAAAGGCCCTAAGCAGGTGCCGGCAACGGTGCCCCATGAGAGCGACATCAGCGTGGTGATGCCGGCGTTGCTGGAAAGGGTGATGGCGATGGAGCAAAGCACGAACACTATGCACAGCGCGCGCATGAGCAGCATCACGTTTTTCTGGGACATCTTGGGGAAAAGAACGTCTCTGAAAAGGTCCATGGAAAGGGTGGACGCGCTGGTGAGCACGAGGGATGCGAGGGTCGACATGCTGGCGGAAAGCACCAGAACGGCGATAAGACCCAGCAGCGCATCGGGCATTGTGCTGAAAAGCACGTTGGGCATTATAAGGTCAAAGGACGAGGTGGTCGCAGTGGCCTCGGGCAGCTGGTTGTTGAGCACGACCCTGCCGAATGCACCTGCAAGGTACGCGCCGCCGCCGACTATCAAAGAGAATATGGTAGAGATGACCGCGCCGCGCTTAATGGCGCTTTCATCCTTGATGGCGTAGAACTTGTGCACCATCTGGGGCAGACCCCATGTGCCAAGAGAGGTGAGGACGACCATTGAGATAAGGTCTTTTGGCGATGCAGCGCCCGATGCGAACATATCCGCCATGCCCTCGCCGAACTCAGCCAGCTTGTTTATGCTTTGAGATACGCCGCCCATTGCCTTGAAAAGGAAGAAGATCATGAAACCGACGCCGCCCAGCATTATTATGCCCTGAATAAGATCGCCGTAGGCGGTGGCAAGGTAGCCGCCGGCAACAAGGTAGAGCGCGGTGACCGCTGCCATGCCCAGCACAACATAGATGAGGGGAATACCGAACACCTTTTCAAAAAGGCTGCCAAGACCCTGATAAACCGATGCGGAGTAGGGGACGAGGAACACGAAGATGATGAGCGCCGAGGCGATCTTCATGAACTTGCTGTCGTACCTTCTTTGGAAAAACTCGGGCATGGTATCCGCGCCAAGGCGCTGAGTCATTCTCCTTGCGGGCTTTGCCATAATGAGCCAGGGGAGCAGCGCGCCGATAAAGGCGTTGCCGATGCCTATCCACGTTGCCGAAAGACCGAAGTTCCAGCCGTTCTTGCCCGCGTAACCAATAAAAATAACAGCCGAAAAATAGCTCGTGCCGTATGCAAACGCAGACAGCCATGGACCTATTTTCCTGCCGCCGAGTAAAAAGTCGTTTAAGTTTTTCGCTTTTTTGTGAGTTACAGCCGCGATGGAAACCATCATCGCGACATAGATGACCAAGAGAAGTACCTTGATAAACATAAGCCTTCCATCCTTCCGTACTGCAATACTGCTTTAAAAAATACCGGGTCAGCGACCCAAAATGCACGCATTTATGCACGTGCATCCATGCTACGGATGTTATCATACCATACCTTTCTTTAATATGTCAACAATTTTTTACAAGATGTCTGTAAAAATAGTTGAAATTCAAACGAATCTTGTATATAATATGCTTATTATTATACAAGTTGATAAAAGAGAGGAATACGGCTGTATGATCAACGATATCGCAAAAAAAGTTAAAGCCAATGTAGCCAAAGTCATCGTGGGCAAAGATGAGATAATCGACCTTATCTTAACCTGCGTCATCGCCAAGGGTCATGTGCTGCTTGAAGACGTTCCCGGAACGGGCAAGACCGTTATGGCAAAATCGCTTTCAAAGTCCATTGATTGCTCTTTCAAGCGCATCCAGTTCACCCCCGACCTTCTTCCCTCCGATGTTACCGGTCTTTCCGTTTTCAATCAGAAGGAGCTCTCCTTTGAGTTCAAGGAAGGCGCCGTTTTCGCAAGCGTAGTTCTGGCAGACGAGATCAACCGAGCAACCCCAAGGACCCAGTCTTCGCTTCTTGAGTGCATGGAAGAGCGTCAGGTCACCGTTGACGGCAACACCAGAAAGCTCCCCGAGCCCTTCATCGTTGTAGCGACCCAGAACCCCGTTGAAATTCAGGGCACTTTCGCTCTGCCCGAAGCTCAGCTCGACCGCTTCATGATGAGGCTCAAGATGGGCTATACCGATACGAACGACTCCATCGGCATTCTCAAGAGATTTTTGAGCGACGACCCGCTGGCGGAGCTCTCCCCCGTGGCATCTGCGCAGGATATTCTTGACGCGCAGGATGAGATCAAGAACATCCACGTTTCCGACGCTATCCTTGCATACATCATCGATATCTGTGAGCGCACCAGAAAGCTTGAGCAGGTCACCCTTGGCGTATCTCCCCGAGGCAGCCTTGCTCTGCTCAGAGCCTGCCAGGCATATGCGGCAATTCAGGGCAGGGATTATGTTATCCCCGACGACGTCAAGACCCTTGCAGTGCCCGTGCTTGCACACCGCGTCATCGTCCGCGGCGCATACGGACGCACCGATAAATCCGAGGAGGCTATACAGGAAGTCCTCCGTCAGGCAGCCGTGCCCACCGAGAGCGGCGAAAGGTAGCCTTAAATGACCAATATTTTATGGATCGCGCTCCTTGTGGCGGTGATGGTGCTCATCCAGTCGCTGCTTTTAAGCAAGCTTGCGTTGAAAAACGTGTCTTATACAAGAACGTTTTCCAAAACCAAGCTCTATGAGGGCGAGGAGCTTGAGATGATCGAGGTCATCTCAAACAGAAAGCTTCTGCCCGTGCCGTGGATCCGCGTTGAAACGCGCCTTCCCAGGGAGCTGCGCATCGTAGGAAACGATAACCAATACGATATCCAGGGCGATATGTATCACCGCTCGGCTTTCACCCTTGCCCCATATCAGCAGATAACCAGAAGGCACAGGGTCAAGGTGCTCAAGCGCGGCTATTACAGCGCAAGCACTGCCTCGCTCACCAGCGGCGATCTTTTCGGCATGAGCAACTGCTCAAAGCAGGTCGAGCTCGATCTTTTCGTGACCTGTTATCCCGCGCCCGTGCCCGTCGAGGATATCCCCCTGCCTTCGCTCAAATGGCAGGGCGAGCTGGTGGTAAAGCGCTATATCATGCCCGACGTTTTCCTGTACGGCGGCATCCGCGATTATACCATCGGCGACCCGATAAAAACAGTGCACTGGGGCGCTACGGCTTCCACCGGCGTGCTGAAAGTAAAACAGAACGACTATACCGCACAGCCAAGGCTGCTCATAGCCTTGAACGTGCAGCCCACTGAGAGCGTGTGGGGCGAGGTATCCCCCTCCGATATGCCCGATATCGAGCGCGGCATAGCGCTTGCGTCCTCGCTTGCTGCGTACCTTCTGGAAAACGGTCTTGAGGTCGGCTTTGCCACCAACGGAAGGTATAAGTCCACCGAGGACACGGTCTATATCGAGCCTGCAAATTCCTATGAGCAGGGGCAGCTCCTTTTGGACTGCTTTGCAAAGCTTCAGGTATACCGTCAGCGTTCCTTCCATCAGTTTTTGGAATCCTTGCCCAATTTCAGGGAATGCGATGTGCTGGTGATCACCTGCTATGTGAACAAGGAGATCGAAGACGCTGCCGCAGATCTTCGCTCCAAGGGCAACTCCGTTGGCTATTATATGTTAAGATCGGGCGGTGAAGGTGCATGAAGATAAGAAAAGAAGGCCTTATAAACATCCCGTTCTTCATCTTTGAAGCGCTTTGCTGGTTCCCCGTGATGCTCATGATCGCGGAGGAGACCTATTCTGCGCCCTTTATGCCCTTTGTGGGCTATTATACCGGGCTCATTTTGCTCGCATTTATCGCAAGCGCCCTGTCGGGCAGGATAAATCGCTTTGTTCTTGGAAGCATCGTTTTCGTTGGCGCAACAGCTGCGTTCATGGTGCTTTTGCCCTATAAATACGCCTTTATCGGCGCAGCGGCGGGTCTTCCCATGTTTTATCTGAGCCTGTACGGCGCAGGTCACAGCTGGGAGGACGTTTATTCCGCCAAAAGGATGATACTGCCCCTTGTGCTCTATCTGGGAGTTTTCCTCGTACTTTCTCTTTTGGGCAAGGGTGAGCAGGCCGCGCCCCTTGGTGTTGGCGCGTTCATCTGCGCTGCAAGCGCGCTGTTTATCCTGAACCGCAGAATGCTCTCGGGATCCGCGTCCATGAAGAGCGGCCTTGCAAAGCGCATAATTTTCCAGAACATGTGGATAGTCGGCGTCGTTGTTATAGTGATGTTCCTCATCCTCAACATCGAGACCTTGAGAGAAGCGGTCGGCACCTTTGTTCTTTTGCTCATTCAGGTCATAGCAAAAATCATATTGCTGTTTTCCGGCTCGAGCGATTCTACCGGCACCGGCGGCGGAGCAGAATCCTCCAACCCCGATATGAGCCAGTTCGGCGAGGCGAACACGGCGACCTTCTGGCTCGTGCTTGAGCAGATATTCACCGTTGTCGCGGCGATCATAATAGTTATTGGCGGCGCGTTCCTGCTTTATAAGCTGGCGAAAAAGTTCTGGTACTTCCTTGTCGACAGGGTCGACTTCCTGAAGGAAGCCTATCAGGACGGATATAGCGACGAAGCCGAATCCCTGCTCTCGGGCAAGCAGATCAGGGACGAGTTCTTCAATACCTTTAAGGCGGGCCTTAAAAGGATGCTCACCCCGCCCCCCAACTGGGATAAGCTCACCCCCGTGGAGCGGCTCAGATACGCCTATGCAAAGCTTGTACTAAGGGGCAAAGCGGTCGGTCTTGATGCGAGGACTTTGACCCCGCATGAGTTTTTGACCAACAAGCGCGTGATAACTCAGGCGGACAAAGCGCTTTTTGAGGATGCGTACAACCGCGCAAGGTATTCCAACCATGCTATCACAGAGGCCGATCAGGCAAACGCAAGAGTGATAGTGAACGAAAAGGTAAAATAATGAAAAATCACCCCGTAAAAACTTTCCTGCGCGCCCTTTTATCGGGCGCGCTGTCTCTTTTAATGGCACTTAGCCTCTTTGGCTGTCAAAAACAGGCGCAGGACATAAGCCCAATCATGACCTTTGACCCCGGCGATCCTATAGTCGATGAATTCTACGAGGAGCACGAGCACGGCGACGAGCCCGAGTATGACGACGAGCAGATCATCGATATCAGCGCCCTTGAAAGCATGACAGAAGCTGCTCTGGTAAACAGATACTGTGCCACTTTTGTAAATGTCGACGCTGAGCCTCTTGTCTATTACGTTTTCGGGCTTTTGGACGACGTGACCTATTATACCGATGTGTATGAGGGCGAGGTCGCCAAAGAGACCACCGTTATATGGACCAGCGACAGCGATATCACCAAGTACATGTCGTGCATGGAATACGGCGAGCTCTATTTTGAGCGCGGCGATGTTTACGAATCGGGAATGATCGAAAGAACGCCCGAGCAGGTCGACCAAATGGTAAAAGAGGTGCTTTCCCTTCACGGCGTGCCCAATGACAACCTCATCTTCGGCGGCAAGGCTTCAAACGCCTTTTATGATGCCGGGGAAAACATGTATTACTATTATGTTGACTCGCTGGCGGGCCTGCCGGTCTCTCACTATAACCTCGGCATTTTCGTTATCGCAAACGAGGATATCACAGCGCTCAGCTACAAAAACATATCCGATGAGGTCACAAAAACCGGCGAAGCGATTCAGACCATCAGCGCATACGAAGCCGCGCAGAAGATTTTTGAGCTGAGCGAGGAAGAGCTGCGGTTCTACGACGACCTTATTTTTGAAAGCGCGCAGCTGGTATATGACATCGTGGGAGTTAAGGATCACCCCGATAAGGGCGTGCTCACCCCCGTGTGGGAGCTTTATACAAAGGATCAAACAGTCCTTCAGGTGGACGCGATAACCGGCGATATAATAGACGGCCTGTCCGTTCCCTATTTTACCATCGACCAATATAACGGAAATTGGTGATTTTACCGATTTTTGCGCAATATCAGCCTTTCCTTGCAATGAGAGGGAAAGGCTGATATAATATATTTGGTTAATTACAACAATTTACTGGAGGAATATATATGCGATTTGGCTGCTGTCTGCCCGGCGCATCCTTTGTGCCTCAGATGAATGATAACGCGCCCAAGAAGGAAGCGGGCAACCCTTTGGAGGAGCTCAAGCGCGGCGTAAAAGCCCTTTTTGACGTGGGTTATGACTTCGTTGAGCTGACCGTGGGTTCCGTTGCCAACCTTTCTCAGGCTGATTTTGAGGACTTCAGCGCTTTCCTTAAAAAAGAGGGCAGGGTGGTCGAGGTCTTCAACTCCTTCGTTCCCCCCGTATATCCCCTGCTTGGAGATAGCGTGGACGAGGAAAAGATCGAAAACTATCTCGATCTTGCGGTATCCAGAGTTAAGGAATGCGGCGGCGAGATCATCATCTTCGGCAGCGGCGCGGCAAGGCGCAGGCCCGAGGGCTTCCCTGTAGAAAAGGGCGAGGAGCAGCTCTACCGTTTCCTTGAGCTGTGCGAAAAATACGCTGCCAAGTACGGCGTTATCGTCTGCATCGAGCCTCTCAATTCCAAGGAGACCAACATCATCCTCTCTGTAAGGGAGGGCTATGATATCTGGAAGAAGGCAAACCATCCCCATGTATGGCTTCTGGCCGACTGCTTCCATATGGGCACCGAAGGTGAAAGCTTCGATTCCATAAACTACGCAGCAGATGCGCTCAAACATGTGCACATCGCCGATCTCAACCGCGTGATCCCCGGCGATCCCTGCGAAAACGGCATCGATTTTGCGGCTTTCTTCGAAAAGCTCAGGGAAGTCGGCTACACCGGCCGCGTTTCCACCGAATGCCCCCTTCCCAATTTGGTCGAGGATTCCAGGCGTTCCCTTTTGTTCACCCTTGAAGCATGGAATAAATAAAAAGTATTTTAGTTTATCATAACAGGAGGAAAAGAGTATGTATCAGGTATTTGCCGGCAATTATGACCGCGTTTCCTGCCCCGTGGCTTTTGAGATCCCCGCATCCCAGCTGCCCGCGAAGAACGTTGCCGTACGCTTTGAAGGCGGCAGCACCGTTCCCGCAGGCGTTGAAGTTACGGGCGATAAGGCAAGAGTTACCTTTGTGATGGACGATCTTCTCAAGGAAGAATCCGTAAGGTTCGAGCTTATCCCTTCCGAGAATTGCTGCTGCGGCATGGAAGCACGCCTGCTCGATGACAAGGTAGAAATTTACGACGACGGCGATTACGTTACCAAGTATTATTTTGGCAAGGACCTTTTCAAGCCCTACATGGGTCCGTTCTTTGAAAAGTACGGCAAGCAGACCACCAGGCTCAACTTTACCATCAAGGAGCATCCCCATCACAGGTCCGTTTGGATCTCTCACGGCTCCGTAAACGGCGTTGATAACTGGAACGAGCCCGCCGACTGCGGCCTGATCCTCAATCAGGGCATTTTAGATATCGTGAACACCCCCGTGTACTGCCAGTTCACCTCCAAGAACCTGTGGACCAAGCACGACGGTGTTGAGAAGCTCTGCGACGAGACCACCACCATCCGCTTCTACAACACTCCCGCTTCCATGCGTCTGGTCGATGTTAAGATCACCCTGACCGCCTCCTACGGCGATGTTGTTCTTGGTGAGACCAAGGAAGCAGGCCCCATTGCGGTTAGAATGAACGACGAGCTGGTAGTCGGCAAGACCGGTCGTTTTGAGACTCCCTTCGGCGTAAACGAGGACGAGATCTGGATGAACCGCGCTCCCTGGTGCGATTACACCGGCAAGGCTGAAGGTCATGCCTGCGGCATCGCTATCTTTGATAACACTCAAAACGACAGCTATCCCACCTACTGGCATTCAAGGAACTACGGTCTGATGGCTCCCAACAACTTCTTCAAGGGCGGCGCACGCACCATCAAGGAAGGCGAGTCCATGACCTGGAACTTCCGCCTTGCTTTCCACAACGGCGATACCAAGACCGCCAAGATCGCTGACCGTTTCGGCGATTACGCTTTCATGCCCCTTGTTGCCAACCGCGACGAGGACGATCTGGAAGTCCTCTGGCCCGCCGATCCCGCACGCGCAAAGCTGCCCCCCGTCCCCGCTGATATGGACACCACCAACTGGCCTCCCATGCCCAAGTGGCAGAAGGACGTTCCCGAGTTCTTCAAGGCTCTCAGAGAGCTTGGCGTGACCGATTATCCCTTCCGCCGTCCCGCTCCCAAGAAATAAGAATACCCTACGTTCATAAACGCAGGCGGTGCAGATTTGTCTGCGCCGCCTGATTTTTTAGGAGGTTAATATGACATATTTTTCCGTTCGTGATTACATGATCGCTCAGTTTGACCGTTTCGGCATGGAATATGCTTTCGATGTAAACGATGTTACCGACGAGGCTTCCTTCTATCGCTGGCAGGCTAAGGCGCGCGCCCGTCTTTGGGAGATCACGGGCATGAACTACTGCCTTGAAGCGCCCCTTGAGCCCAAAATGCTGGAATCCACCGAAATGCGCGGTTACACCCGCGAGAAGTGGCTCATACAGACCGAGCCTTCCGTTTACATGCCCTTCTATCTCCTGCGCCCGGAAAACCCCAACGGCAAGGCGATGCTCAACCCCCACGGTCACGGCGGCGGCAAGGAGAATTCCGTTATCGATTTTGACGATCCTCAGTTTGCCGAAAAGACCCGCTGGGGCGAGGGCTACGCGATCAAGCTTGCCCGCGAAGGTTATTTCGTTGCCTGCCCCGATGCAAGAGGCTCCGGCGAGCGCAGAGAAGCAGGTCAGCAGGGCGATGAGCCTCAGAAGGCCATGATGAACTCTCACCGCGAGATAAACCAGATGGCGCTGGGCTTCGGTCAGTGCATGGTCGCGTACATGGTTTGGGATCTCATGCGCCTGATCGATTTCCTTTATACCATGCCCGAGATCGACAAGGAGCACATCGGCTGCTTCGGCATGTCCGGCGGCGGTCAGCAGACCCTCTTCCTCGCCGCTTTGGATGACCGCGTGAAGGTCGCAGTCACCTCCGGTTATTTTTACGGCTACAAGGAAGCCCTCATGCTTCAGCCCGGCAACTGCTCCTGCAATTTCGTTCCCCACATCTGGCGTACCCTGGATCACGGCGATCTGGGCGCAATGATCGCTCCCAGAGCTCTGCTCGTCGAGTCCGGCAGAAAAGACGGTCTCAACGGCGCGCCCCTGATCGATAACGTCCTTCCGCAGGTCGATATCGCCCGCCGCGGTTTCGCCATCTTTAATGCACAGGACAGGCTCCACCATTCCATCCACGACGGCGGCCATCAGTGGGTCGGCACCGATGTTCTCCCCTTCCTCGAGAAGTGGCTGTAGGAGCGGAGGGGGACGTTTTCTTGGAAGAAGGCGTTGCCTTCTCCCAAACCCTCATCCACCAAGGGATTTCATCCCTTGGATTCCTGATACTTTGGGGTTAGGTAATTTCATACGTTTGCTTACGCGTTGCCCGTCAAGTATGGGCAACGCGTGATTGCTTTTTAGAACTTTATACGAAAGGGATTACGGGCTATTCAGACTTCTGTTTTATAAAAAGACTGCGGTGTTTAAAGCCTCCCTCTACGAGGGAGGTGGCACGGCGAAGCCGTGACGGAAGGAGTTCTCAAATAATATTGCGCGCGCCGAAGGCGCATATCGCTCACCGAAGGTGAATATCGCACGCGAAGCGTATATCGCTGCGCCAAAGGCGCACTCCTCCTCCCCGCCGGCATTGGCTGCCTCTGTATAGCCTTCTTCCATATACCGCGAATCCCATCCACCGCCTGATTCCCGCAAAAATAAATCACGCGTGACCCATACTTTACGGGTCACGCGTAAGCTACAGTATGAAATTACTAAATCCCAAAGCCGCGGAGTCCAGAGGATGCAATCCTCTGGTGGATGAGGGTTTGGGAGAAGGCAAAGCCTTCTCCCAAGAAAATCACTTAGTATAATTATCGAAATAGTGCTGTACCCAGATGATGGGGGTACCCTTATCGCCGCTGCCGGAGGTAAGGTCGCAGAGGGAGCCGATGAGGTCGGTGAGGCGGCGGGGGGTAGTACCCTGGCTGACCATAGAACCGACGAGATCGGAATCCTTATTACGGATATACTCGGAGATAGCTTCCTTGAGGGCGTCGCCGCTGAGGTCGGCGAAATTATTATCCGCGAGGTACTTGAGCTTAACTTCGTTGGGCTGACCCTCGAGGCCTGCGGTATAAGCGGGAGAAACGACCGGGTCTGCGAGCTCCCAGATCTTGCCGACGGGATCCTTGAAAGCGCCGTCGCCGTAAACCATGACCTCGATCTGCTTGCCGGTAGCTTCCCTGAGCTGGGCTGCGATGGTATCGACTACCTTCTGGCAATCGCGGGGGAAGAGCTTGACGGTCTCTTCGGTGGCCTTATTGGAGCCGAGCAGACCGTAGTTTTCGTTGTAACCGCTGCCGTCAACGGGGGCGGTGAGGATCTCATCCAGACCGTAAACAGCCTTAGCTCCGTTTGCCTTCAGAAGGCGCTTGGTGCGGGCGCGGGTATGGATATCGCAGCAAAGCACGCTGTCGGTGTAATCGAGGATAGCTCTGCAGTCGTTTGCAAGGATGATCTCGCATTCGCAGCCGCAGGAGGTGATCAGATCGCGGTAATACTCGATATAATCAACGCCGGTGAAGGGATGCTTGACATAACCGAACAGCTCGCGGTACTTTGCCTCGGTCAGAACGTCGGTCCAGGGATTAACGCCCTTTTCGTCGAGGGTGTCCAGATCGACCAGATGGTTGCCGACTTCATCGGAGGGGTAGGAGAGCATAAGCACGATCTTCTTTGCGCCCTTGGCGATACCGCGCAGGCAGATCGCAAAGCGGTTGCGGCTGAGGATGGGGAAAATCACGCCGACGGGAGAATCGCCGAACTTTGCCTTGATATCGGCGGCGATCTGGTCAACGGTGGCGTAGTTGCCCTGAGCGCGGGCTACAACAGCCTCGGTGATGGCAACAACATCTTTATCATAAAACTCGATATTTTCGCTCTTTGCGGCAGCAAGTACGCTGTCGGTAACGATACGGCAGATATCATCGCCCTGACGGATGATGGGCGCACGAACGCCGCGGGAAATGGTACCGATCAATCTTTCCATGGTGGTTTGTTCCCCCTTAAGTGAACATGGGCTTGGTTGTTTTGGGACGAAATACGCCCCTTTCAGTGCAGTATCATTATAGCATAGCGTGTCTTAAAAGTAAAATCGATATTCCTGATACTTCCGATAACGCTTGCTTATGCTTATATATCGGTCTTGGGCCTCTCTCTGCGCTTGCCGCGGTAGATATAGGCTCCGCATTCGATGGTGCCGTTGTATATGCGGCGCTTTTTGTCTGCGCGCCTGCCGAAGAGTTCCTCAAAGCCGCGGTGCGCGGTAAACGCGGTAAGCGCCCAGTAGGGATATTGCTCGTACCAGTGCCCAAGATCGCGGTAAAGCTTTTCGACTTCCTTTGGCGCCATTATGCGGATACCGTAGGGCAGGTTCACGATGAACGCGCCGCGGTCTGGGATCCCGCCGAGCTTTCTGAAATCGCATTGCTGAATTTTGATCTTGCCGCCGATGCCTGCCTGAACCACATGCTTTTTTGTGAGGGCAACGGCCTTGGAATCGATATCGGAGGCAAATACCTGACAGGGCGGTGCGGCTTCAAAGCGCTCCTTGGCTTCCTCGCGGAGCCTCTTTGAATAGCTTATGTCAACATAAGGCCACTGCTCCATAGCAAATTTTCTCATCATGCCGGGCGCGCGGTCAAGTGCCATCAGCGCGCCTTCAATTGCGATGGTGCCGGTGCCGCACATCGGATCGCAAAGCGGCATATCGGTGTACCATGGCGAAAGCTTAAGCAGGCTCGCAGCCATAGTCTCACGCATGGGCGCTTCGCCGTTATAGGTGCGGTAGCCGCGCTTTGCAAGACCAACGCCCGATGTGTCTATTGAAAGCGTGGCGGTGTCCTGATGCATGTGTACGTCTATCTGAGCCACAGCGCCCGTTTCGGGCAGCCATTCAAGCCCGTAGACCGATTTCAGGCGCTCGGCTATCGCCTTTTTGGTGATCGCCTGAACGTCGGGCAGGCTCATCAGCTTGCTCCTTGCGCATTTGCCGCCCACGGGGAAAGCCATCTTTTCGGTAATGTAATCCTCCCAGGGCAGCGCCTTTACGCCCTCGAAAAGCTCATCGAAGGTGTACGCCTTAAAAGAGCCCATGTGCAGCATAACTCTGTCGCCGGTCCTGAGCCACATGTTTGCCCTGAGCGCATCGTTTAAGCTGCCCTCAAAGGAGGCTCTGCCGTTTTCGCTTTTTACGTTTTCAAAGCCCAGTTCCTTGAGCTCGCCTGCGCAGACGCCCTCCATCTCAAACGGGGACGCGATCAAAAATTCAGCCATATTTCACCTGTAAGCTTAGTTGTTCTTTAAAAATTCTTCCATCATGTCCGCGGCTGCCTCAACGATGCCGGGGCAGGGGCGAACGGCCTTGTAATGCTCGTCTCTGGGCGCAGGGGTAGGAGTTATGGGGCCTTTGCCCTCCTCTCCCAAAAGATCGCGGCAGATCAGGGTGCCGAATTTATCGGTGAAGGGGATCATAAAGCGCTGAACGGCGGCGTAGGTGGCCTGCTTTGCCTGCTGATCCTCGGCAACGTCATTGCCCTTGAAATAGCCGTATACGATCAGCGCGCCCGTGAACGCGCCGCAGGTCTCCCTCATCCTGCCGATGCCCGCGCCGAAGCAGGAAGCGAGCCTTGCGATCTGCTCAACGCTCATGTTCATCTCCTCGGCAAAAGCGCAGGCGACCGCCTGAGCGCAGTTATAGCCCTGCTCAAAATATTGTCTTGCGAGCTTGCCCTTGGTCATAATGTCCTCCTTAGCTGTCGTAGGTCTTGAGTATGCCCAGCGCAACTTCCATCTTGCTGGTGCGCATATCCATGGCCTGTTTTTCTATGTATCTGTGCGCCTGAGGCTCGCTCAGGCGAAGGTATTGTATCAAAACGCACTTGGCTCTGTCTATAAGGCGATTTTCCTCTATCTTGTCCTTGAGCTTGGTTTGCTCGTCCATCATTATTTCAAGCCGCTTTTTGGCTATCATCGACATTTTTACGCTGTTTATCATAAGCTGCTTTGAAATCGGCCTGTTTATAACAAAAATGCCGCTTTCTTCGTATTCCAAAGCGCTTTTATCGCCTTGGGGCAATATGACAAGGATCCCCGAGGCGCATTTTACCGAAAGCGCCTTTGCAAAGCTCAAAAGATCCTTTGAATCCGCCTGGGGGCTTATAAGTATTGCGCCGAATTCGCGCTGAGATATTATTTTGAACGCCTCGTCCTTTGTGCTGCAGCAAACGATATCGCCTGAAATGCTGCCTGCAAGCGCGCCGCTCAGCTGCTGAGTTGCATTTTGGTTCCTTGATATCAAAAGCAGATCGCCCAGCGCACTCACCTCCCAAAGTTTATCAAAGCATCAGCGATTGTCCGTCGTTTGAATAAAATACGTTTTCGCTTCCAAGCGCCTTTCTTGCCAGCGCCACCTGTCCCTGCGGATCGGCGAGCATCGCCCTGCCGTGGTGGTTGAACCAGACCTGCGGCGGGCAAAAAGAATTTTCGTAAAGCCAGCCTGCCACTTCCTCGGCCATGTGATGCCCCGTCTCCATTATGAGCAGATCGCACTGACCGAGCCACTGACGAACCTCGGATATATGCCCGATATCGCCCGTGTATAGTATTGTCTTTCCTTCACATTCTATAAGGAAGGAGTACGAAAGAACCTTGCCGTCCTCCCTTGGCTTCAAATGCGTGTTCCCGCAGGATGTGACGCGCATGTTCCCGTCGTCGAAAACCAAGCCGACGTCTATTATGTGCCCGTTCACCTTCATCGAGGTCTCGTAATGCGCTTCGCCGGCCTTCAGCATCAGCTTTGCGCCCTCAAGCGCAGTCAGATCGGAAATATAAACGTCGATATCGTGGTCAAGCGTGATCTTGTACCTCGAGATCATCTTCCTGACCACCGCAAGCAGATTGGGCAGCCCGCCGACATGATCGATATGCGGGTGGGAAATGACGATCTTTTCCATCTTAGTCACGTCGATCCCAAGCGTGAATGCCGTGTAAGCGCAGTTTTCGCCCGCGTCGAAAAAATATACCTTGCCCGCGCTCTCTATCACAAACGAGCAGTGATGCCTTCCCGGCATCGGCTCGGTGCCGGAGCAGGAACCAAGAAAAGTCAGCTTCATTTTTTTGCCTCCCGTTCATATATCCTCAACCTTATTAAATTCTCGAAAACCTTGTTTTTTCCTCTTTTTTTGCGGAAATTAGCCTGCTGCGAATTTTACCCGAACCCCTTGACACAGTAAGGAACTGATGTTATATTAGTGATGGGAATTCCGAGTATTTTAGTCGGAATTGGAACAAGGAGAAACACATGAAGCTATCAACAAAATCACGCTACGGCATCAGGGCAATGCTGGAGCTTGCGCTCGTTGAGGGGGATTCTCCCATCGCGATCAGCTCCATCGCCCAAAAGCAGAACATACCCGAGCCGTATCTGGAGCAGCTCATGGGCACGCTCAAGAAGCACGACCTTGTGATCTCCACAAGGGGCGCGCAGGGCGGTTACCGCCTGTCAAAGCCGGGGGAGATGATCAGCATCGGCGACATCATCCGCGCGCTTGAGGGCTCCATGGCGCCCGTTGCCTGTGTGGAGGACGGCGATTTCTGCGCCCACAGCGGCAGCTGCGCCATGCACATGCTCTATGGCAGGATCACCCGTGGCATAAACGATGTATTTGATTCAATAACGCTTGCGGATATGGCGGACGACCAGCGAAGCATGGACAGCCGCGCCTGCTCCTGCAAGGGATAACAGCACATAAAGGAGAAAAAGCGATGAGCGAAGAAAGAATTTATCTCGATAATGCAGCAACCACTCAGGTCTCTCCCGAGGTCCTCTCGGCGATGGTACCCTGTTTTTCCAATATTTACGGTAACCCCTCCTCTGTTCACGGCTTTGGCCGCGACGCCAAGATGATGCTTGACATCGCCCGCGAAAAGGTCGCAAACGCCATCGGCGCCAAGAAGACCGAAATTTACTTCACCGGCGGCGGTTCCGAGTCCGACAACTGGGCGATCAAGGGCACAGCCATTGCCAACGCAGGCAAGGGCAGGCACATCATCACCAGCGCTATTGAGCATCACGCTGTGCTGCACGCCTGCGCCGCGCTTGAAAAGCAGGGCTACTCCGTGACCTACCTGCCCGTAGACAAGGAAGGCTTTGTCGACCCCGAAGATGTTAAAAAGGCGATCCGCCCCGACACCATCCTCGTTACCATCATGATGGCGAACAACGAGATCGGCACCATCGAGCCTGTTGAAGAGATCGGTAAGATCTGCCGCGAAGCTGGCGTATATTTCCACACCGACGCGGTACAGGCAGTGGGCAACATGCACATCGATGTTGCAAAAATGAACATCGACATGCTCTCCCTCTCCGCGCACAAGTTCCACGGCCCCAAGGGCGTGGGCGCGCTCTACATCCGCAACGGCGTTAAGATCGCCAACCTGATCGACGGCGGCGCGCAGGAGCGTTCCAAGCGCGCGGGCACCGAAAACCTGCCCTCCATCGTTGGTCTGGGCAAGGCTATCGAGGTCGCCACCCGCGATATCGACACCAAGATCGCCTACGAGAGCGCCCTTCGCGATAAGCTGCTCACCCGCATCGTCAACGAAATTCCCGAGACCCGCATCAACGGCCCCTTAAAGAACCGCTTGCCCGGCAACGCCAATGTCTGCATCAAGTACATCGAGGGCGAGGGCATGCTGCTCATGCTCGATATGCAGGGCATCGCCGCTTCCTCCGGCTCTGCGTGCACCTCCGGCTCTCTCGACCCGAGCCACGTTCTTCTGGCGATCGGCCTTGATCACGAGACCGCTCACGGCTCCCTGCGCCTCTCCCTCTCCTCCCTCAACACCGAGGAAGAGATCGACAAGACCGTTGACGTATTAAAAGCCTCCGTTGAGCGCCTGCGCTCCATGAGCCCGCTCTACAACAAAGCGAAATAAGCGCAATACACCGCAATATAATAGGAAGAAATCATTGACAAACCGATCTGTCGATGTTATCATATCTTTAGCTAATCCCGACTTATTTTGTCGGATTTGAATTCCGGGTTTTGACCGGAGAAGGGGAAAAACATGTACAGCGAAAAAGTTATGGATCATTTCATGAACCCGCGCAACGTGGGCGAGATCGAGAACGCCAGCGGCGTTGGCACCGTCGGTAACGCCAAATGCGGCGATATAATGCAGATGTCCCTCCTGATCGAGGATGATATCATCAAGGACGTTAAGTTCAAGACCTTCGGCTGCGGTGCGGCTATCGCGACCTCTTCCATGGCAACCGAACTTATCATGGGCAAAACCGTCGACGAAGCCCTGCAGCTCACCAACCGCGCTGTCGCCGATGCCCTCGACGGTCTCCCCGCGCAGAAAATGCACTGCTCCCTTCTCGCCGAGGAAGCTATTAAGTCCGCACTCGCCGATTATTACCAGAAGACCGGCAAACAGCTCCCCGAAGGCTTCGTCATCCCCCACAGCGAGGATCATATGGAGGAGTAGGGGGACGAGGGTGGGACGTTCGAGAGGTTTCACCTCTCGAGCTCTCTGACCAAGGGATTGCATCCCTTGGATCCCGCGGGTTTTGGATTGAGAAATTGAATACGTAAGCTTACGAGGAACCCGTAAAGTATGGGTTCCTCGTGATTGCTTTTGCGGGAGGTTATGCGATAGAGATTCAGGAAGAAAACGGGTAATGCTTATATCAACGTTTGCGGTGGTTTAAAGGCTCCCTCTCGAGGGAGCTGGCGCCCGAAGGGCGACTGAGGGAGTTATCAGAGTATCTTGCGTGCGCGGATATAAAAAAACGTGAAATTTATGACGGATGAAGAATTGGTTAGTTTGATAAGGAAGAAAGCCTTTCGCGCACATATCGCGCGGCGAAGCCGCATATCGCTATGTTTTGGTAGAGATGTTCAAAAAGTTTCGCCTTCTCTCCAAAAAAGCATAACCTACCAATACCGCCAATCTCGATGAAGCCGCGCTTTACGGCTTCATCGACCACTAAAGAATAACCAATCTGAACCCAAAGTCTCAGGAATCCAAGGGATGAAATCCCTTGGTGGGATTGGGCTTGGGGAAGGGTGAAACCCTTCACCAAAAACCGTTCCTCCCAAAAACCGTTCCCCCAAAAACAAAAAGCTCCCGCGGGTGAGATTAATCCCGCGGGGGCTTAATTATTTGGTTAGAACATGGGGAGCGGAAGAACCGCGAATGAATTTAGAAATTCAGGAAATATCTAAATTATTCAACCTCTGCGAGGTACTTGCCATGGACATAGCCGCCGTCGTTGAGCTTGACCCATACAGAGCCTTCAACTTCGGTACCGGTAACAACAGAGTTACGGGTGAGGGAGCCGACCTTCTTGAAGGAGGTGGAAGCGCCTTCGCGAACGTTGAGCTTGGAAGCGGTGACAACATACTTGGTGCCAACTTCAACTTCTTCAACAACAGGAGTCTCGACATAGTCAGCGGGAACAACGTTGATGATAACGAGCTCAACATCGTCTACCTGATCGGTGCAGAATGCATAGGTGGTGCCAACCTTCTTGCCCTTGATAACCATATCCTTGTTATCAGCGCCATCGGTGTCGGTGCCATTATCTACGAAATCAGCGATACCGGTGTTAACGATCTTCCAATTGACCTTCAGATCCTGGTACATAGCCATGGGATTGTCAACGATGTAGGGGATGCCGCACTGATCGCCAACCTTAACGGTGATAACATCGGAAAGGAGGGTGATGCCGGATTTGGAGCGAGCAACGTTCTGGAACTTCAGGTTGAAGCCGAGTTCTTCAGCGGTGTTGCCATAAGCGAAGCGGAGAACGAATGCACCATCAACAACGTTGTTGTACTTGTTATTTTCGATGCCCTTCAGACCGCCGGAAACGAGGGTGTAAAGGTATACATTGCCATCATCGAGAGCCTTGTATTCCTTGATCTGATCATCGGTAAGATCATGGGAGATAGCCCAATCGAAAGCAGTCAGGTTGCCGGTGCCAGCGATCCAAGCAAAGTTGCGGATGCCGGAGAAGGTCATGGTGAAGCAGCCGGCGTTGTCGATCAGGTAGGAAGCTTCTGCATTAACGGTAACGAACTTATCGGAAGAACCGAGGTACAGATTCTGGTTTGCTTCACCCTGGAAGGTAACGATGGTGCCCTGGGGATAGGTGTAACCTGCCTTGTCGAGAGCCTTGACCTTGATGGTCATGGTGTTGCCATTATCCTCAAGAATGGATACGCGGTCAGTCTCGGTCATAGCAGCGATGTCAAACTTGAGGGTACCGGGATAGTAAACCCAAGTCTTGTTAGCATCGGTGGTGTTGAACTTTTCGTACTTCCACTGAGCCTGAGTGAAGTCAGCGCGGAAGTTTTCCTTCTGGTCGCCGGCAACGCCAACAACAGTCAGAGTGGGAACAGCGGTGTTCTTAGCAGCAGAAACGTTATCATCGGTGTTATCCCAAACGACCTTGACGTAAGAACGTGCAGAGTTTGCGTACCATACGCGATACTCATAAGTGCCGTCAGCAGCGGTCAGGGGAACAGTGATGTAAAGATCGTCTACGGCAGTGCCGGGATAAGTGCAATACTGGCCCAGAGTGCCGGCGATGTAGGAAGTCTGAGCGATGTTAGTATGCTCAGTGCCATTAACATCCTTAACAGCGAGCTTAACGGGAATCTTAACAGCATAGCCCATAGCACCGCTCTGTGCAAGATAGGTGTAGTAGAAGGGCTGGAGTTCGCTGTACTTACCCTCAAGCTTGACTTCAACATAATAGTCGTCGTTGGAATCCTGCTTGGTAGCGCCGTTGTAGTTAACGGTTACCTTGAGACCCGTGGTGTCCTTGCCGTTGAGGAGGCGAGAACCAATGTAATCAGTGCCGTCGAGAACGATATTGTTTTCAACATTCTGACCAGCATACCAACCGTTCTGCTGAACAGTGATGGCGGGATAGTTGCCGGTGTAGTCAACCTGTGCATTAGCTACGGGGATCATTGAGATCAGCATAGCAGCAAAGAGCACGAGAGCGATAAATTTCTTGCTCATAAATATTTACCCCTTTCAAAAGATGGAGGAGGCCAATCTCTAAACCTCTTTAGGTAGATAATAAGAGAGTGTGTGGGGTGCGGGGGGCGTAGGCGCCCTTTGGCGCACTGAAAACAGTCCTGTGGACTGTTTTCAGAACTATTTGATTGGGGCGTTTGAGTTTGCAGGCAGTTTGATTGGGGCAGAGATGCGGTGTTTGGGGGAGGGGGACGGTTTTTGGGGAAGGGTTTCACCCTTCCCCAAGCCCCATCCCACCAAGGGATTTCATCCCTTGGATTCCTGAGTCTTTGGGGGTGAGGGGTGTTTTGCGTTTGCGGTCGATGTGTCCGTAAAGTATGGACACATCGAGATATGCTTTATTTGTAGGTTAAACCGAGAGTTTTCGGACTGCTTTGAGAACTCCTTCCGTCACAGATTTGATTAGTTACTTGTAGAACTCCTTCCGTCACGGCTTCGCCGTGCCACCTCCCTCATGGAGGGAGGCTTTAAACCACGACAATCTATTACTAAGATAATAGTCTGAACAGCCTGCAATTACTTTCGTATAAATTACCTTAAAAGCAATCACGCGTTGCCCATACTTTACGGGCAACGCGTAAACCAACGTATTTAATTACTCAACCAAAATGCCGCGGGTTCCAAGGGTTGCAAACCCTTGGGCCCAGAGCTCGAGAGGGCGCAGCCATCTCGAACGTTCCCCCGTCCCCCCCTCGTCTCCCCCGTTCCCCTGTGTGCGAAGCACATATCGTGCCCTTGGGCATATCGCTCCTGTGTCCCATGCCGGGGAACGCATAAAAGACGTGTAAAGGGAACAGCGATAAAGGAATACGAAGCTATGAATTAACAGGGGACACTGGATATATCGCGCGCCGTAAGGCGCATATCGCTCGCGCCGCAGGCGCGCAAAACAAATATTACAAAAGTATTACATATATGTTACGCCGAGCGTTAAACATATTACACACAGCAGCGGATAATAAAAAAACGCGCCGCCCGCAAAGCGGACAGCGCGTAGGAAATACGATATTTTAACAAATCCTATAAGCCAAAGCGGATCTTAGAACTTGCTCTTGTCAGCCCAGAGACCCAGAGCGGGGTTGGGAACGTAGTAGATGGTCTCGCCGTCAACGGTGTTGAAGCCGGCGGTCAGCTTGGCGGGGTCGTACTTCTTGATGATCTCGTCATAGGGGATGAACTTGTAGTTCACGCCCTCGACCTCTTCCTTGCCCACGATCTTGGTGCAGTAGGTGATGGAGAAGCGGTCGTCGGAAGAACCGTGGATCAGGTGAGCGGCGGAGGAGAGGTTGGCGCGGATGTCGTCGTGCTCCTTGACCAGCTGCAGAACCTTATCGCGGCCGACATAGCCGTACTTGCGGATGAGCTTGTCGTTATCGGGATCTTCGCCGAACTTGTCGATACCGGGGGCGATGACGATCAGCTCGCCGCCGTCCTTGATAGCCATGCGGGTGCGGTAAACGGACTTGTTGCCCAGCCAGGTGGACTTGAACTCTTCGGGGTTGAGGTAAACAACGACCTTGTCGAAGCTCTCGTCAACGAGGTTGAGGTTCTTCTGCTGTGCAAGAGCGACGGCTTCTTCAAACCTTGCGCGCTCGCGGCCGATGAACAGACCGTGCATGAAGATGTCCTTCTCCTCAGCGGTGCAGACGGTCAGAACATAGCAAAGCGGGATATCCATGAGGAAATGCTCTTCGGCGTAGTCGAACACCTTGCGGACAGGGGTGTGATCCTTGCCCATGATGCGCTCAAGGCCGTAGAAAGCGCCCAGCATGTGGGAGCCGTTGATCATGGAAGAGCCGCCGCAGCCGACGAAGATGTTCTTGTTGCGGTTAGCCATACCGACAACTTCGTGAGGAACGACCTGACCGATGGAGAGGATGAGGTCATAGGACTTGTCAAGCAGCCTCTTGTTGACTTCAACGTCGATGGGATCGGTCATCAGGCCTTCGGAGATCTCGGTAACATATTCCGCGGGAACCTGACCGACGTTTACAACATCGGTGCGCCAGTTGTGAACGATGAACTTCTCAAAGGGGATGTCGCCAAACATATCGGCGCATTCTTCCTCGGTCATGGCAACGTGGGTGCCAAGAGCGGGCATGATGTCGACTTCGCAGAAATCCTTGAGCAGGTTATAGTAGAAATTGGTGATCTTGCCTGCGCCGGAATGGAAACGGGTGTAGTCCGGGGGAAGGAGCAGAACCTTCTTGAGGCCGCCCTTAACGTCGGAAATAGCATATTCGAGGGACTCGAAAAGCTCTTTATCGGTAAGACCCTTGGGGGTGGAAGCGTATTTGGTCAAAGAAAGCATTGTCTTTACCTCCATGATTCAAATTTGGGCGGCTGAAATAGCCGCCCAAATTATGTTTATTCTTAGAATTAAGCAGTGTAGGTAGAAGCAGAGGTGGAGCCGCCTTCACCGGTCCAGTTGGTGTGGAAGTACTGGCCACGGGGGCTGTCCAGACGCTCGTAGGTGTGTGCGCCGAAGTAGTCACGCTGAGCCTGCAGGAGGTTTGCGGGCAGCTTCTCGCAGCGATAGCCGTCGTAGTAGTTAAGAGCGGTGGTGAATGCGGGTGCGGGGATGCCAGCGGTGATAGCGGCAGCGCATACACGCCTCCAACCAGCCTGGCTCTTTTCAACAGCTTCCTTGAAGTAGGGGTTGAGGAGCAGGTTTGCGAGCTCGGGCTCTGCATCGAAAGCGTCCTTGATCTTGCCCAGGAAGACGGAGCGGATGATGCAGCCGCCGCGCCACATCAGAGCGATGCCGCCGTAGTTGAGGTTCCAACCATAGGTCTTAGCAGCAGCGCGCATGAGGGTGTAGCCCTGTGCGTAGGAAACGATCTTGGATGCGAACAGTGCGCAGCGGATGTCTTCGATGAAGGCCTTCTTGGCTTCTTCGTCGCCCTCGAACTTGCCGCAGGGGCCGTTCAGGATCTTGGAAGCAGCAACGCGCTCTTCCTTCATAGCGGACAGGCAGCGGGAGAATACAGCTTCGCCGATGAGGGTCAGCGGTACGCCTTCGTCCAGAGCTGCGATACCGGTCCACTTACCGGTGCCCTTCTGGCCGGCGGTGTCGAGGATCTTGTCAACGATGGGAGCGCCGTCTTCGTCCTTGTAAGCAAGGATGTCACGGGTGATCTCGATGAGGTAAGAATCCAGCTCGCCCTTGTTCCACTCAGCGAATACTTCGTGCATCTCGTCAGCGGACATGCCGAGGTAATCACGCATGAGCTGATAAGCTTCGCAGATGAGCTGCATATCGCCGTACTCGATGCCGTTGTGGACCATCTTTACGAAGTGACCTGCGCCGCCTTCGCCAACCCAGTCGCAGCAAGCGTCGCCGCTCTCGACCTTAGCGCAAATGCCCTGGAAGATGGGCTTAACAGCTTCCCAAGCAGCGGGAGAACCGCCGGGCATCATGGAGGGGCCCTTCAGAGCGCCTTCTTCGCCGCCGGAAACGCCGGTGCCGACATACAGGAAGCCCTTTTCTTCAACATACTTGCACCTGCGGATGGTATCCGGGAAGTGGCTGTTGCCGCCGTCGATGATGATGTCGCCGGGCTCGAGGAAAGGAATGACCTGATCGATGAAAGAGTCAACAGGAGCGCCTGCCTTGACCATCAGCATGACCTTGCGAGGTCTCTCGAGGTTAGCGCAGAGTTCTTCAATAGAGTGGGTGCCGATGATGTTCTTGCCCTTTGCACGGCCGTTAACAAAATCGTCTACCTTGGAAGTGGTACGGTTGTAAACTGCTACGGTGAAGCCCTTGCTTTCCATGTTCATAACAAGGTTTTCGCCCATAACGGCAAGACCGATAAGACCCAGATCCGCTTTCTTCATAGTACGGTGCCTCCTGAAATAATATTGTAAAATAAATTTTCAGCCAAACAAAGTTTGGCATAGTACTTACATTATAATTATATAACACTCTGTCATAAATTACAAGACATATTTTGCCTGTTTTCAAAAATCCCCGCAGCAAAGTCATTATTGCGCCCCGCGCTGCATAAGTTTAACCACTATATTTTCGGAGGACAACCATGCGACTGCGTTTGTTTTTATCTTTTCTGGCGCTTTTCGTGACCGTCTTCATGGGCGCTGCCCCCTCGGGTGTTTCAGAAGCTTCCTATAATATAGATTCCTCTCCACCCCCGCGCTCGCCAAAGTCCGCCGCCGCTTTTTCGCCCCGCGTCTTCCTTCGCCTGTCCTCCTATGCCGAACCGTCCGCTTTTGAACTCGTTCTGCCCGATGAAGAAGAGCTCCTTCACGATGCCGCCCTCATTTCCCGCCTCATCTGGGCTGAGGCACGCGGCGTAGCCAAGCCCGCCCAGCAAGCCGCTGTGGGCTGGTGTGTGTTAAACCGCGTGGATGACCCAAGATGGCCGTCCACCGTTGAGGAAGTTATCCTCCAGCCGCATCAGTTTGCCGATATCTCCTGCGCCCCGTCCGATGATTTTCTTTCCCTTGCCCTGCACATCCTCACGGTATGGCACAGCGAAAAAGCCGGCTCGCCCCTCCCCGGACGCACCCTCCCGACCGATTATTTCTATTTCCACGGCGACGGCGTCCAAAACCATTTCCGCACCGATCATAATCGCGGCCCTGTCTGGGACTGGTCCCTCCCCGACCCGTATGAGCAATGAGGGGGAGGGGGGGGACAGTTTTTTGGAAGAAGGCTTTGCCTTCTCCCAAACCCTCATCCACCAAGGGATTTCATCCCTTGGATTCCTGAATCTTTGGGATTAGAAAGTTTTATACGTTAGCTTACGAGGAACCCGTAAAGTATGGGTTCCTCGTGATTTATTTTGCGGGCGGTTAGGCGATAACAATTTAGGGTACAGATGTTTAGTAATATTATTATAGAGTGCGGTGTTTAAAGGCTCTCTCCATGAGGGAGCTGGCGCCCGAAGGGCGACTGAGGGAGTTCTACAAAAGTTATTACAACATTGTTCGTCTATCCTAATTATAAGCTTGAGATATAGCTCTTGGCTTCCCCTAGAGGTGCGACGCGTTAAGCAAATCGTCCGGTGGACGATTTGTAGCCAAAGCGGGGAGCAGTTTATAATTGCGACCCGTTCAGGTGGCACCCGAAGGGTGACGGATGAGGTGTCCCCCGTAAGAACCCGCACTCAGCAATCATTCCTTAAAATCCCAAGTACCACGGGTAATGATATGATGCCATATATCCTCGCACACATCTTTATAATGTTTCTTCAATTCATAATTAGAATACCTAAGCACTTTGATTCCCAACGAATTCAGATATGCATCGCGCTTTTCATCTTTCAATTTACCTTCGCCCACATAATGCTGTTCGCCATCCAACTCTATCACCAGTTTAGAATCAGCGCAATAAAAGTCAACGATATACCTTCCTATCACCTTTTGACGATTTACGGTTTGCGGAATATTTTTGAAAAAGGTATACCAAAGCTTGCTTTCTTCTTCCGTCATTTGCTTTCGCAGATTACGGGAAAGCGGAGTAAGCTTTCTGTTATGCTTTTCATTCATGACGATCTCCGAATTGTTTGATGAAATAATTATAACATAATGGAACAGCAAGAGCAATTTCATGCAATGACACCTCATCCGCCTCTTCGAGGCACCTTCCCCTCTAGGGGAAGGCAAGTAATTTCAGAAGACTCAAGCAATGGAGCTTTGGCGAAATTATCAGATAATTAACAGTCTGAGTAGTATACTGAGATATCTAGGCTTGTCCTGCGGCGCGATGCTGGCGCCCGAAGGGCGACTGAGGGAGTAATGCGATAGAAATTAGGTGAATCAATCGCCCGTTATTACCAAAAAAGATCGAGCTATAGCTCTTGCCTTCCCCTAGAGGGGAAGGTGCCTCGAAGAGGCGGATGAGGTGTCAGCGTTTATTGTTTTTTCTTGCGTAACAGAAACGGATGAAAAACCGTCCGAAAACTCTCGGTTTGCCCTGCAAACAAAGCATTTCTCGATGTGTCCATGCTTTACGGACACATCGACCGCAAACGCAAAACACCCCTCACCAAAAACCGTTTTCCCTAAGTCGTCACTTCGTGAGCGATATGTTTGCTTGCGCAAACGCGATATGCGGCTTCGCCGCGCGATATGTGCGCGAGACTACTTTACTCCCTTATCAAACTAACCGGTTCTTCAGCCGTCATAAATTTCGCGCACAGGGAATACGCGCACGCAAAATACTTTGACTCTGTCTGAATAAGCACTCAGCTATCCTCGACGTGGCCACCCTTTACGGCCACGTCGACGCAAAAGCATAACATTCCTGTTTCCCAAAGTCTCAGGAATCCAAGGGATGAAATCCCTTGGTGGGATGGGGCTTGGGGAAGGGTGAAACCCTTCACCAAAAACCGTTCCCCCAAAAAACCGTTCCCCCAAAAAGCAAAATAAAAA
>SVHB01000012.1 GCA_015056005.1 Clostridiales bacterium
TAAAGCTCGATAAGTCAGATGCAGTTTCCATTCTTGGTGCTATACGCAAAATATGTGCAGACAGCAGCTATACGCAGAATGCCGCTGTAATTTCTGAAAGTTTTAAGCATTGCTCTGGTGCAAAGGGAGCTGCGGATAAAATCATGCAGGTTTGCAAAAATGTTGTTTAATTTGGATATTGTCACATTTCAATTTAACGAGCAGTAAAACAGCCGCCTCCGTGATTGGAGGCGGCTGTGCTGTTCATGTCATGTTGGGGCAAAATGTGTGTTTTCGTTCAATGGTAGTAAATTGGTAGTACAAATCACGAGGAACCCTTGCAAACTGTGGCATTGGACGGCATAAACTGGTGTGGTTTTCTATGGTAAAATCCTCCCGTGGCAAACAAACATAACTTTTATCGTTTTCATCGTTATTTCCTTTCTTTCATTTGCCCGAGCGCAGTGCGGAGGTCAGGCGGTAGAGTTCTTCGACCATATCGTGGATGGGTTTGGTATAGCCGGTATCGTGCCAATAGACGATAACTGAGAGCATTCCGGTCAGATGATAAAGGAGGGTATCTATCTCGCGCTGCGGGTCGTTGATGCCGAACCGGGAGAGCGAGGCTGCCTCTTCGCTTATGATAAAGCTTACCGCGCGTTGGATGAGAAGTGTGGTGAAATGATGTTTGCCCAGCACATCGAGCAGCTGCTTCTTTTCTACCCAGTAACGCAAAAAACTGTAATATATTTCCATTTCCTCGTTATCGTATGTATTTGCGGAAAAAGCAAACTTTTCAAGATCCAGAAGGGAATGGTCTATCATGGCGAAAAGAACGTCGTCCTTGCCCTCATACAACCTATAAAATATCCTGCGGGAGATATTGGACTGCCTGCAAAGCTCGGTCACCGATATGTCATCATAATCCATTTTATCCATCATATCAAACAGGCTTTTTTCAATACATGCCTGCTGAAGAATCGTTTTTTCGGTCGTGCATTTACGATACATGTTTTCACCGCCATATGATTATATACAAATAATACCCAAATATCGGCATTTTGTCAATTGCCACAAATTTCATCACATTATTTCTATACGAAAGGTACATTTGTACCTTTTTGTACCTATCTTTGTTTATGTATAGTTTATTATAATATAATTGAAAGAATTCTGTCCGCCAAACGGAGTTACTGCTGAGGAGGAATAAAAAAATGGCAAAAAACGTAAAGCTTGATGCCAAGGGTTATCCCAAATTCGGCATGCGCGACAAGATCGCTTATGCTGCGGGTGACTTTGGCTGCAACATGAGTTTCGCACTCAAGGGCACTGTTCAGACCTTCTGGCTCGTATACATGATGCTGGAGACCGGTCTTCTGTCCGTACTGCTTCTGCTCGTTCAGATCTGGGACGCTATCAACGATCCGATCATCGGTTCCATGATAGACGCCGATAACAGAAAGTACAAAATGGGCAAGTTCAAGACCTACATTTTCATCGGCGCCTGCGGTCTGTTAGTTGCCGGCGCGGTGGTCTTCCTTCCCTTCCCCAACGCCGCGGTATGGCTCAAGGCAGTCATGTTCATCGTCGGCTATATCATCTGGGATGCCTGCTACACCGTAGCAAACGTTCCCTACGGCTCCATGCTCTCCCTCGTTACCGAAGATCCCGGTGAGCGCGCACAGCTCTCCACCTGGCGTTCCGTCGGTTCCATGGTTGGCGGCATGATCCCCGGCATGATCCTTCCCATGATCATCTGGCGCAAGGAAGTTGACGCTGCCGGCAACCCCATCATCAACCCCGAGACCGGTGTTCAGGTCGAGACCCTGCTTGGCGACAGAGTTTTCTGGGCGGCTCTCCTCATGGGCGTCCTTGGCTTCATCGCCTTCATGTTCATGATCAAGACCATCACCGTGCGCGTTGACGAAAGCTCCGTAAAGACCAACGAAGCCGGCGAGAAGTTCAACGTTCTCAAGGCTTTCGGCAACTTCATGAAGAACCGTCCCGCAGTCGGCGCTACCGTTGCCGCAATGGGTATGTTCCTTGGCATGCAGTCTGCAACCACCGCAAACACCATCATGTTTGCGACCTATTTCGGCATGGCTTCCCTTTCCGGTATCATCCAGCTGATCGGTTTCCTTCCCATGTTCCTGTTCATGCCCTTCATCAAGAAGATCGTTAACAAGTTCGGTAAGAAGGAAGCTTCCGTTGCCG
The DNA here is from genome assembly GCA_015056005.1 of Clostridiales bacterium. Lineage (GTDB taxonomy): Bacteria > Bacillota > Clostridia > Christensenellales > UBA1750 > SIG373. Next base: position 2,194 of record SVHB01000012.1, read on the forward strand.
GCAACATCGTATCCCTCGTTGGCGGTCTTATCATGCTCATCTTCCCCATGATCGCAAACAAGAGCATCGCTCTTGTCGTTTACATGATCGGCCTTGTTGTGTTCGGCATCGGCATGGGCGTTTACACCTGCGTTTCCTGGGCACTGATGGCAGACGCTATCGACTACAACGAATGGAAAACCGGCAAGCGCGAGGAAGGCACCGTATATTCCCTGCACTCCTTCTTCCGTAAGCTCGCTCAGGGCGTTGGTCCCTCCGTCGTTCTTCTGGTAATGGGCGCTCTGGGTTATGTTTCCGATCTGGGCACTGCAGGTCAGTCCGCAGCCACCTCTTACAACATGTGCTGGCTGGTCGCAGGTCTCTACCTCTTCAGCGCAGTTCTCCAGCTGATCGGTATCGCCTTCATCTACAACCTTGACAAGAAGACCATGGCTCAGATGAACAGCGAGCTTGCAGCACGCAAGGCAGCCAACTGATAAAACATTATACTTTGATACCCTCTGATTTTTCAGAGGGTATCTGCAAATTTCGAGGTAAAAAATGGCAGAATATGTAAAGCTTGATCTCTCTAAGCTCAAAGAGATCCGCAGTGTAAATCCACGCCTTGTTTCCTATAATATCGAAATGACCGAGGTCACGGGCGGCACCTTCTGGAAGGCATATACGCAGGCTCAGATCGACGGCACCGAGCAGGTTCCCCCGCCGGATTTTTCAAAAGGCTTTGGAGCAATGCATCAGTGGTATGATCCCATCGACACCAAAAATCCTCGCCTGATCAAGCTCGCCAAAGAGCTTGGCAGCTGCTGGATAAGGGTCTCGGGCACCTGGGCTACAAAAACCTATTATGACTGGAATGACGAATATCCCAAGGGCAGCGCACCCGAGGGTTACAACAACGTGCTCAAAAAGCAGCAATGGCTGAGCCTTCTTGATTTTGTGAAGGCGGTTGACGGTAAGCTCAAGGTATCCGTCAGCAACTGCGACGGTCTGCATGCTCACGACGAGCCCTGGCATCCCTCTCAGGCGGAGCTCCTTTTCGCCACCTCTAAGGAATACGGAGTGCCGATCGAGGCTGTTGAGTTTGTAAACGAGCCCAACATGCTCAAGCACAGCGGACTGCCCAAGGATTACACCCCCGAAGAGTTCAGGCGTGATCAGGACATCTTCCACAAATGGATAAGGGACAATTATCCCGAGTGCCTGATCATCGGCCCCAGCGATACCGATCCCAAGGCCATGACGCTCGACGCAGACGGTAACCGCCATCCCTTCGCCGCCGAAACCGCGCTTAGCGCGGGCGTAGCCGAAGCCCTGCCCTATTGCTCCACCGCAGACCTTCTGGATGGCTGCAAGGAGCCCCTTGATATTTTCAGCTATCACTATTATAACGGCATCTCCGAGCGCATGGCTGCGATGATGCCCGCTGCTTTCACTCCCTATGAGCAGTGCATGAGCGAGGAATACCTCGGCACCGCGAGCCATTGCGCAAGGTGTTTCACCTCCTACCGCGATAAGTATGCGACCCCGAACGGCGAAATGTGGGTGACCGAATCGGGCGATGCGGGCGGCGGCGGTCATACCTGGGCTTCCACCTACGCGGAGGTCATCCGCACCTTAAACGAGATCGGCACCTTCGCCACCGTTACCGACGGCGTTATCTTCCATAACACCCTCGCTTCTTCCGATTACGGCTGGCTCAAGCACGGAAGCTTCGAGCCCCGTCCCAGCTATTTTGCAGTTCTTCTTTGGAAAAAGCTGATGGGAGATACCGTATATGACTCGGGAGAAACCATCCGCCCCGGCGCGCATGTATTTGCTCATTCCAGAAAGGACGGAAGGGAAGGCAAAGCATTCCTTGTAATAAACACCTCCTGGACCGAGCCCACCAAGGTGGAGCTGCCCGCTCCCGGCGAAGTTTATGAGCTTTGCGGAAACGGCTCCATGCGCTCTCGCACCATGCTGCTTTGCGGCAGGGAGCTCACCCTCTCAGAAAACGACGCTCTGCCCGAACTTTGCGGCAGGAAGGTCGAAAGCGGCGTGATCGAGGTCGCCCCCGGTGGCTGCACCTTCATAGTGCTTTAATAAAAAAACAAAAGCTGTGCTGCGAATATATATAAGCAGCACAGCTATTTTATCTATCAGAATATCAGAACAGCTTTATCTTAGCATCTGCGAGTTTTAAGCAGCCCTCAATGCCGCCAATGCTCAGAATGGAAGGAACATGGAATTTTTCCAGATACTCGCAATCGCTCGAAAGCTTTAGCGGCGCCTTTTCAAGCATCGCTTCTTTTACATCTTCCAACAGCGGCAGCACCGCGGCTGCGTTCCTCGCGGCATTTCCGTGAGCCCAAAGAGAACAATCCTCACCAAGCTTTTTGGCTTCCTTCCACAAAAACTCGATATCCTGAGCGCGGTATTGATCACAGGTGTAATTAAAAGTGGTAAAATACTTTTTCGCGTTCTCGCTTCCCACGATGTTCACCTTTGCATCGCCGTATTCGCCCGTCAGGAAAATATCGCCCGAAACCACGCACACGCCGTCCTTCAAAAGCGCGCTGATATGATCGTCCTCAAGGCATTCCTTGCCGCGTCCGCTCACAGCCAGAGTTACCCGCTTTTTATCCCAGTTATCGGGTATAACGGTCACAAACGGTATTTGCTGACCGCGCTTGGAATTAATGATATTCTTCCTGATCGTGAGTCCTTCTTTTATCTCGATGCTTGCATCGGCAGTGGTATATCCTTCGCCCGTGCCCAGCATCCATGAAAGCAGCTTCTTTTTATCGTCCGCGCAAAGACCGTTCACGCTGTCTATGCGCTCTTTTTTATGCGCTGAAAAGAATTCATCATCGCTTTGAATACCGGGAGCACAGCCCTCATTTCTGAACCAAGTCAGATCAAGTACATCCTTGACCTCAATATCCTGCTCGACCCAGTCCATTTCCTTTCCCATCAGATGACGTGCAAAGAAGCTGTATACCCGCTGGCGGGTCTTTTTATTGTACTGATGATCGGCGACCTGATAATAATGCTCGACCATGTTTTCCGCACCGTACAGGCGATAGCTTTCAAGCAGTGCAGGATATTCGATATTTTCCTGATCGCATGTCCAATCGCCCGTGGAGCCGGCGATAAACAGCGGTTTGGGCGCAAACATTGCGCACATTTCGGCATTGTCGGTGTTTATCCTAAGTCCCGATGCGTTTTCGCATTGGCATCCGCCCTGCATTTTGAGCGATATCATGTTGATAGGAGCTTGAGCCTTCACCCTGTCATCTGCAAGGCTTAGAAACAGAGTCTGCGAACCGCCGCCGGAAGCGCCTGTTACGCCGATCCTTTCCGCATCAACCTCGGGCATATCTGAGAGCAGATCAAGGGCACGAATGTTGTTCCAAAGCTGTATACCAAGACCGTTAGAGGCATAAAGCTCCTTTTCACCGCCGCCGTAATAGTGATCCTTTATCTGGCGGCTGTCCACCCAGCCGATCATATCGGTCACGAGGCAAACAAAGCCCATTCTTGCAAAATTGGCAAGCTGCTGAGGATAATCCGCATCATCGCCGCGATAAAGCCGCTGAGGCTCCCAATGACCTATTACATTGAGTATGGCGGGAGCTTTGCCGTTTATCTTTTTAGGCATATAAAGATTGCCCGTAGACCAGAAACCGGGTCTTGTTTCAAACATAATCTTCTTTACCGAATATCCGTCAAATTCGCCCACAAGCTCGGTTTTTACGTTCAAAGGAGTCTTCTTGGGCATCGGAAAAAGACCGGCTGCCATAAGGAGATTTTCCCTGAGCTCACGTTTTCTTTTTTCCACTTCATCTGTAGAAAAGAACCTTGTTATGGGAAGAAGAGAATCGGTATGCCTCATAGCTGTAAGCCTTCCGTCTGCGGGGATACCGGGCAGAACCTTGTATTCAGGTTTCATGATATTTACCAAAGCCATTGGGCTTCCTTTCATTTTTATTCAGGATTTGCTTTATCACATTATATAACCGCCCATAATCAGCGTCAAGCGTATAAAAGGGTTGCAACATCATCCAACTTTCGCTATACTTATGTAAAAAGATGCATAGGGGTAAATATTTATGGCAGAACTGCTTGAGATCATCATGGTGGTAAGCTTCGGCGCTTCATGGCCTTTCAACGTGATCAAATCATTCAAAGCCCGCACTACCAAGGGCAAGAGCCTTTCCTTCCTGCTTTTGATCTTTTTCGGTTATATAGCAGGTATAGCGTCCAAATTCGTGAACGAAGCGTATATGGCGCAGTTTTCTCAGAAATGGTACGTGCTGTTTTTCTATTGCCTGAACATGCTTATGGTCGGCGCGGATATAATCCTTTATTTCAGAAACCTGAAGCTCGATAAGGAGGCAGCAAAATGAAGATATTGAAGGACATCGCATACAATTCTTATGATCAGAAGCTGGATGTTTATCTTCCCGAAGGAGATGTAAAAGCCGTTTTCGTGTTCTTCCACGGCGGCGGTATAGAGACCGGCGACAAAAAAGTGCCCGATTTTTTTGCAGAGCATTTCACTGACCGCGATATCGCGCTCATAAGCGCCAATTACAGGATGTATCCGGATGCAAAATATCCCGAGTTTTTGGAAGACAGCGCAGATGCAGCCGCATGGGCATATAAAAATTCTTCCGTTTTGGGCGGATGCAAAAAGATATTCCTCGGCGGCAGCTCCGCAGGCGGCTATATCTCCATGATGCTCTGCTTTGACGGTAAATACCTTATGAGAAACGGCATTTCTCCCACCGATATTTGCGGTTATGTACACAACGCAGGTCAGCCCACCAAGCATTTCAATGTGCTCAAATATTCGGGCGTTGACTCAAGGCGTGTCATCATAGACGATACGGCGCCTCTTTACCATATCGGTCTTGCGGAGAAATATTCTCCCATGCTCTTCCTTGTGTCCGATAACGACATGGTGAACCGCTACGAGCAGACCATGCTCACCATTTCCACGCTAAAGCATTTTGGGCATACTCAGCCCGATGTTGAGCTCAAGGTCCTTCAAGGCACTCATTGCAGCCACGATTTTAAGAGGGATGAAAACGGCGAAAGCGTATTTGGTAAGCTCATAACCGATTTTATTAAAAAACATATATAAACCTTGTGCCCGAAGCTCATTTCTTCGGGCATTATTTTGCCTTGCATCAAAAATATGCGCGATAAACTCACTTTTTTTCATCGTAATGGTTTACTTTACGGCAAAAATATATTAGAATTATAGGGTATGAATATATATAAGGAGACGGTAATCATGGAATTGTCCTCTTTACAGAAAGCCAGATATCAGTATACTCCCAAGCTTCCCGAAATGCTGAAAAACGGCATCGCCGAAATCAGCGTAAAGGAAGGCGCTGAGACCCAGAGCGCAGCCGATCAGGAAAAGATCAAGGCTCTGTTCCCCAACACCTACGGCAAGAAGGAGATCACCTTCACCAAGGGCGAAAACACCTCTCCTGCCAAAAAGCAGGTCGTCGGCGTTATCCTCTCCGGCGGTCAGGCTCCCGGCGGTCACAATGTTGTCTGCGGTCTTTACGATGCTCTTAAGGCAACCAACAAGGACAACGTTCTTTATGGCTTCAAGCAGGGCCCCAGCGGTCTTCTGGAAGACAATTATCTGATCTTTGACGACGAATACATCAACGCATACCGCAACACCGGCGGTTTCGATATCATCGGTTCCGGCAGAACCAAGCTCGAGACCAACGAGCAGTTCGCCATCGTTGCCGACGTTTGCAAAAAGCACGGCATCACCGCTCTGGTCATCATCGGCGGCGACGACTCCAACACCAATGCAGGCGTTCTGGCCGAATATTTCGCAGCCAACAACACCGGCGTTCAGGTAATCGGCTGCCCCAAGACCATCGACGGCGACCTCAAGAACGAGGACATCGAGTGCTCCTTCGGTTTTGATACCGCTACCAAGACCTATTCCGAGATCATCGGCAACATCGCTCGCGACGCCAACTCCGCTAAGAAGTACTGGCATTTCATCAAGGTCATGGGCCGCTCCGCTTCCCATGTAGCTCTTGAGTGCGCTCTTGAGACCCAGCCCAACATCTGCCTCATCTCCGAAGAAGTTGCGGAAAAGAAGATGTCTCTGGCTCAGATCGCCGATTACATTGCCGATTCCGTTGCAAAGCGCGCAGAAAAGGGCATGAACTTCGGTATCGCAGTTATCCCCGAAGGCGTTGTCGAATTCGTTCCCGAGTTCTCCGCTCTGATTCACGAGATCAACGAGATGCTCGCAGGCGCAAAGGCAGACGCATTCAACGCTCTTCCCACCTGGGGCAGGAAGTATGAGTTCATCTCCGAGCGTCTTTCCAAGGAGTCCATGGAAGTATTCGCAACCCTGCCCGAATCCGTTCAGCAGCAGCTCTTCCTCGACAGAGATCCTCACGGCAACGTACAGGTTTCCCTGATCGAGTCCGAAAAGCTCTTCTCCGCTCTGGTCAAGGACAACCTCGATGCAAGGAAAGCCGCCGGCACCTATAAGGGCAAGTTCTCTACCCTGCATCACTTCCTCGGCTACGAAGGCAGATGCGCATTCCCCTCCAACTTCGATGCCGACTATTGCTACTCTCTGGGTTACAACGCATTCATGCTGATCCAGTACGGCTACAACGGCTATCTCTCCAAGATCTCCAACCTGTCCAAGCCCGCTACCGAATGGGTCGCAGGCGGCATGCCCATCACCAAGATGATGAACATCGAGAGAAGACATGGCGAAGACAAGCCCGTTATCAAGAAGGCTCTGGTAGAGCTCGACGGCAACCCCTTCAAGTACTTCGCAGCTCACCGCGATGAATGGGCAGAGAACACCTGCTTCGTATATCCCGGCGCTATCCAGTACTACGGTCCCTCCGATGTCTGCGACAAGACCACCATTACCCTGGCTCTTGAGCATCAGGAATAATGCTTAAATAAACCGAATCAATATAAAACCCCTCACCGTGGCGGTAAACCATGGTGAGGGTTTTATTTGCTCACTTGGCACGAAAGATATTAGCTTAGCCTTACGGAATACCTTTTGGATATTATTCGCACGCCGTAAGTCCCAAGTCCTTTATCACCTTTTGCATTATGATATTCTTTTCCTCAGTTCTCATCGTGGGGATCTTCTGCTGTAAAACTATGTAATTGAGAACAAAGGCACAGATCTCATGGGCATAGCCGCGGTTTCTGTAATCAGTAACAACTCTTACATCGCCGACTTCCCAATAAGTGTCCGAATACTTTTCAACGCAGGCGCGAGCAACCATTTTTCCGTCTATAAACAGACCTGCATAGGATGTTCCATCCTCAAATATATCGTCCCAGACCGCATTGTCGATCACAGCCTGACCGCATAGTTTCAGATGCTCGTTAAAAATATGGAGCTCGTCTTTATTCAGCCATTTTATATTATGCTCAGAATCGAGTGTTTTCGTTTCTTTTGACAAATATTTATATAGTATCTCAGCCAAAATGATCCCTCATTCGTTAAATCTGTAACTATTCGTCGGTTTGCTTTTATTATATATGATTTTCATGACATCAAATTTTCTTGAACAGCCTCGCATTCCAGAAATCCATGCCCATCTCATCTATATAGAAATGAAGAATGCGCTTATAATCTTTCGTTGCAGTGCTTAGCATGATATACGGCACGCCCTCCTCTTTGAGCTTGTCTTGGACAAATTCAAAAAGCGCTCTGCCTATCCCTTGGCTGCGCATCTGAGGTATAACATACAGCTCTTCCACCTCAAAAAACTCGGTTCCGTCGTGCATTATCGATCCTGAGTTTTTGGACAGCTCCGTCTTTCCGAAAAGATATCCAACTGTTTGCACATCGCAGTCTGCAAGAAACACTCTGTTGCCTTCAATGTCGCTCTCATTGTTCTTTCGATAGCCGTAAGTGCTCCTTTCTTGCTCCCAGTCCTCAGACATTGCTATAAGAGTTTCTGTTATTTCAGATGTCAAAGCGGTTTCATGTATTTTTATATTCAATGGCAAAACACCTCTATTCAGCAATTATTATATCAGTTTCTTTCAAGCAATTTCTGATATATCTTCAAAGCCTCATCCCTGTCATTTGCCCCTAAAACGATAAAATTCGATTCATCATCCCTGCACGACATGGAGATGCCGCCTGCTTTTTCAATATATTCGTACGCGAGCTGAAATGCCAGCGAGTTAAAATTGCGGTCAAAGAAAACTACTCCGATCTCGGTTATCTTTGGGAGCTGCAAGGGATATCCGAATTGCGGATTATAATATCTATAACGCGGCTCGAATTCAAAATCGGCCTGCATATCAATATCCAGATTCTTGATATCACTTACATAAAAGGTTCCCGTAAAACTGTCTTTACCGAGAAGCTTTTTATAATATTTCCCTTCAATGAACACCTCGTGCGGAACGGCAACAGCTTTGTCGGTTAGGCTGTACTCGATCGCAGTCTCCTTGATCCTGATATTCTTTTTAAAAGGAATGACGCCGACAACAGCCGCTGCAGCCAGCAAAAGCACCGCGATCATTATCGCTTTCTTTTTCATGCGATCACGCTCCCCTGTAATTCAAATTCAATACTCAACTGCATTGTACCATAAAAATCTCTTTGCAAGTAAAATTAACGCTTTGAGTTTATGCGTTTTATATCGTTGATAACGCCCATATCGTGGGATATTTTGGGGGGTGTAATCGCATATCGTTTGATATTTTTCGTGTTGTCGCATAAGATGTTGTACTAAATCAGCACCAAACTCACACCAAGATTAACACCCAATCTGTTCGACAAATTGAAGTTTGCCGCTCTAAAAAACGAAACATCAACTTCTATACGGCCTATTAAAAGAACCTATCTCAATCAAATTTCCCTCAGGATCTGCAATGTAGCAAGTTCTTTGCCCCCAAGGTTCAGTTACAGGTTCCAATACGGAGACAGCCCCCTTGCTGATAGCCTTTTTGTATGCAGCATCTACTTCCTCAAAACTATCGACATACAATGCAATTTCTGTGTGACCATTGAGACCTTTTATGTATTCATATTTACGGCTTGTCATTTTCTCAAAATCTTTTCTTCCATACAAAAGAAATAATGTATCATCTTTAATCAAATAAACATTTGAAGCATCTTCATCTTCTTTTATTTCAAACCCTAAAACATCTCGGTAAAAGCAAATCATTTTTGCCATATCTTCTACAAATATTCCAAATCCATCAAGCCTCATTTTGACACCTCACAAATTTCTATTTTATAATCAGTTCGACCTATTCAAGTTTATTAAATTGGAATTATAGCTTTACAATACCTTTTGATAAATATTTTGGTCATGTATTCGAAATATTGCTTTATAACCACATTTTTCATAAAAGGCATCTGCTTCCGACCCTAAGGTAATTTTCTTGAATCCTTGTTTTCTTGCTAAATCCTCAAAATAGCCCAATAATTTTTTTGTTATACCTTGTCTTCGAAAATTTTCATCACATGCAACAAAACCAATTACCAGACTTTCTTTATTCTCCGCTCTTCCCAAAACAGCCGAAACAATTTTCTCATCTTTAATCGCATAAACTAAAGGTTGTAAACCATCTTGTAACCTTTGATACCATGCGTCATATCCATATAATTCATCATTTCTTGTACCGAGCACTTTATAACACAGTTCCAATACTTCCTTAAGTTCAGACTCTGTCTTAATTTCTTTCATAACTAAATCTATCATCCAGTTTCCCTCACCAAATTCAAGTTTATCTAATTGATACCACTATATCACAATAATGTGAATAAATAAAGAGAACGGCACGAAATTAGCTTTCGTACCGTTCTACCGCTTAAATGAGGTCTTTTTCAATACTTTCAGCCATCTTAGCCTTATACTCCTTGAAGATGTGAGTGCTGTATTACAATGCCCAAGGTGCTCTAAATTAGCCTTTACGTCCAATCCGCTGCAATAACAAAAAGCTCTGCGTATGCAGAGCTTTTGTATATGTAAAGTAAGCGATTATCTCTTGGAGAACTGAGGTGCGCGGCGTGCAGCCTTGAGGCCGTACTTTTTGCGCTCCTTCATGCGAGGATCGCGGGTGAGGAAACCGGCCTTCTTGAGGGGAGAGCGCAGGTCTGCGTCTGCCTTCAAAAGAGCGCGGGAGATGCCGTGACGGATAGCGCCGGCCTGACCAGCGGTGCCGCCGCCGCCAACGTTAACCAGAACATCGTACTTGCCGAGGGTATCGGTAAGAACGAGGGGCTGACGAACGGTCATCTTGAGGGTCTCAAGACCGAAATAGTTGTCGATATCACGCTTGTTGATGATGATCTTGCCTTCGCCGGGAACCAGACGTACTCTGGCGACGGAGGACTTCCTTCTGCCGGTGCCGTAGAACTGAGTCTGTGCCATTTCATTGTCCTCCTATCTTAGTAATGAAGCTCAAGTGCCTCGGGCTTCTGAGCCTGATGCTCATGCTCAGCACCTGCGTATACGCGCAGCTTCTTGAACATCTTGCGGCCAAGAGCATTGTGGGGCAGCATGCCGCGGACAGCTTCCTCAACAGCGAACTCGGGCTTGTTGGCCATGATGCGCTTGTAGGGGATCTCCTTGATGCCGCCGACGTAACCGGAGTGCTTATAGAAAACCTTCTGCTCCAGCTTCTTGCCGGTGAGGACTACTTTATCAGCGTTGATGACTATAACATGATCGCCGGTATCAACATTGGGCGTATAGGTGGGCTTATTTTTGCCGCGCAGAACAGCTGCGACCTGGCTTGCAAGACGGCCGAGGGGTACACCGGAAGCGTCCACAACATACCACTTGCGCTGAACTTCAGCGGGCTTGGCCATGAAAGAACTCACTGTAATGACCTCCAATTAAAATGTCGGGCTTGTTACTCAAATAATAGCTTGCCACAAGACGATGGTAGGCGTCAAAATGGCGACGGAAGGCACACCGGGGCTAACAGCGCGCCGACACAACCATTATTATACAACCCATTTTGCATATTGTCAAGGGCTTTTTGATCAATTTTTCGCCTTTAAATAAGTAAATTCTAATTCGGCGGTTCGCCGACGTCTGCGCTTGTGGGAACGAACTTGGTATATTCGCCAAGCCAGCAGACCTTGATGGTATCAAGCGGGCCGTTTCTCTGCTTTGCGATGATGATCTCCGCTTCGTTGGGGCTTACGTTGGGGTCGTCCCTGTGATAGTAAGAATCCCTGTGGATAAACAGAACGATATCCGCATCCTGCTCGATCGCGCCCGAATCACGAAGGTCGGTAAGCATCGGCCTTGGATCCTTTCTGTCCTTGTTTGCGCGGGAGAGCTGCGACAGGGCAATGAGCGGGACTTTAAGCTCCTGCGCAAGGCCTTTGAGCATACGCGATATCTCGCTTATCTCGCCCTGACGGTTGTCGTTGCGGCTGCCCGCGTTTGCGCTCATAAGGCCCAGATAGTCGATAACGACCATATCGAGCCCATGCTCCAATTGGAGCCTTCGGCATCTTGACCTTACCTGCGCCACCGATATGCCCGAGGTATCGTCAATATATATATCACTTGAGCCTATCGGGCCCAGCGCGGAAGCAAGGCTCATCCATTCCTCGTCGGTCAGCGTGCCGAGCCTGACGGACTGCATTTTGACATTTGAATACGAGCACATTAGCCTAAGCGCCAGCTGCTCCCTTGGCATTTCAAGGGAGAACACGGCGACCTTTTTGCCGTTATAAACCGCAGCATGCTCAACGATGTTCATAGCAAGGGAGCTCTTACCCATGGAAGGGCGCGCGCCTATCAGTATGAACTCGCCCGCATGGAAGCCGGTCGTAGCGTTATCAAGCCCGGGATAACCGGTGGGAACGCCGCTTATGTGACCCTTGTTCAGATAAAGCTGCTCGATATTATCAAACACGTTCATGAGAACGGGGTTTATATGCTTGAGCTCGTCACCGCCTCTGCGCATTGATATATTATAGATCTCCTTTTCGGCGGTCTCCAATATATCCTCAACTTCCCTTGAAGGAGCATAACTTTCTGCAAGGATGCCCTCGCAGGCTCTGATAAGCTTTCTGAGAGTCGATTTTTCATCGACGATCTTGATATAAGCCTTTACGTTTACGGTGGTGGGCACGGCTCTTGAAAGATCGAGCACAGCCATTGCTCCGCCAACGCCGTCCAGCGTTCCGCGCATGGAAAGCTCTTCCGTGAGCGTAATCACATCAAGGGGTTTGTTTTTGGACTGCATCGACAAAAGCGCGCGATACACCTCTCTGTGCTGGGTGGAATAAAAATCATCCGCCGAAAGCGATTCAAAGGCGAGGTAGGCCGAATTGCTGTCAAGCAGCATACAGCCAAGCAGCGATCGCTCCGCATCTATGGAATGCGGCATCGTCCTTGTCATTTCTTCCTGCATATTACCCCTCCTTTTTTATGTTTATATAAGCTGAAATATCTGTGTAAGAGAGTTTACTCCCGTCACGGAAGCGCCCCTGCCCCTTGCGTCCTTTGCGTTTTGGGTCGGGAGCCATATATTTTTTACACCCCAGTTGCACGCGCCCGATGATTTTACATCCACGCGCCCCACCGGAAGCACGCTGCCAGAGAGCGACACCTCGCCCGTCATGGCTACGCCCTTTTTTATCGGTCTGCCCTTTATGAGGCTTATAAGGCAGGAAGCAAGCGATAGACCAAGGCTCGGTCCGTCCACGTTTCCTCCGCCTTTTATGTTGAACACCGCTTTAAGACCGTGAAGCGCTCCGCCGGTAAGCTCGTTTACGGCAAAATACGCGCTCCTTGCCGCATCCCTTGCCATATATCCCGCGCTCTCGTTTATCCAAACGCCGTCGCCGGGCGCAAGCTTTGCTTCTACGGGGATGATGCAGCCGCGCTCGTCAAGCACGCCAAGAGCAAACGATTCGCCCACCTCGGAGTCTCCCGCCGTAATCGGCGCTTCAAGCCCAAGGAGTTTCTTCGCCTCGGCGGCAGAAGCTTTATCCACACATAAGCTGCCCCTGCTCCTTGAAATATTCAAAGCGAACATCATAAGCCTTATCGCTGCGGGAGCATCCTGACTGACCCCCGATATCAAAGAAAGCGCCGGCGCTTCGATATTTACGCCAAGCCGCCGGGCTTCATCCTCCAGAATATTTCTGATATCGCAGACTCTGAGCAGCTCGAAATTTATGCGCACACAGTTTTTATAAAGCTCGCTTGACAAAACCGCTGATCTTTTATCGCAGCTTGCGATCACTACGCCCGGTTCTCTTTTGTTTATGAGCAAAAGCGCTCTTTCCTTTGAAAGATTCTCAGCGCCGCGCAGAAAAAGCGCTCCGCCCCGCGAGCTTTTCACGCATTCATAAAAGCTTTCGTCCTCCATGAGCGCATCGCAGACCACAAACGGGGAATCAAAAGAGAAGTAAGAACCCGGGCATCTTATCGCTTCATCAAAAGCGATCCTTGCCGCAGTGAGCTTGCCCACGCCCTCCTGCCCCAAAAGCAGCATATCCAGGGGTCTTTCATAGCAAAGGCAGGCTCTGATCGATCTGAGCGCCTTATCCTGTCCAAAAAGCGTTTTTTGAAAAAGCGCTCGTCTTTTTTCGTCAAGCGGCAATATCTGAGGTGTTTCCTCCATGGTAAGCGGCATATCCTTGTCCTCCGAAAATATTTTTATCAAACACAAAAGGGTATGACCGCAAACACGGCAGATATATTTTTATATGAATATGTAAGTATATATTTATGCTTTTACTATATCAAGCTTTAAGGTCGCGCTGACCTCGGCATAGAGCTTTGCAACGCATTTTGCATCGCCCAGCTGCTTGATGGGAGTATCGATAACGATCTTGCGCTTGTCAAGATCGATGCCATACTGCTTTTTAAGAGCATCCGCGATCTCGGTGTTGGTCACAGCACCGAAAAGCTTGCCGTTGTCGCCGCATTTTACGGGAACGGTGACCTTCATATCGGCGAATTTTTTTGCAAGTTCCTGAGCGTTTGCCTTATCGACATCCTGCTTGTGAGCCTGAGCAGCCTTCTGCTTTTTCAGGGAATTGAGCATTTCAGGGGTAGCCTCTGCCGCCAGCTTTTTGGGGAAGAGAAAATTCCTTGCGTAGCCGTCGGAAACATTGATAATGTCATCCTTCTTGCCGGATCCGCGTACGTCTGCCAGTAATACGACCTTCATTTGCCGCACCTCCAGATTTATCTTTTTCTTATATTTATGTTATTCATCCTTGTTTTCTTCGTCTTCCTGCTGCTTTTCCAGCTCTTCCCGTTCCTTTTCAAGGGTCTTGCGGAAGATATCTTCTATATCGTTTACATCCATGGTCTTCATGGTACCGTCTTTATTAAGCATCGAGAAAGAGAAATGCTTTCTGATGGGAGAAAAGCGGTCGAACAGCCCGAAGAACACCAGAACGGGTCTTAGTATCAGGAACAAAAGCCCGGGGACGATGACCCTCCATGCGGGGTTGGTGCCTCGCATCCTCATGGTAAAGGAGAGCGCGATCATGCCCTGCAGGGCAAAAAGCCCGTAGAACAGCTGCCAGAGGGTATACGCAGCGCTTTGAAGCTGAGCGATATCAAAAAGATACACGCAGGCAAAGCAAAGGAGAGAGGAGCCGGCGATGCATCTGCCCGTACCCTTGGGAAGAGCCCATCTGAGTATGTCCTCATCCTTTAAGAAATACTCCGCCATGCCCAGTTTCCTTGCAAGCTTTAATGAAAACAGCACAGAGAAGAACGCACCGAACAGGCAGTAAAGCACAACCTGCGCAGGCAGCTCCAGCCGCAGCTGCTCCTGCATGGTATAAAGCAGGGTATCGAGCTCGATCTCAAAGCCGTAAAGCTCTTCCATGCTGTCTATAACATCCTGCGCAGCCTGAGGAGCGATATCTATGCTCTGTTTGAGGGTATCCATCATAAACCCTATCACGCCGCCGTGGTTGATCTCCATATATCCCACAAGGCAGAACGCGCAGAACAAAAGCGCAAAGAAGGCATAAAGCACAGCCTCGGTAAGCTTACCCTTTTGGCGCATACCGTGATCCACGGCAAACAGGCAAAGGGACGCTCCCAGCGCCACAGCAATTCCGCCCAAGGGTCCTAACAACAAGGTCGATGCTGCGCCCATGAGTACAGAACCGATATATGCCGGTGTTCTTCCAAAAGCGATCCTTATAAGGGAAAGCGCTATGAGCCACACGAATCCGTAAGGCAGAAGATACAGCGGCAGCACAAATGCGCTTATAAGCGCAAGCAGCACGCTGAGCAGAATACCGATGAATGTTTTCTTTTTATCGTAAGCCATAAAGCCTCCGGCGAAAACGTTTCGCCAAACACAGTTTAATTGTAAAAGCGCAAAACAATATTGTCAATCATCAGAAAATGGCATTTTAACTGTGGTGATGATGATGTTCATGCCCGCAGTCACAGTCATGGTCGTGCGCATGATCATGTGGATGGTCATGAGTATGGATATGCTCGTGACCGCAATCGCAATCGTCTTCATCCTCTAACGCAAGCCATTTTTCGTATTCTTCGCCCTCCATCTGCACCTTGCCGACAGGCACGACAAGGAAGCCGTCCTTGGTTCCCTCGGGGGTGACGCATTTCATACAGTTATCGCAAAGCTTGCTTGGGTCAAGGTCGCATCTGTCGCATTCTCCGCAGCCGCTGCAGAGCTTGGTTTCGTCAAGAAGGCAAAACTTTTTATTCATAAAGACAATTCCCGCCTTTCTATCCAATTATTATAACACATGTATCGGTTTTTGCAAATAAGCGGCAAGAGAGCTTATGTAAACGATTTGTGGCTTTGACAAAACATTGCCACGCAGCCTTTTTATGTGTTATAATAAAATAGTATCGGTATGTCGCTTATACCGTATACGAAATATTTGCAAAAAGAAGGTGATGGTTTGATAGCCGTCATACTTGCCGCGGGCTATGCGACCCGCTTGGGCGAGCTTACAAAGAACACGCCCAAAGCGCTGCTTGATATTTCCGGCCGTCCGGTGCTCGACAATCTTATCGAAAAGATCGATGAGGTTTCCTGCATCGACCGCATATGCGTGGTCTCAAACCATAAATTCTTTTCTCACTTCAAGGACTGGGCTGATAAAAAGAACAGGGACGACATCATCATTCTTGATGACGGCACCGTTTCTCCCGATGCGCAAAGAGGCGCTCTGGGCGATTTTATGTTTGCTGTAGACAGTCTTTCGATAGACGAGGACGTGCTTTTGGCTGCGGGCGATAATTTTTTTGATTTTTCCATAGGCGGTTATATCGAAAAGTGGAACGAGCTTTCCCGCCCTGCGATGATACTTACCAAAAGGCTTTCAAACATCGATGATCTCAAGCGCTTTGCGGTAGCTCAGGTGGATGAAAACATGCGCGTTATATCATTGGAAGAAAAGCCCAATGAACCCAAGAGCGATCTTGGTGCGTTCGCGCTCTATCTCTACCCCGCTTCCTGCGTAAGGCTCTTGCCTCAATACCTGAAAGAAGGCAATCCAAAGGACGCTCCCGGGCATTATCCCGAGTGGCTTCATAAAAAAGTGCCGCTTTATGCGTACATCGCTCCGGGCGAAATATACGATATCGGCGTGCCCGAAAGCTTATACGAGGTACGCGAAATGTTCAGACACAGATAAATCACAGAGGAATTCTAATATATGGGCAACATCATCTTAAAACTCCCCACAGTACCGCTCAGAGACCTTTGCCTTTTCCCGAATGCATCGCTGCATTTTGATCTTGGCAGAAAAGCTTCAATCGGCGCGCTCAGAAAGGCGATGGCCGGCGACGAACTTATTTTCCTTGTAATGCAGAAATCTGCCGATACCGAGCGTCCCACTATGGAACAGCTCTACCCGATCGGCACCGTAGCCAGGATCAAGCAGGCGGCAAAGCTCCCCGACGGAAATATGCGCGTTATCGCAGAAGGCGTTGACCGTGCATCCGTCTGCTCATACGAACTAAATGAAGACGGCGATATCGCAGAGGTGCAGATACTCAAATCCGTCGACGATCGCGGCGAGGAGACCGAGGCTATTTTCCGCCTGACCATGGAAAACTACCGCGCGCTCATGCGCATGTCGGGCAAAATGGCTCCAAGGCTCAGCGGCATGAGCCGCAGCGATGCCTGCGACCTTATGGCAAACTCCATCCCCGTGGATCCGCACACCCGCCAGAGGCTGCTCAGCTGCGACGATGTTTACGAAAGGTTTGAAGCTCTTTACGGAATACTCGTCCATGAGATCAGAGTGGTCGAGATTCAGAACTCCATCCGCGACAGGGCGAAAAAATCCATCGAGAAGGTTCAGAAGGAATATTTCCTGCGAGAGCAGATGAACGCCATCAAAAAAGAGATGGGCGACGATGACGACAGCCAGACAGATGAACTTGAAGAAAAAGTACGCGCCTGTAAAATGTCTGACGAAGCCCGTAAAAAGGCCGAGAAGGAGCTCAGGCGCTTAAAGACCATGTCGCCTTCATCTCCCGAGGTCACCGTTTCCCGCTCCTACATCGAATGGCTGACCGATATCCCGTGGGATGAGCGCACAGTAGATAATCCTTCGGTCAAAAACGCAAGAAAGGTCCTTGACCGCGATCATTACGGCATGGACAAGGTAAAGGACAGGATAATCGAATTTCTCGCCGTAAAGGCACTCACAGGTTCCATGAAAGGCCCGATCCTTTGCTTCTACGGCCCTCCCGGCGTCGGTAAGACCAGCATCGCGCGCTCCATCGCTTCCGCCCTTGGCAGAAAGTTTGTCAACATGTCCCTTGGCGGCATGAGGGATGAAGCGGAGCTTCGGGGTCACAGGCGCACCTATATAGGCTCGGTCCCCGGCAGGATAGTCACCCTTATGAAGGATGCCGGCACGGTCAATCCCGTTTTCCTTTTGGATGAGATCGATAAGATGGCAAGCGATTACAAGGGCGATCCCTCCAGCGCCATGCTCGAGGTGCTCGATCCCGAGCAGAATCACGCTTTCAGGGACAACTACCTTGACGTCCCCTACGATCTTTCAAACGTGCTTTTCCTAACCACCGCCAACAGCCTTGATACCATCCCGCGCCCGCTGCTTGACCGAATGGAGGTCATCAATATCGAAGGCTACACCGATGTTGAAAAATGCGAGATCGCGCGCCGTCATCTTGTGCCCAAGCAGGCAAAGGAAAACGGTCTTTCTTCCATTAAATTCACAATCACCCGCGCAGCGCTCATGGACATCATCGACCTTTACACCCGCGAAGCCGGCGTCAGAAGCCTTGAGCGTGAGATCGCACGCATTTGCAGAAAAGCTGCCGTTGAGATCGCGGACATGCCCGAAAAGCCCGCTTCGGTATCCATCGGCAAGGCTGATGTTGTAAAATATCTGGGCGCGCCCAAATATCTTCCCGACAGAACGGAAAAAGAGCCGCAGGTAGGTCTTGTCAACGGTCTTGCATGGACAGCCGTCGGCGGCGTGACCTTGACCATCGAGGCAAACGTGATGGACGGCAAAGGCGAAATTCAGCTCACAGGTCAGCTTGGCGATGTCATGAAGGAGAGCGCGAGAGCCGCCCTGTCCTACATTCGCGCCAACGCTCAGTCCCTTTCCATCGAGTCCGATTTCTACGGCAGGAAGGACATTCACATCCACATTCCTGAGGGCGCAACGCCAAAGGACGGCCCAAGCGCCGGCATCACTATGGCGCTTTGCATGGCAAGCGCTCTGTCAGGCATCCCCGTCAGGCAGGATATTGCCATGACCGGCGAGATCACCTTACGAGGGCGCGTGCTGCCCATAGGCGGTCTGAAGGAAAAGACCCTTGCCGCCTACCGCGCCGGCATAAAAACCGTGCTCTACCCCTTCGATAACCAAAAAGATACCGAGGATATACCCAAAACAGTTCGCGACAAGCTTGAACTCATACCCGTAAAAACAGTTGACGAAGTTTTCGCTCACGCGCTTGTGAGGTAATAAGATGTTTTTTGAGGGATGGCTTTCAGCCCTCCCTCAAACTCCCAACCGACCTGTGGACTGCATCCCTTGGAACCCAACGTCAGGGAACTCCGTTCCCCGACACCCTTTGCCAGAGGGTGCCCCCTCTGGACTCCCCATACTTTATGGATGTGGAATGCTTAAGCAGTGAGAACAGAAAATGCAATGCAAAATGTCGCGCTGAGTCTGTGCGTTTTGTGAGTATATACCGATGATTGCGGGGTACTCAAACCACCGAAAATTTTGGATGACAGGAGAAAAGCTTTATCATGAACGATGTTATTATCAGAAAGATCACCAAAAGCGATAAAGACGCTTATTTTGAGCTTGCCGATCTGTTTTATCACTCGCCCGCGGTCCTGCATCCGGTCCCTGAAAAGAACATTGAGAACACCTGGGATGAGCTGATGCGATCAAACGAGTATCTGGAATGCTTTTTTGCCGTAAAAGACGATGAACCCATAGGCTTCATGCTTTTGGCCTATACATTTTCTCAGGAATCCGGCGGCAAGGTCGTATGGCTCGAAGAAATTTTCGTTCGCGAGCAGTACAGAAATCGCGGCGCGGGAAAGCTGTTTTTCAAATATCTTGATGAACATATCGTGCCCACCGTTTCCCGCATCCGCCTTGAAGTCGAACCCGATAACGACCGCGCCAAAGCTCTGTATTCATCCCTCGGCTTTACCTCCCTGCCGTATGAACAGATGGTAAGAGAGATTTAATGCGCCTTGCGGCGCGCGATATACCCTTCGGGTGCGATATTCACTGTCGTGAGCGATATTGCCGCTTGCGCGGCAGCGATATGTGCTTAAGGCGGCGTCTTATGTCTTATCACAGTAACCGAGTCTTCAGTCGTCAGTTTTTTCGCCGACTCTTAATATGCGCACGCAAAATACTCCTATCGCTTTCTTAAACACATAAAAAAAACGGAAGATAGTGCGGGTATGCCCGCAATGATATATGTGCTTCGCGCGTATTTTGGTTAGTAACTACCCTAAAGCCTGACTCTCCTAAAAACAAATCACGAGTGGCCCATACCTGCCGGGCCACTCGTAAGCTGCAGTATGAAATAATCCGATCCAAAAGCCGCGGGATCCAAGGGTTGCAAACCCTTGGGCCCAGAGCTCGAGAGGGCGCAGCCATCTCGAACGTCACCCCCATCTCCCTCCCCCGCTTCCCATATTACAGGTGAAAAATGGAAATCAAGAATGCTAAATTCATAACATCGATCACTGGCAATCAGCCTTTCCCGGGGAAAGGCTTGCCGGAGCTTGCCGTATCGGGCAAATCGAACGTAGGAAAGTCCACGTTCATAAACTGCATGTGCAACAACCACAAGCTTGCGCGCACATCGCAGGAACCCGGCAAAACGCGGGTGATCAACATATTTGACTGCGGCGTGTTCCACCTTGTCGACCTGCCCGGCTACGGCTATGCCAAGGTCAGCGGCGCGATGCAAAGATCATGGGGCGCGATGATGGAAGGCTATCTTTCCGGCTCGCAGGAGCTTCTGCACGTCTTCCAGCTGGTCGATCTGCGCCACGAGCCCACCGAGGACGACATAATGATGATAAACTACATGCGTCATTACGATGTACCCTTCACCATCGTCGCCACCAAAGCGGATAAGCTTTCCAGATCACAGCGTTTTTCAAATATCGCAAGGATCTGCCGCACCCTCGGAGTTCAGCCCTGGGAGGTCATCCCTTTTTCCGGAGTTGACAGAACGGGCAGAGATATCGTGCTTGACAGGATAGACAAGATCCTTGACGGCGAAGACTTAAGAGACCCCGCCGTTGCTCAAAGAATGGGCCCGAAACCCAAAACAGAAGAAGAAACAGCGGCAGATGAAGCAAAGAAAGCCGAAACCATGGCACCTGCTCCCGTCCAATCCGTTAAGGAGCCTCAACCCGCCGCAAAGCCAAAAGCGGAAGCAAAACCCGTATCAAAGCCGACAAAAAAGGAGACCAAGCCTTCTGCTAAAGCAGGCAAACCAAAGAGCGCGGCAAAGCCCACCAAGACAGACAAGAAGCCCGCAAGGGACGTCAAACAATCAAAAAAGCCCTCTGACAGGCAGCCCGACAAGCGAGGCGCAAAGAACACAAAGCAAAAATCCGCTCAGACACTCAAACCCACTCAAAGGAAAAGCAAATAGACCGATCCCGTGCAAATTTGCACGGGATCTTCAGTTTCACATCGTACCGATGCAGGCGTTTTATTGACAAACAAATTCGCTTTATCTATAATCCAATCATATAAAAACACATTTTACAGGAGATCATTATGAACAATTTCAACTTTTATTCTCCCACTTTTTTCGCGTTCGGCAAGGACACCGAGAACGACGCGGGCAAGCTTGTCAGGCGTTTTGGCGGCAGCAAGGTGCTGATCCATTACGGCGGCGGCAGCGTTATCCGCTCCGGGCTTCTTGACAGGGTCAAAGCTTCCCTTGATAGCGAAAGCATCCCCTATGTTCTTCTCGGCGGCGTAAAGCCCAACCCCAGAAGCGGTCTGGTATACGAGGGCATCGAGCTTTGCAAAAAGGAAAACGTTGATTTCGTTCTCGCTGTCGGCGGCGGCAGCAGCATTGATTCTGCCAAGGCTATCGCAGCGGGCGCTGTATACGACGGCGATTTCTGGGATTTCTACAGCGGCAAGTACATCGAAAACGCACTGCCCATCGGCACTGTGCTGACCATTTCCGCAGCGGGCAGCGAGGGCAGCCCCGATTCCGTTATCACCAAGGAAGAGGGCATGTTCAAGCGCGGCGCCACCGGCGATGCTATCAGACCCAAGTTCTCCATCCTGAACCCTGCGCTTACCCAGACTTTGCCTCAATATCAGACCGCCTGCGGCATCACCGACATTATGGCGCATCTTTACGAGCGTTATCTGACCAACACCACCGAAGTCGAAGCCACCGACAGAATGATCGAAGCTCATCTTCTGACCATGATCCACGAAGGTCCCCGCGTGATCGCCGATCCCAACAATTACGCTGCTCGCGCCAACATCATGTGGGCAGGTATGATGGCTCACAACAATTCCTGCGGCGTAGGACGCAGTCAGGACTGGAACAGCCATAACATCGAGCACGAACTTTCCGCGCTCTACGACTGCGCTCACGGCGCGGGTCTTGCGGTCACCATGCCCGCTGTATTCACCTATGTTATGAACCACGATGTAATGCGCTTTGCTCAGATCGCAGTGCGCGTTTGGGGCTGCCAGATGGATTTCGCCTGCCCCGAAAACACCGCAAAAGCCGGCATCGAGGCGCTGCGCAGCTTCCTCATCTCCATCGGTATGCCCAAAAACTTCGCCGAGCTGGGCGCAAAGGAAGAGGATATCGATAAGCTCGTCGACGTTCTTTGCAACGGCAACGGCAGAAACGGCTCCATCAGCGGCTTCGTGACCCTAGACGAAAACGACTGCAGAAACATTTACAAGCTTATGGTTTAGAGGTTAAGGGGGGGACGTTTTTTGGGAAGAAGGCTTTGCCTTCTCCCAAACCCTCATCCACCAGAGGATTGCATCCTCTGGACTCCGCGGCTTTGGGATTCAGTAATTTCATACGTCAGCTTACGCGTTGCCCGTAAAGTATGGGCAACGCGTGATTGCTTTTATGGATAGGTATGCGACAGAGTTTTTAGGCACAAACATCTAAGTATTATGCCATCGAATGAGGTGGCACGGCACAGCCGTGACGGAAGGGGTTATAACAAGTAATCCAAAACATGCACAAAGCTCATATATCATTGACGCTCGTGCCCCGCACGACCGCAATAATCTACTGTTTTTGATACAAAAACATAATCGCAATAAAGTTCTATCTTTGCGCAATGCTGTAGGTAGAAAAACGGCTGTCGATAAAGTATTATTTATTTATAAGCTAAAGCCACACGATTATCCAAGGAGTGTTAATCTATGAAAGCAAATATGAAGCAGTGGATGAACGATCTTCTTACCGCAAAAGAGAAAAAGGCTATGCCCGTTCTTTCCTTCCCGTCCATATCTCTCATGAATATCGGCGTTGACGAGCTGATCAAAGACAGCTCCATCCAGGCTAAGGGCATGAAGATGATCGCCGACCGAGTGCCTTCCGCAGCATCCGTATCCATGATGGACCTTTCCGTTGAGGCTGAAGCTTTCGGCTCCACCATCAAGGTTCTTGAGGGCGAAGTTCCCACCGTTATCGGTTCCATCGTAAACGATCCCGACGAAGCCGAAGCACTTGAGGTGCCCCATGTTGGCGCCGGCAGAACCGGTCTTTACATCGAAGCCATCAAAAAGGCTTGCGAGCTGATCACCGACCGTCCCGTTTTCGCAGGCGTTATCGGCCCCTTCTCCCTCGCAGGCAGGCTGCAGGATGTTTCCGAGATCATGGTCAACTGCTATGTTGAGCCCGAAATGGTCAAGACCACCATGGAAAAGGCTACCAAGTTCCTTATCGAATACATCAACGCCTACAAGACCCAGACCGGCGCGGGCGGCGTTGTTATGGCTGAGCCTCTGACCGGCCTTCTTTCCCCCGCTCTTGCCGAAGAGTTCTCCGCACCCTATGTAAAGGAGATCATTGACGCTGTTCAGGACGATAACTTCCTTGTTATCTATCACAACTGCGGCGACAACACCATCCAGCAGATCGACGCTATTCTCAGCCAGGGCGCAGCAGCTTACCATTTCGGCAATGCTATCGATATGGAAGAAATGCTCGCAAAATGCCCCGCTGACGCTGTTATCATGGGCAATATTGATCCCGCTGGCCAGATCAAGAACGGCACTCCCGAGTCCGTCAGAGAGGCAACCATTTCCCTCATGGAAAAATGCTGCCCCAAGTACCCCAATTTCGCCATTTCCACCGGCTGCGACGTTCCCCCGTTTTCTCCCTGGGAGAATATCGATGCATTCTTTGCAGCAGTTGACGAATACTATGCTTCGGTGAGATAAATGTCCAAAACTCCAAGTCAAACCTATACCGAGCAAGTGCATCTTGTGCTTGATTCCGATTTAAACGGCAGCAAACGCCTTTTCGGCGGAACGCTGCTTGCGTGGATAGACATCACCGCCGCTATCTGTGCAAGAAGGCATTGCGGCAGGAATGTCACCACAGCTTCAATCGATAATCTGAACTTCATCGCGCCTGCATATGCAAACGACCTTGTTGTGCTCTGCGCAAAGGTCAGCCATGTGGGCAATACTTCCATGGAAGTTACGGTCGATTCCTATGTCGAGCGCCTCGACGGCAAGCGCACTCATATCAATTCCGCCCATGTTGTGCTCGTTGCCCTCGACGAAAACGAGCGCCCCTGCAAAGTCCCCGCTCTCATCCCCGAGACGGAAGAAGAAAAAGCCGCCTTTACAGCCGGCGAAAAGCGCAGAGATCTCAGGCGCGAGAGGAAAAAAGAAAATTATTAACGCAAAAAGGAGAGCAAAGGCTCTCCTTTTTTGCGCTTGTATTAAATTAAATAAAATTCGGCAGTTTTTCGTATGAATTCGAACTCTAGCAAAAAATGATATACGGCTTGTACCGCATGATATACTTGCTACGCAAGCATGATATAATACCCGTTCCTTCATATGCCGCAGGCATATATCATCGCTTTTGAGCGATATCATATCGAAGATATATCACCCATTCCGTAAGGAACGGATATCATTGAAAAAACCACTTCTTACGAAGTGGTTTTTTCATGGTGCGGCAAATGGGACTTGAACCCATACGTACGAAACACACGCCCCTCAAACGTGCCTGTCTGCCAGTTCCAGCACTGCCGCATGTCCTTAGCGAACAATAAATATTATATACGCATACAGACGGTTTGTCAATACTTAATTTGCAATTTCTTTCTTTTTTTCTGACATGAATTCGCGCGCGAGACCGATGAAGATCGAACATACGGTGAAAATGTTTGAGATCGTGCCGGAGATCGAGCCGCTGATGATGCTGTAAAACAGCCAGAGCGTCACACCGGGCAGCATAATGAAGCGCATCTTCTTGGTATCCCTGCACCAGAGCGAAAGTACAGCCAGACAGGTGCCGCACATGGGAACCAGGCTGATATAGCCCTGCCATGTGATCAGTGAGCTGAATATGGTGATGCCCATAAACACAAACGGCCAGAATTTATGAGACGCCCATTTCTTTTCGTTGTTCATGGAAACGGTATCGCGCAGAAGGTTGCCAACGTTTATCGCCGCGCCCGAATACGCACCGATCAATGCCAGATGGAAAATCGAGATCGCATCAGCCAAAAGCTTTGAAAGCAATATCTTTTTTCTGTCCTTAAAGATATAAATAAAGAAAGACCAGATCATTCCCACAAAGCCGATTATCTGCCCTGCGATCTGCGCGGGATCGGAGAAAAGCCCTGCAAAATACTCAATAATTAAATCCATAAACAGCACCCCGTAGTTTTATGATGCTATTATACGACAAAACTTTGGAAAAAGATATATGTATTTTATCCGATAATAAAACGATATTGCGTCTTGCGCGCATTAGGAATGATATATGCGCTTTGTGCATGTTTTGGATTACTTGTTATAACTCCTTCCGTCACGTCTGCGCCGTGCCGCCTCCCTCAAGAGGGAGGCGTTAAACCATCTCATTCGATGGCATAATACTTAGATGTTTGTGCCTAAAAACTCTGTCGCATACCCGCCCATAAAAGAAATCACGCGTTGCCCAATGGCGGCCGTACGAGGGCACGACCGCAGTGAAATACGCCTTGCGGCGTGTGAAGAGTGAAATGTCCCTGCGGGACGTGAAATATGCGCTGCGCGCATGTTTTGATTACTTGTTAACTCCCTCAGTCGCCCTTCGGGCGCCAGCGACGCGCCGCGGGACAATCCCGCGTCGGGCTTTGGCTACAAACAGTCCACCGGACTGTTTGCTTAACGCGTCGCCCCCTCGGGGAGGGCGCCTTTAAACACCGTAATCTGTAATAGACTTACTAATCGCTTATTCCCTAAATCTCTATCGCATAACCCTCCTAAAAACAAATCACGCGTGACCCATATTTTACGGGTCACGCGTAAGCTAACGTATAAAATTAACTGATCAAAAAGCCGCGGGATCCAAGGGTTGCAAACCCTTGGTCAGAGAGCTCGAGAGGGTGAAACCCTCTCGAACGTCCCCCTCCCCCACTACTTTGCATCAACAGTAAAATCGTAGAACTTGCAGATGCCCTCGCAGGCGGTGATGCCGACATAGAACTTACCCTTGGGGAAATGATCGCAGGGGACTTCGACAGGTGTACCGTCGGCGGTGATTTTTATGAGATTTTCCAGGAACTCGACGCGGATAACGACTTTCTTGTTTTCCTCGACCGGGAACTTGCAGCGAATCAGGTTCCGTGAAACAGCCTTGCCATCGACAAGGGGAATATCCCAAACATTGCAGCCGTTTTTGTAGATCACGACCTCAAAATGCTCGCCGTACTCAAGATCTCCGTTTTCAAGTGCGCGGATATCATCGGTAAATACGATAAGCGGCGCAGCGGTTCCCGAAAACTCGCAGGTAGTCTCGCAAACGGTTCCGACAGCTACGGGCTCCTTTGAAAGCATGGAAATGAAATCATACCCTGGGCGATCGTTGTCGTAGCTGTTTGAAATATGATCATCCATCTGAAGCATGGGCCTGTAATAATCCTCTCTTGCGGTGCGGACAAAGAAAAACTCGTTTTTATCCCAATTGCGGGGAGTGAAGATGTAGGTCTTTTTCATGAATATTGCTTCCTTTTTGTTTATTGTAAGGTATTTTCGTATGCGTTTTTCCATGCGCCGCCGTTTTGGCGATGCAGCTCCTCGGTCGCAAGGAACCATTTCTCGGTCACGGGATTGGCGGGATAGAACTCGATGAACTCTCCGCCCACAAAGGTGTAGAACCTCGAAAGGTCGGTGCAGCAGCCGTAGGTGGGCAGATCCTTTATATCAACATGGAACTTAAAATCCTTGCCCTGCCTGCGCCCGTCAAAGGTAAGCCCGGTTTTATCAAGAGTAAGTATGCCGCCGCCCACGATCTCGCTCGTCTTCTGCTCCTTGAGCAGCTCGTGATCGGGCAGCACGCCGATGCGAACATCCTCTTTGAGCATAAAGCCCGGCTTTGCAACCTCGCGCTTTACATGCTCGCGCTGCATATCGAACCACTCCCTTGGAGTGCGGGGAACGATCGCGCCTTCCTCCAAAGGCTTTAAGTCGTATTTGGAGTTGAGCTCAATTGCGTTGCCGCAGTGAGAACAGGAGATGCAGTTGCCCTTGCCCTCCATGGTAAACTCGCTGCCGCATTTGGGACAGCGGTACAAAAGCATGTGCATGTTGTGCGCAAGGCGCCCGCTGCCCTTGTACTTTACGCGCTGCTGCTTGTTCCACGCGTAATCATCATGGTAAAGCGCTTCGTTGAGCTTTGCCTGAATCTCGTCTGCGCTCAAGCTTTCCAGCTGCTCGGGGGTGAAAAGGAGATCGACGATTATGTCTATCCTTCCCGGACGCTCGTCCAGGCAGTATTTGGTGTTGGTTAGATAACCGCCCTTGATCTTTATCTGAAGCACGGGAACCTTGAGCGATTTTATGAGCTTGCCGCTTCCAAGAGCAACCGGCTGGTTTGCGCCCGAAATGGAGCTCATGCCCTCGGGGAAGAGCATGACCCTGCCGCCGGATTTTATGATGCGCATGATCTCCCTTACCGCGTGAACATCGGGCACAAAATTGCGCTTGGGTATAACCTGCAAAAGCTTGAAAACAAAGGCAAGATGCGAGCGGAAAAACTCGTTGTAGCCGGCTACATAGTTCAGCCTGTGCGGCAAAAGCGGGATGCCTGTGTAAATATAGTCCATCCTTGAAGCATGGTTTGCAACAGCGATGTAAGCCCCTTTGAGCTTTTTATGATCAAACTTGTATTCAACATGCACGTTCAGCTTTTTGAAATACAAAAGCTGCCATATTCTGCCCAGAAGCGGATATATGACCGCCGGAGGCTTCTTTATGCGCCTTATTTCAAGCTCCTGCGCGATCGTAGGCTTTTCTTTTACCGATTTAGCCATATTAACTCACCCTTTTAGTGTTTATAATCGTGTTAAGGCATTATAAGAGGTCTGGCAACGTCGTAGCGGATGCCGCCGCCGTCAGCTTCGACCTCGAGCGTTACGCAAACCAAGCGCTCATAGCCCGTTCCTTTGACATATACGATCCACCATGCGATCTCCTTGGTGTCGTTATCCGATATCTGCGCGGTACCGGTTTTACCCGCAATGGTTATACCGTCTATGGTGGAAGATTTTGAGGATTCCATGGTCTTTACCATCACAGAATCTATGATGCTCCTTGAATCCCCGGTAAGATAGGACGAAACATCTCGCCAAACGGTGGGCTGAGTCTTAAATACGCTTGTGTAATCGCCGTCTACAGTGTTCATCCTTTCGCTCACGATATAGGGCTCCATGATCTTTCCGTCGTTTGCAAACAGTGAGAACATGGACGCCATCTGAAGAGGCGTTACCAGAAGCTCGCCTTGTCCGTAGCCGGTATCCGCAAGCAGCCTTAAATTCGAGCGGGACATATCGCTCATGATCTGAGGCTTGGCAACGGAAAGATCGTAAGAGATGGCTTCGTCAAAGCCGACCTTGGTGTAAAGATCGATGACCCTTTGCCAGCCGCAGGTGAGCGCCATATATGCAAAGAAAATGTTATCGGAGTGGATTATCGCGTTTTCGATGTTATAGGGCGGGTCGTAGTTGGATACCCTTGTAATGGCAGGATAATTCCAGCCCGTCATCTTCGGCATCCACTGACGCTTGTATATCTCGCCGTTGAAGGTGGACTTCATGGTGAATTCGCCGCTGTCCAGCCCCATCACCGCCATGAGCGGCTTGACCGTGGAACCGGGAGGATACAGACCTCTGGTCACACGGTTATAAAGGGGCGCGAGCGAATTTTCCAAAAGCGCGTTATAAAGCGCGGAAGCGTCCTTATCGGCGTAAATGTTCAGGTCATAGGTGGGACCGCTTGCGCTTGCAAGCAGCGCGCCCGTTGAAGGATCAAGCACTACGATCGACCCCGCCTGCGTATCCGAAAGCGTGGCAAGCGATTCCTCCGCTCTCATCTGCAGCTCATGGTCGATGGTCAGATAAATATCGTCGCCGTCCTGCGCAGGGATGTTCACGATCGTCTTTTTGAGCTTATAGGACTTTACAATGCCGTCTTCATCGCGCTCGTTCGGCTCCTGTATGACAAGCTGAATTCCTTTTCTGCCCGCAAGAACTTTTTCGTATGCGGCTTCAAGGCCGTTCCTGCCCACGAGCGAATCCACGGAATACACGTTTTCCATGTCGAGCTTATTTAAGTCATCGGCGGTAACAACAGATGTATAGCCAAGGGTGTGCGCCATGGTGCTGCCCTGAGGATAGTATCTGATGGGAGTAAATCTGGACGAATCGATCTTAACGCCCTGAATGGAGGTAAACGCCATTCTTTCATCGTCGGTCATCTTGCCCGGCATGTAATAGGTGATTATTGCAACGCCGTCCTTCTGCGAACGGTCGGAGGTCATATTGGCCACTATATCCATGGAGTCCATGGAAAGAAGCGGGGCAAGCGCTTTTGCGCAGGTGTCATAATCGCCTACATCATTAAGATCGACATATACCGTGTCAGCATAGGAATTTATGGCATAGCAGTTGCCGTTATAGTCCAGTATCTCGCCCCTCTTTTGTTTGAGGGTGAATACCATCGCCCTGTCCTCCCAGTCCATATCGGCAAATATAACCGATGGGCTCCACGAAAGGCGCCATTCTCCTCTTTCGAGCACGAAATCCATCTGTATATCCTGTTTTACGCTGCCGAGTTTTTTGCAGTCATATACCATGCTCACAAACACATGGCTTACAAGACCGTCTTCCGATGTCTCATTCCCGGTCTGCTCATATGTCATTTCGGTCGATTCGATAGCGTCGTAGATCGAATCGTGGCGGGTAACGAACTCGGTCAGGGTCATTTTTTCCTGCGAAGCAGAATCCAAAAGCGCATAGCAGCTGCTGTAATTCTTATCCACAAGGCAGCTCATATACTGGCTGAGCACCTGAGTCGCAGGAGATGGCGGCACTTCTTCTTCCTTTGGAGCACAGCCTGCAAAGGATGCGCAAACAAGCGCAAATATAAGTATTATCGATATATATCTGATGAGCTTTTTCATCGAAGGATCCTTTCGGTTTATTATCTTTATTATACAGCATTACTTGAAGTTTGACAAATGAACAAATATATCATATCATAATGGAAATAAAAGGGGGTAAATATGCTTTCACGCTACGGAACTTCCGGTGAAAAACGCGATATTTCGCTATATATAAAGGTGTTCAGGCTCATAAACGGGCTTGATGATACCGCTGAAGAGAAGTCTCAAAACCCGTCAGAGTCTTTGGAAGAAAACGCGGTTTTGGATGATCTTGCTGTACCCGAAAGCGAAAACGCCGAAGCAGCAGAAAAAGCTTCAGAGGTTTTGCAGGCATCCGACGCCGAGGCACAGACCGAAACCGAGCCTAAAACGGAAAACGCAGCCGAAGCCGAAAGCATCGATGAGCCTGTTCCCGAAGGAGAGTCATTTGATTTTGACGAAGCAGCCGAGGATACCCCATCGGAGGGCTTATCAGACGCGCAATCAGAGCAAAGCGCTCAGAGCATCGAAGAAGCATTGGAGAGCATTGATCCAACCGACGGTCCCACATCGGTTTTCATAAAAAACAGATCCTCGGCGTTAATATTCACCGACGATCTTATAAAACTTGTTACAATCGTATCATCTGCGCTTTGTGCTGCAATGCTCGTTTTTTCGGTTGTTATAAGCGCGTTTAGGATAAACTTGCGCCCGGACAAGATCGTATACATAAGCGACGACGGCAGCCGCTTGGGAATGTACACAAACGAAGATACGGTAAGCGGCTTTTTGAGCAGCAAGGGCATTTCGCTCTCCTTTGGCGATGAGCTCAGCGCAGATCCCGATGATCCCATAAACAACGGCATGCTGATAGCCATAGACAGGGCTATAACGGTATTCGTCAGCAGCAAGGATGAAATAAGCGCACACAGGGTATCGGGCGGCACGGTAGGCGATGCGCTTGAGGAAATTTACGGTGCGTCTATCCCCGCTTCGGTCACCACGCCTTCAAAGGACAGCATTCTTACCTCCGGCATGCTCATAACCATTGACGAGGTCACAAAGAAGATCGTAACTCAATCGGAGGTCATCCCTTATTCTCAGGTGACAGTCAGGGATCCTAACATCCTTCGCGGAAACACCGAGATAAAGCAGCAGGGTGTTGACGGAAAGCTTGAAGTGACCTATGAGGTCACTTACATAAACGGGCAGGAGGTTTCAAGGTCTCAGATCAGCCGCGTGACTGCTCTTGAGCCCATAGAACAGATCGTTCACAGGGGTGTTAAGGATCCTGCGACTCCCAAGCCGACGCAGAAAAAAACTTCCTCTCCAAAAAAGACCAGTGAACCCAAAAAGACGACCGATCCAAAAAAGACTTTCTCGCCCTCACAAAAGGCAGAGCTTTCCTCGGATAAGAGCAGCGTTACCATTGGCGGAAAGACCTACAAGATCGCATATTCCTATGAGGTCATGGCGACCGCATACACTCACACGGGCAACAAGACCGCGTCGGGCAAATGGCCCGAGGTAGGCATGATGGCGGTCGACCGCTCGATATTCCCGTTTGGCACCAAGGCCTATGTTCCCGGTTACGGCATCGCTGTTGCCGAGGATGTCGGCGGGTTCAGGGGCGATCAGATCGACCTTTTCATGGACACATACGAAGAATGCATCAACTGGGGCCGCAAGCGCGGACTGACAATATATATTCTTGAATAGGGTACAAAACATGAGCAGCGATATCGAAAGGCTTATAAAGCAAAACAATTTCAAGTTCCAGCATTCGCTGGGTCAGAACTTTATTCTTGACGAGGCAATCTTAGAAGACATCGCCGATGCATCGGGCGTAGGCATTTCTGATCACGTGCTTGAGATCGGCGCGGGCGCGGGCAGTCTTACCCGCATGCTCTGCAAAAGGGCGGGCAAGGTGCTTGCTCTTGAGATAGACAAGAACCTCATGCCCATGCTCGGCGTTGTGCTTTCCCCCTTTGACAACGTACACGTTGAAAACGCTGACGTTATGAAGGCTGATCTTGCGTCTCTCATAGAAAAGCATTTGGGCGAAGGCGATGTACACGTGGTTGCAAACCTTCCTTATTACATCACGACCCCCGTTATTATGATGCTGCTTGAGAGCGATCTGCCCATACGCTCGCTTACAATAATGGTACAAAAAGAGGTCGCGCAGCGCATTGCCGCAAAGCCCAAGAGCAAGGATTACGGCGCGCTGACCCTTGCCGTTCAATACCGAATGAGCGCCGATATCGCCCTTGAGGTCACAGCAAAAAACTTTATGCCCCCGCCCAAGGTTGATTCCAGCGTGGTCGTTCTGCGCCGCCTTGAAAAACCGCCCGTCGACACCGATGAAAAGCTCTTTTTCAGGCTTGTCAAAGCCTGTTTTGCGATGCGCAGAAAGACCCTCAACAACAATCTTTGCGCTTCCTTCTCCCTTTCCAAGGAAAAAGCCGCCGCTATAATCGAAAAAGCCGGTTTCAAGCCCACAGTCCGCGGCGAAGAACTCTCAATTACCGACATCGCCGCCTTAGCGGAAGCTTTTAAGGAGTGACGGGGGTAAGGGGGGGACGGTTTTCTTGGAAGAAGGCTTCGCCTTCTCCCAAACCCTCATCCACCAGAGGATTGCATCCTCTGGACTCCGCAGCTTTTGGTCGAGTAATTGAATACGTTAGCTTACGCGTTGCCCGTAAAGTGTGGGCAACGCGTGATTACTTTTCAGGAGAGTTGGGCTTTAGGGTAGTTACTAACCAAAACATGCGCGAAGCGCATATTTCACGTCCCGAAGGGACATTTCACTCTTCACGCGGCGAAAGCCGCATTTCACTGCGGTCATGCCCCGCACGACCGCAACAAAAAACTCTGTGCATTTATCTGCACAGAGTTTTTGTATTCACAGGGGAAAATATCGCTGCTTAATAAATACCTACACACTGAACAGCAGCTCGCCGTAGGTGGGGAAGGGCCAATACTTTTCCGCGCAGATGAGCTCCAGCTCGTCGGCGACGGCTCTGAGCTCCTGCATAGCAGAGAAAATACTGTCGTGGTAATAATGCGCGAGCTCTCCTGCGCCCTTGCAGGCCTTGGAATTGATCACAGCCTCGTCAAGCAAGCAGGTCTTCTTGTACATGCTGCCAAGGAGCGCGGATATCTTCATTATCAGCGCGGTCTCGGCAGTATCGTCGGCATCGGGGCAGACGCTCTTTTTGAGCGAAAGCTCCTGAGAAAGCTCCTTGAGGTAAGAAGAAACAGCAGGCATGATCTCTCTTTTTGCCATCTCCAGCATGGTCATGGCTTCGATGGAAAGCACCTTGGAATAGTTCTCCATCAGTATCTCGTATCTGGACCTGACCTCGGCTTCTGTAAAGATGCCGTGACGGACGAACACGGAGATATTGTTGGGAGTTACGTAATACTCAAGCGCCTCGGGTGTGGATCTGAGGTTCAGAAGACCTCTCTGCTTTGCTTCCTCCACCCATTCGTCGGAATAGTTATTGCCGTTGAATATAATGCGCTTATGGGTGCGGATGGTATTTCTGATGATCTCAAGCGCGGCTTTTTCGACGTCTTCAGCCTGTTCCAAAATATCGGCATATTTTTCAAGCACATCGGCAACAATGGTATTGATTATGATATTGGGCTCTGCGACCGAGAACGCGCTGCCCACCATGCGGAACTCAAACTTATTGCCGGTAAACGCAAGGGGTGAGGTACGGTTTCTGTCTGCGGTATCCTGTGCAAAATGGGGCAGGACCGCTACGCCCATATCCATATCGTGGGAAGTATGCCTCTTATACTCGCTGCCGCTTTCGATGGCTTCAAGGATCGCGGTGATCTCGCTGCCAAGGAAGATGGAAACGATAGCGGGCGGAGCTTCGTTCGCGCCAAGGCGATGATCGTTGCCAGCGCTTGCCACGGTGACCCTGAGCAGGCCCTGGAACATATCCACAGCCTCTGCAACCGCTGCAATAAACAGCAAAAAGCGGGTGTTTTCCTCGGGACGCTTTCCGGGGTCGAGCAGGTTCACTCCGGTATTGGTCGCAAGCGACCAGTTATTATGCTTGCCGCTGCCGTTCACGCCCGCAAAGGGCTTTTCATGAAGAAGACATGTGAGCCCATGGCGCAGCGCGACCTTTTTCATAAGGTCCATGGTAAGCTGGTTATGGTCGGTGGCAACATTGGTGACCTCGTATATGGGAGCCAGCTCGTGCTGTGCGGGCGCCGCTTCGTTATGCTCGGTCTTTGCGGGGATGCCAAGCTTATAAAGCTCATCGTCAAGCTCGGTCATAAATGCCTTTACTCTGGGCTTTATGGAACCGAAATAATGATCTTCAAGCTCTTGACCCTTGGGCGATCTTGCGCCGAAAAGGGTACGGCCGGTGAACATAAGGTCCTTGCGCTTTTTGACAAGCTCGGTATCTACAAGGAAATACTCCTGCTCGGGACCGACCGTGGTGGTAACCGAGGTCACATCGTCCATGCCGAAGCATTTGACTATCCTGAGCGCCTGAGCGCTGATGACCTGCATGGATCTCAAAAGGGGAGTTTTCTTATCAAGCGCTTCGCCGCCGTAGCTGCAAAAAGCGGTGGGGATGCAAAGCACGCCTTCCTTTATGAACGCATAAGAAGTGGGATCCCAGGTGGTATAGCCCCTTGCTTCAAAGGTGGCTCTTAAACCGCCCGAAGGGAAGGAGGAAGCGTCGGGTTCGCCCTTGATGAGCTCTTTGCCCGAAAATTCCATTATTATGCCGTCGTCCCTTGTGGTCATGAAGCCGTCATGCTTTTCGGCGGTGATGCCGGTCATGGGCTGGAACCAATGTGTATAATGGGTCACGCCATGCTCGACCGCCCAATCCTTCATCGCGTTTGCGACGACGTTTGCAACGTCAAGATCGAGCGCCCTGCCCTCGTTTATGGTCTTTTTCAGCGCCTTATAGGTCTCTCTGGGCAGTCTTTCCTTCATGACCGCATCGTTGAAAACCATGCTGCCGAAGGTCTTTGTAAGGTTGCTCATCTAAGCTTACCTCCCCGAAATGAATAAAGCGCCGCAAGCGAAACCGCTCACAGCGCCATTGCTGTCATACATCGGTATTATAAAATATGCCAAATGCTTTGTCAACCGTTTTTTGCTTCATCCGACCTCAAAAAAGCCCAAAAAAGCCTTGTTTGTGAACGAATTGTAAAAAATAGGGGTTGTAAACCAAGCATATCGGTGTTATAATAGTAACTGTAGAATGTTGTACTTGTGTGAAAGAGTGGGAATGCCCGCTCTTTCGTTTTTAGTGTGCGGCATTTTGGCAAACATCAATATTTATGTCTTTACATCCGGAGGTCGTAAGCATTTGGCTAATAACAGTGCTGTAAAAGCAGTATGGGCAAAGCTTGAAGAATTGGCTTTAAGCATGGAGCTCGAGCTGGTCGATATTTCCCTTTCAAAAGAAGCAGGCGAGTATTTCCTTCGCATCGCCATTGATAAGACCGGCGGCATCTCCCTTGATGACTGCGAAAAATTCCACAAGCAGGCCATCGCGTTCGTTGAAGATATAGATTACGATTACCTTGAGTGCTCCTCGCCCGGCCTTGATTACGCTTTCAAAAAGCAGCGCGATTATGAGCGTAACATGGGAAAAGATATCGAGGTGCGCCTTTTTGCGCCAAAAAACGGTGTGAAGCAGTTCGTGGGCAAGCTCGTTTCCTGCGACGAAAACGGCTTTACCGTGCTTACCAAAAAGCTCAAGCCCAAGGATAGTGAAAACGAGATCACTTTCACCTATAAAGAAACTGCGCTTGCAAGGCTTTATGTCGACTTCAGCGGCGTCCTTCAATAAGCACCGCTTGCATATATATTAGGAGAGATCAGGATGAAACACAACGCAGAATTCATGGACGCGCTCAACGCTATAGCGAAAGAGCGCGGAATAGATAAGCAGATGCTCCTTGACACCATCGAGCAGGCTCTCATTTCCGCTTTCAAGAAAAACTTCGGCACTTCTCAGAATGTCAAGGTTTCCATAGACAACGATACCGGCGCTATCGCGGTATATGCTCTTAAATCCGTAGTTGAAGAGGTCAATGATCCCGCAGTTGAGATCAGCGTTGCCGATGCGAAGAAGCAGAAGCAGTACTACGAAGCCGGCGATATCCTCGAGATCGAGGTCACTCCCCGTACCTTCGGCAGGATCGCAGCACAGACCGCAAAGCAGGTCGTCGTTCAGCGCATCCGCGAAGCAGAGCGCGGCGTCATTTACGACGAATACATCGAAAAAGAAAACGAGATCATGACCGCTATCGTACAGCGCGTCGAGGGCAAGCAGGTATTTGTCGAGCTTTCAAGGACCGAGGGTCTGCTCGACGGCTCCCAGCACATCCCCGGCGAGGAATATGCTCCCGGCGACCGCGTTAAGGTTTACGTTCTCGAGGTCCTCAGGACCAACAAGGGTCCTCAGGTGCTCGTTTCCCGCACCCACAGCGGTCTTGTAAAGAGACTGTTCGAGATCGAATCCCCCGAGATCCTCTCCGGTGTTGTCCAGATCAAGGCGATCACCCGCGAAGCCGGCTACCGCACCAAGATGGCAGTCGCTTCCTCCGATCCCAACGTTGATCCCATCGGTTCCTGCGTAGGTCCCAAGGGCATCAGGGTCGAAAAGATCGTGTCCGAGCTCAAGGGCGAAAAGATCGACATCATCAAGTGGTCTGCCGATCCCGCAGAGTTCATCGCAAACGCTCTTTCTCCCGCTAAGGTAGTTTCCGTCTTTATCAACGAAGGCGAAAAGGCCGCGAAGGTCATCGTTCCCAACAACCAGCTTTCCCTCGCCATCGGCAAGGAAGGCCAGAACGCAAGGCTCGCCGCCAAGCTCACCGGCTGGAAGATCGATATCAAGAGCTATGCTCAGATGGAAGAAGCCATGGGCTTTGACGATGAGGATATCGACGAAGAAAGCTACGCCGAGGAAGATCAGATATGATAAAGCGCAAAACGCCGATGCGCATGTGCGTTGGCTGCCGCGAGATGAAGGCAAAAACCGATCTCATCCGCGTGGTGCGCACCCCTGAGGGAAATGTGGTCGTCGACCGCAGGGGCAAGCTCTCCGGCAGGGGCGCCTACATCTGCCCCACAGGCGAATGTTTCAAAAAAGCGATCAAGTCAAGGGCAATTCAGAGGCAGCTTGAGGTCGAGATAGACGAAACTACCATGGCAGCGCTTGAGATCGAAGTACTAAGGCGTGAAAACGATGTCTGATACCGAAAAATTCCTCGGGTTCCTCGGGCTTTGCGCAAGAGCAGGCAAGCTGCAAAGCGGCGACGAGGCAGCGCGAATCGCTATCAAAAACGGCACGGCAAAGCTGTGCATATGGGACAAGAGCGCATCTGCACGCACGCAGAAGGATATCGAATCCGCCTGCAAATATTATAATATCCCCTATGCCCCGGTGGATGGCGACATAGGGTCAAGAATAGGCAAACCGGGCAGGATGGTCGTGGTGATACTCGACAAGGGTTTTGCAAATACCATGATCAAAATGCTTGAAATATAGCTTGTTTGGCAGGTTTAACCTGCCCTCCATCCAAAGCCTTTTTATGGCAGAAAATAAGGAGTGCATTCATTAGATGGCAAAAGTTAAAGGGTTGGATTTTGCAAAGGAGCTTCAGAACATGGCGCAGGACCTGGCAAACCAGGTGTCTCATTCCGTGGGCAAAGCCCAGGATTACGCTGCTCAGCTCTCCAAAATGGAGATAAAGCTCGTACAGAAAGAGGTGCGTCAGGCTCAGCAGGCTGCCGAGGCTGAAATGATCGAGCTTGAGAAAGCCCGCGCTTCCGCTGCCGCCGCTGCCGCAGAAGCATTTGAGCAGGCTGACATTTCCAGACCGGGCAATGTTACCCGCGATGAAGAGCCGGCTGCAACTCCTGAACCGACAGTTGAACCCGCCGAGAAAAAGGCTGAACCTACGGAAGAAAAAACCGAGATAAAGGCCGAGATAAATACAGAGGAGCCTATGGAAAGCAAGAGCGTTTCCCACAAAACAGAAGAAAAAGTAACCGCACCTGCATTAGAAAAGCCCGCTAAGGAAGAGGTCAAGGAAGTCAAAGCCGAAGTTAAAGCCGAGGCTAAGACCGAGGTCAAGGCAGAAGCAAAGCCCGAAGCAAACAAGAAGGCAGAGCCCCAGCAGGCCGCAAAGCCCGCCGCTCCCGCAGGCAGAGATTTCTTGAAAGCAAACCGTCCTCCCATGCCCAAGAACATGGCGGCATTTGCAAATCAGAAGCCTCAGCAGCAGGGCAACCGTCCCTTCCAGCCCAGGAACAATCAGCAGGGCGAAAACAAGGGTCAGTGGCAGCAGCGTCCCGGCAATATGGGCGACAGGCAGGGCCAGGGTCAGGGCGGCAATCGTCCCTTCCAGCAAAGAAACAATCAGGCCGGTCAGCAGCAGGGCGGCAACCGTCCCTTCCAGCCTAGGAACAATCAGGGCGGCGGCAAGGACAACTTCCAGGATAAGGACAGACCTCAGACCCCCAGGTTCACTCCCAAGCCCAAGCCTCAGGCTCCCGACATCATCCCCGTTATGGAGAAGGAAAGGGTATCCAATTACGATCCCAACAAGAACTCCTATCAGCGCGTTTACGATGTCGAGCGCAAGGCTCCCAAGGCAAAGAAGGATGTTTTCAAGGAAAACATCGCAAAATCCGGCGGTCTGGACGACGAGCAGAGATTCAGAAAGCAGCGCTCCGGCAAAAAGCAGGATAAGGCTCAGACAAAGATCGAAACCGTCAAGATCGATCATGCAGTCATGACCACCGAAATGATCACCGTCAAGGATCTTACCGAAAAGCTCGGCAAGCCCGCGGGCGAGATCATAAAGAGGCTGTTCATGCTGGGCATCATGGCCACCATCAACAACGAGATTGACTTCGATACCGCAAACCTTGTTGCACAGGAATTCGATATCGAGCTTGAATACAAGCCCGGCAAGACCCTCGACGAGACCATCACCGAGGCTGCCGACAGCGTGGATAACGAGGAAGACCTCATCATCCGTCCTCCGGTCGTAACCATCATGGGTCATGTTGACCACGGTAAGACCTCTCTGCTTGACAAGATCCGTTCCACCTCCGTTACCAAGACCGAGGCGGGCGGCATCACCCAGCACATCGGTGCATACACCGTAATGTGCGACGGCAGGCAGATCACCTTCCTTGACACCCCCGGTCACGAGGCGTTCACCACCATGCGTGCCCGCGGCGCGCAGACCACCGACATCGCCATCCTCGTTGTTGCTGCAGATGACGGTATCATGCCCCAGACCGTTGAATCCATCAACCATGCAAAGGCTGCAAACGTTCCGATCATCGTTGCGGTCAACAAGATGGATAAACCCACCGCAAACCCCGACAAGATCATGCAGCAGCTCACCGAATACGAGCTCGTTCCCGAAGAATGGGGCGGCAGCACCATCGTTACCAAGGTCTCCGCGCTCACCGGCGACGGCATCGATAACCTGCTTGAAATGATCCTGCTGGTAGCGGATGTTAACGAATACAAGGCCAACCCCAACCGTCAGGCAAAGGGCGTCATCATCGAAGCCAAGCTCGACAAGGGCCGCGGCCCC